>NZ_JACCQB010000001.1:0-497291 GCF_015712265.1 Burkholderia sp. 9777_1386 | reverse complement strand
GAAGGTCGCCCTCGTCGCATGCATGCGCAAGCTGCTCATCACGCTCAACGCCATCGCTCGCACTGGCGAGCGTTGGCAGCCGGATTTCAATTGCGCATGACATGGGCTGTCTCAAGATGGTTGCTGTTCGTGTAGGTCTTCTTCGTACCGGCGAGTCCTCTGACGCATCGATGTTACCGATAACATTCCGTGGCAAAAAAAAGCCGGCGAGGCGACGGGAGCGATCGGCACACTGATACCGGTAACACACCGGAAGGTAGCACGCTGCGACCGGCGCGTACAAGGTCCGCCGCACGCGTGGTTTCCCTAGTACGGGCGTCGCCGCGACGGGCGAGCGTCGGCCGGCCTGCCCGGTACGCCGCACCGGTATGATGTAGCCTTTCCGGCCTTCTCACGATCGCGATTCCGATGCCCAGTCCCACCGCCGTCCGGCCTGCCGGGCCGCCCCGCATGTCCGACGTAGCGCGCCTCGCCGGCGTCTCGAAGATGACCGTGTCGCGCGTGCTCGCCGGGCACAGCGTGGCCGCCGAGACGCGCGCACGGGTCTGCGAGGCCATCGAGCAGCTCGGCTACGTGGCCGACGCGGCCGCCGGCGCGCTGTCGTCGGGGCGCTCGGAGTTCGTCGCGGTGCTGGTGCCGTCGCTGTCGAGTTCGAACTTCTCGGACACCGTGCGCGGGCTGACCGATGCGCTCGAACCGCATGGCCTGCAGTTGCTGCTCGGCGATACCGACTACGACCTCGAACGGGAAGAACGGCTGGTGCGCTCGATGCTGCGGCACCAGCCGCGCTGCATCGCGCTGACCGGGGCGCAGCACACCGACGCGACGCGCAAGGTGCTGGAGCGCTCGGCGATTCCGGTGGTCGAGATGTGGGACCTGCCCACCCGCCCGATCGACACCGCCGTCGGCTTCTCGAACGTGCGCGCCGCCCGTGCGATGGTGCGGCACCTCGCCGAGCGCGGCTATCGGCGCATCGGCTTTCTGGTCGGCGCGAGCGAACTGGATCGCCGCGGCCTGGACCGGCTCAAGGGCTACCAGGCGGAGATCAAGGCGCTGGGGCTCGGCGAACCGCGCGTCGTGCGGCTGGGCGAATCGCCGATCACGATGAGCCACGGCGGCCCGGCGATGGCGGCCCTGCTGGCGCAATGGCCGGATACCGATGCGGTGATGTGCGTGAGCGACATGTCGGCGTTCGGCGCGATCATGGAATGTCATCGGCGCGGGCTGGCCGTGCCCGCCGACATCGCGGTGGCCGGCTTCGGGAACTTCGAAGTGGCAACCTGCTGCCATCCGACCATCACGACCGTGTCGGTCGATGCGTACGGTATCGGGCTGCGCACCGGCGAAGCGTTGCTGGCGGCGCTGCAGGCGCGCGACGGCGGCGAGCGGACCGAATCGAAAAGCATTCGTATCGACTACACGATCATCCCGCGGGAAAGCGCCTGACGGCCGGCGCCCGCGCGCATCCCGACCCGCGGGATGCGCGGCTCCGTACCGGTTTCCGCCGCCCTCTGCTGCGCCACTCGCGCACGAAATCGCGCACGAAATCCCTTCCGCGATGCAAAAACCCCGTGCTAACATCCCACCGATGTTACCGGTAACTATCCGGCACGCAAAATGAGAAAGGCCCCTTAGGAGACAGCCTGCCATGTCACACACCGCTCGCCGCCTGCGCAGCCAGGAATGGTTCGACGACCCCGCGCACGCCGACATGACCGCGCTCTATGTCGAGCGCTTCATGAACTACGGGTTGACGCGCGAGGAACTGCAGTCGGGCCGCCCCGTCATCGGCATCGCGCAGACGGGCAGCGACCTGGCACCGTGCAACCGCCACCACCTCGAGCTGGCCGAGCGGACCAAGGCCGGCATCCGCGACGCGGGCGGCATTCCGATGGAATTCCCCGTGCATCCGCTGGCCGAGCAAAGCCGCCGGCCCACCGCCGCGCTCGACCGCAATCTCGCCTACCTCGGGCTGGTGGAAGTGCTGCACGGCTTTCCGCTGGACGGCGTGGTGCTGACGACCGGCTGCGACAAGACCACGCCCGCGTGCCTGATGGCCGCGGCCACCGTCGACCTGCCCGCGATCGTGCTGTCGGGCGGCCCGATGCTCGACGGCTGGCACGAGGGCAAGCGGGTCGGCTCCGGCACGGTGATCTGGCATGCGCGCAACCTGCTCGCGGCCGGCGAGATCGACTACGAAGGCTTCATGCAGCTGACCACGGCTTCGTCCCCGTCGATCGGCCATTGCAACACCATGGGCACCGCGCTGTCGATGAACAGCCTGGCCGAGGCGCTGGGCATGTCGCTGCCGGGCTGCGCGAGCATTCCCGCGGCCTATCGCGAGCGCGGCCAGATGGCTTACGCGACCGGCAAGCGCGCGGTCGAGCTCGTTCGCGAAGATCTTCGCCCGTCGACGATCATGACGCGTGCGGCATTCGAGAATGCGATCGTCGTCGCGTCCGCGCTGGGCGCATCGACCAACTGCCCGCCGCACCTGATCGCGATCGCACGCCACATGGGCGTCGAGCTGAGCCTGGACGACTGGCAGCGCTTCGGTGAAGCCGTGCCGCTGCTCGTCAACTGCATGCCGGCCGGCGACTACCTCGGCGAAAGCTTCCACCGCGCCGGCGGCGTGCCTGCCGTGCTGCGCCAGCTCGATGCGGCCGGCCTGCTGCGACGCGACTGCCTGACCGTATCCGGTCGCGCGATCGGCGCGATCGCCGACACCGCGCAGGACGCCGACCGCGACGTGATCCGGACGCCCGACGCGCCGCTCAAGCATGGCGCCGGCTTCATGGTGCTGTCGGGCAACTTCTTCGACAGCGCGATCATGAAGATGTCGGTGGTCGGGGACGCGTTCCGCCGGACCTATCTTTCCGAACCGGGCGCGGAGAATACGTTCGAGGCGCGCGCGATCGTGTTCGACGGCCCCGAGGACTATCACGCGCGCATCGACGATCCCGCGCTGGACATCGACGAGCGCTGCATCCTGGTGATCCGCGGCTGCGGCACGGTCGGCTATCCGGGCAGTTCGGAAGTCGTGAACATGGCGCCGCCCGCCGAATTGGTGAAGCGCGGCGTGACGTCGCTGCCGTGCATGGGCGACGGACGCCAGAGCGGCACGTCGGCCAGCCCGTCGATCCTGAACATGTCGCCGGAAGCGGCGGTCGGCGGCGGCCTCGCGCTGCTGCGCACGAACGACCGCGTGCGCGTGGACCTGAATCGCCGCAGCGTCGACGTGCTCGTCGACGAGGACGAACTCGCGCGACGCCGCGAGAGCGCAAGCTTCACCGTGCCGCAGGCGCAAACGCCGTGGCAGGAACTCTATCGCCGCTTCGTCGGCCAGCTGTCCACCGGCGGCTGCCTCGAACCGGCCACGCTGTACCTGAAGGTGATCGAGCAGCGCGGCAATCCGCGCCATTCGCACTGATTTCACCGTCCACGACTCTTGCCGAGCTGACCATGCGTACTCCTTCCGTTTCCGACTGCCTGCCGCACGACCTCGCCCACGCGCTGCTGATCGGCCGCGTCTGGCGGCACGACGGCGCCCACGCGGGCCCGAGCGTCGTCGCCGTGCGCGGCGGCGAAGTGTTCGACATCACGCGCACCGTGCCAACCACCGCGGACCTGTTCGACCGCCCCGATGCAGTCGCCATCGCGCGCACCGCCGTCGGCGAATCGCTGGGCCGCGTCGAACCGCTGCTGCAGGCGGCGCTCGACGGCACGCCCGGCGCGACGCACCTGCTCGCACCGTGCGACGTGCAGGCGATCAAGGCGTGCGGCGTCACGTTCGCCGTCAGCCTGATCGAACGCGTGATCGAGGAACAGGCCGGCGGCGATCCGGCCAGGGCGCGCGAGGTACGCGACACCATCGCCGCGACCATCGGCACCGACCTGTCGAAGATCGTGCCCGGCTCGGAAGCCGCGCTGCGCCTGAAGGCGGAACTCGAGCGCCGCGGCGCGTGGTCGCAATACATGGAAGTCGGCATCGGCCCGGATGCCGAGGTGTTCTCCAAGGCGCAGCCGATGTCCGCGGTCGGCTTCGGCGCGGACGTCGGGCTGCTGCCCGTGTCGGTATGGAACAACCCGGAGCCGGAGATCGTGCTGGCGGTCGCCAGCGACGGCCGGCCGGTGGGTGCGACGCTCGGCAACGACGTGAACCTGCGCGACATCGAAGGCCGCTCGGCGCTGCTGCTCGGCAAATGCAAGGACAACAACGGCTCGTGCGCGATCGGCCCGTTCGTGCGGCTGTTCGACGACGGCTTCACGCTCGACGGCGTGCGGCAATGCAGCGTGTCGCTGCGCGTCGAAGGCGCGGACGACGGTTTCGTCCTCGACGGCATCAGCCACATGCGCGAGATCAGCCGCGACCCGGCCGACCTCGTCGCGCAGACCTGCGGCGCGCATCACCAGTACCCGGACGGCTTCATGCTGTTCCTCGGCACGATGTTCTCGCCGATCCAGGATCGCGACGCGCCCGGCGCGGGCTTCACGCATCACCTGGGCGACCGTGTCACGATCTCGACGCCCGCGCTCGGCGCACTCGTCAATACCGTGCGGCTTTGCACGGAGATCGCGCCGTGGACCTTCGGCGTGCGCGCGCTGTATGCGAACCTGGCCGCGCGCGGGCTGCTTGCCGAATGAAAGCGGAAGACGCGCCGGCATGACGCCCTTCGCGACCGACATCGACCGCCGGTAGGCGCAGCGGGTTGAAACGAGCGTTCGCGCCGGCACGCATGTCGCCGGCCGCCTTGCGATCGGATCGTTCGACGAGCCGAAACGTCCGTGTCGCGCGGTGCCGCCGGCTCGACCGTCTTTGCGGCGGCGCTCCACGGGTCGGGTGGACGCGATTCGCTCCACCGGCGCCTCGTCGGCTGCGACAATACCGCGGCTGAGTCAATTCGAGGTGTCGATGGAACTGAGGCAACTGCGCTATTTCGTCTGCGTCGTGGAACACGGCAGCATGGGCAAGGCCGCGCTGGAACTGGGCGTGGTGACGTCCGCACTGAGCCAGCAGATCAGCCGGCTCGAGAGCGAGTTGTCCACGCGCCTGCTGCAACGCACCTCCACGGGCGTCGTGCCGACGGACGCCGGCCTTGCATTCTGGCGACAGGCGCAACTCGCGTTGCGCCACGTCGACGATGCGGCGCTCGCCGCGCGTCAGGCGCGCCTGTCGGGGCACGTCAGCGTCGGGCTTGCGCCCAGTACGACCGGCGTACTCGGCCTCGCGTTCATGCAGGCGATGCGACGGCGCTATCCGGATGTCCGGCTGCGCATGGTCGAGAGCCTGTCGGGCTATCTCGGTGCGATGCTGAGTGCGCGGCAGATCGACCTGGCGATCCTGTTTCGCGAAGAACCCGCACAGCGCTGGAGCGTGATGCCGTTGCTCGACGAGCATCTGTTCGTGATCGGCGCCCCCGGCCTGCCGGGCATGCCCGACGGGCCGCGCGTCCGCCTGGCGAACCTCGGCGCCGTGCCGCTGATCCTCCCGAGCGGCCCGCATGGTCTGCGCGCGTTGCTGGATGTCGCATTCGCCCGCACCGGCTTTACCCCGCACATCGCCGCCGAAGTCGACGGCCTCGCGATGTTGATGGATGCGGTGCGCGGCGGGCTCGGTGCAACCATTCAACCGGGCGCGGCGCTCGCACGGCTCGAGAACGCCGCGCTCGCGAGCGTCCCTGTCGCGGACGCCCACGCGACGAGGCCGAACCTGATCGCGAGCGTCTCCGACGACGAGTTGTCGCCCGCCGGGCTCGCCGCGCGGGTCGTCCTCGCCGACGTCGCGCGCGAGATCGTCGCGGCAGGCGGGTGGCCCGGCGCCACGCTGCGCGAGCCGCCTCTTCACAAAAACTGAAGACGTGTTGCCGCGCCGCTGATGGCGGCAGGCGAGGCCGATCCGTAGAGTGCGTCTCAAAGGAGACGACTCAGATGATCGATGTTCTCGTAATCGGCGGCGGCAACGCGGCGCTGTGCGCGGCCTTGATGGCGCGCGAAGCCGGCGCGTCGGTGCTGCTGCTGGAAGCGGCCCCGCGCGAATGGCGCGGCGGAAACTCCCAGCACACCCGCAACCTGCGTTGCATGCACGACGGCCCGCAGGACGTGCTGGTCGGCGCCTATCCGGAAGAAGAGTACTGGCAAGACCTGCTGAAGGTCACGGGCGGCATCACGAACGAGGCGTTGGCCCGGCTCGCGATCCGCGCGTCGGCGAACTGTCGTCCGTGGATGCACGCACATGGCGTGCGGTTTCAGCCGCCGTTGTCCGGCGCACTGCACGTGGCGCGGACCAATGCATTCTTCATGGGCGGCGGCAAAGCGCTCGTGAACGCGTACTACCGCAGCGCCGAAGCGCTGGGCGTACGGATTCGCTACGACACGCCCGTCGACGCCATCGAGCTCGACGGCGAGCGCTTCGTCGCCGCGCGCAGCGGGAGCCGGCGCTTCGAGGCGCGCAGTTGCGTGCTGGCGGCGGGCGGCTTCGAATCCAACCGCGAATGGCTGCGCGAAGCGTGGGGACAAAACGAGCGTGGCGAGTGGCCCGCCGACAATTTCCTCATCCGCGGCACGCGCTTCAACCAGGGCGTCCTGCTCAAGGCCATGCTCGACGCCGGCGCGGATGCGATCGGCGACCCGTCGCAGTCGCATTGCGTCGCGATCGATGCGCGCGCGCCGCTCTACGACGGCGGCATCTGCACACGGATCGATTGCGTGTCGCTCGGTATCGTCGTCAACCGCGATGCGCAGCGCTTCTACGACGAAGGCGAAGATTTCTGGCCGAAGCGTTACGCGATCTGGGGCCGCCTCGTCGCGCAGCAACCGGGACAGACCGCCTACTCGATCATCGATGCCAAGGCCGTCGGACGCTTCATGCCGCCGGTATTCCCCGGGGTCCGCGCCGATTCGTTGCCGGAACTCGCGCGCGGGCTGAGCCTGCCCGAGCGAGCGTTCGTCGAGACACTGCGCGCGTACAACGCCGCATGCCGGGCGGGCACGTTCGATCACACGACGCTCGACGACTGTCGCACCGAAGGCGTCCATCCCGCGAAAACCCACTGGGCACGCCCGATCGATACGCCGCCCTTCTTCGGCTATGCGCTGCGTCCCGGCATCACGTTTACGTATCTCGGGCTCAAGGTCAACGAGCGCGCGCAGGTCCACTTCGGCGGACGGCCGAGCGGCAACCTGTTCGTTGCCGGCGAGATGATGGCCGGCAACGTGCTGGGCAAGGGTTACACGGCGGGCGTCGGGATGTCGATCGGCACCGCGTTCGGCCGTATCGCGGGCACCGAGGCGGCCAAGGCGGCGCAAACGACCGGAGTTCAACATGCACGATATTGAAGAACACGTTCGCGACGCCCACGCGCTCGCGCCCGCCGGCCGGCCGTCGACACGCGCAAGCGGCGCCGCCGTGATCCGCATCGTGCCCGTCACCGACCACGAAGCGGAAGTCGCGCGCCAGATGCAGATCTGCAATGCGTGCCGCTACTGCGAAGGGTTTTGCGCGGTCTTTCCGGCGATGACGCGCCGGCTCGAATTCGCGAAGGCGGACGTCAACTACCTGGCCAACCTGTGCCACAACTGCGGCGCGTGCTATCACGCGTGCCAATATGCGCCGCCGCACGAATTCGCCGTGAACGTGCCGAAGGCGATGGCGCAGGTCCGGCTCGACACGTATGTCGAGTATGCGTGGCCCGCCGCGCTGGGCCAGCTCTACAGGCGCAACGGCCTGGCCGTCGCGCTTGCCCTCGCGATCGGGCTGGCGCTTTTCCTGATGCTCGGCGTCGCGATGCACGGCTCGCTGCTGAATGGCCCGTCGGGCGGCCGTTTCTATGCGATCTTTCCGCACAACCTGCTCGCCGCGATGTTCGGCTCGGTGTTCGGCCTCGCCGTTCTGGCGCTCGGGGTCGGCGTGACGCGTTTCTGGCGCGACGTGTCGACGGGTACGGCGAGCCTGCCCGCGGTCGCCGAGGCGGCGAAACACGCGCTCGCGCTGACCTATCTCGACGGCGGCCACGGTGACGGCTGCAACGAGTCGGACGATGCGTTCACGCGCGCGCGGCGCCGGTTTCACCACTTCACGTTCTACGGCTTCATGCTGTGCTTTGCCGCCACGCTCGTGGCGACCTTCTATCACTACGCGCTGGACCTGCACGCGCCGTACGCGTTCCTGAGCCTGCCCGTGCTGCTCGGCACCGTCGGCGGAATCGGTCTGCTGATCGGGCCTGCCGGCCTCCTGTGGCTCAACCTGCGGCGCGACCCCGCGCGGACCGATCCGGCACAACGTCCGATGGACCGCGGCTTCATTGCCCTGCTGATGCTCGTGAGCGCATCGGGACTGGCGTTGCTCGCGTGGCGCGACACGAGCGCGATGGCGACGCTGCTCGCCGTTCATCTCGGCATCGTGATGGCGCTGTTCGCAACGTTGCCGTACGGAAAATTCGCCCACGGAATCTTCCGCTGCGCGGCGCTGCTCAAGTCGTCGATCGAAAAGCGCCAGGCCAACCGCCTGCAACTCGGCTCGGACTGAACCGGGCCAACCGAAGCGGTCCGGCTTTCGGGCCGCTTCGCACCATACATCCAACGGAGACACCCCATGCATCCCTCACCGTCAACCGCGCCGGACGGCACGGCCGCACGCACGTCGAAGCTCGGCGCGGTCCTGCGCGTGACCAGCGGCAATTTTCTCGAGCAGTTCGATTTTTTTCTGTTCGGCTTCTATGCGACCAGCATCTCGCGGGTCTTCTTTCCGGCGGCAAGCGAGTTCGCGTCGCTGCTGCTGACGTTTGCCGTCTTCGGCGCCGGTTTCCTGATGCGCCCGCTCGGCGCGATCGTGCTCGGCGCCTACATCGACGAAGTGGGCAGACGCAAAGGCCTGATCGTGACGCTCTCGATCATGGCGAGCGGCACGATCCTGATCGCGTGCGTGCCGGGGTACGCGACGATCGGGCTCGCCGCACCGGCGCTGGTATTGCTTGGGCGCCTGCTGCAGGGCTTCTCGGCCGGTGCCGAGCTGGGCGGCGTGTCGGTCTATCTGGCGGAAATGGCGACGCCCGGGCACCGCGGCTTCTATACGAGCTGGCAGTCGGCCAGCCAGCAGGTCGCGATCGTCATCGCGGCGGCCTTGGGCTATCTGCTGAATCATCTGCTGACGAGCCAGGAAATCGGTGCATGGGGCTGGCGCATCCCGTTCTTCATCGGTTGCGCGATCGTCCCGGTCATTTTCGTGCTTCGCCGAACGCTGCAGGAAACGGACGAATTCAAGGCGCGCACCCATCGTCCGCGTGCACGCGAGGTAGTCGCGACGATGCTGCGGAACTGGCGCACCGTGTTCGCCGGCATGCTGCTGGTTGCGATGACCACGACGACGTTCTACCTCATCACGGTCTATACGCCGACGTTCGGCAGGGCCGTACTGAAACTGTCGACGGCGGACAGCCTGGTCGTCACGCTGTGCGTGGGCGTGTCGAATTTCTTCTGGCTGCCCGTCGGCGGTGCGCTGTCGGACCGCATCGGACGCAAGCCGATTCTCGTGGCCATCGCGGTCGCGGCCATCGTGACGTCGTATCCCGCGCTCGCGTGGCTTGCGTCCGCCCCCAGCTTCGGCCGCATGCTGGCCGTGCTGTTGTGGCTCTCCTTCTTCTTCGGCATGTACAACGGCGCGATGGTCGCGGCGCTGACCGAAATCATGCCCGCCAGCGTTCGCGTGGCCGGTTTCTCGCTGGCCTTCAGCCTCGCGACGGCGGTCTTCGGCGGCTTCACGCCCGCGGTGTCGACCTATCTGATCGAGATCACGGGCGACAAGGCCGCGCCCGGATACTGGCTCAGCTTCGCCGCATGCTGCGGACTGCTCGCGACCCTGTCGCTGTATCGCAAAGGCGGGACGGTGCGGCGTTCGGCGTCGCCTGCATGAGAAGCGCGCCCGGCGGCACGGTTGCGGCACGGTTGCGGCGCGCTGTTCGACGACGGCGGCGCGCTCGCGCGACTGCTCGGTCGCCTCGCGACGCCGTTGGAGAACCTCGTCGCTGCCGCATTGCGTACCGGAAGCCGCAATGAATCGAATGCTGGATCGACGAAGGCGCGCGTGCTTGCGACGCGCGAGCCACGTCGGTCCACGCACGTCATCCGGCATTCGCGCGCCGTGTGCGTCACGGTCGACCGTTCAGCGTAACGACGCGCGACGGCCCGGCCGCTGCGTTGACGTAGCCGGATCGCGGGCCGCGCGCCGTCGCGCACTCAGTCGAACGGCACGGCCAGCCGGTCGATCACCGCGCTGGTCTCGGGCCGGACGCCGCGCCACCAGGCGAACGCCTCGGCCGCCTGCTCGACCAGCATGCCGACGCCATCCGCGATACCGTGCACGCCGGCATTTTTCGCGAGTCGGAGAAACGGCGTCAGGCGCTTGCCGTAGGCCAGTTCGTAGGCCGTGCCGGTCGGGCTGAACACGCTCGGCGGGACAGGCGGCAGGTTGCCGGTCAGACTGGCCGACGTCGCATTGACCACCAGGTCGAAACGTCCCATCCGGGCGAGGTCCGCATAGCCGCCCGCGATGAGCGTTCCGCATCCGGCGACCTCCAGGGCCAGTGCGCGCGCCTTGTCGACGTCGCGATTCACGATAACGAGTTCGGCCGGCCCGGCATCGAGGAACGGCAGCAGCGCGCCGCGTGCCGCGCCGCCGGCACCGAGCAGCAAGATGCGCTTGCCCGCCATCGGAAGCCGGAGATTGACTTCGATGTCGCGAACCAGTCCGATGCCGTCGAAGTTGTCCGCCCAGATGCGGTCGCCGTCGAACTTGAGCGCATTGGCTGCGCCCGCCAGCGTCGCGCGCGCGCTTCGCTCGTCGGACATCGCGAATGCGTCGAGCTTGAATGGCGCGGTCACGTTGATACCCTTGCCGCCCCCCTCGAAAAATGCGCGAACCGCTGCAGCAAAGGCGCCTGCCGGCTCGACCGGCCCCTCGATCGCCGTATAGCGGATGTCCTGTCGCGTCTGTTGCGCGAACAGACCGTGAATCAGCGGGGATTTCGTGTGCCCGATCGGATAACCGATCACCGCGTATTGGTCCGTCATCGTTGGCTCGCTTTTGAATAGAGGACGCCGTCGGCCTGCATCGCATCGATTTCGGCCGAATCGAACCCGAGGGAGCGCGCGACCTCCGCGTTGTGCTGCCCGAGATCGGGGGCGACGTCGCGTATCGTCGTGTCGCAATCGGAAAACCGGAACGGCAGGTTCGGCAGGCGCAGCGTCCCGTAGCGCGGATGCTGCTGCTCGACGACCATGCCTCTGGCCTGGATCTGCGGATCGTTCAACACCTCGTCGATGCGCTGCACCTTCGCGCACGGCACGTCGATGCCGTCGAGCAGTTCCAGTACCGACGCGACGGAACGCGCGGCCACCCACGGCTCGACCACCGCCAGGATTTCCGCGCGGTGCGCGTTGCGGCCGGTGCTGTCGTGAAACCGCGTGTCCGCGCCGAAGCCGGCCGGGCCGCCGTGCGCTTCGATCAGTTGCGCGAAGCGCTTCCATGCGTCGTCGACTTGCGCGGCGATCACGAGATCGCCGTCGGCGGCCCGGAACACGCCATAGAGCGTCGAGGTCGGCATGTCGTGCCCGGTCTGCTCGGGCAGCACGCCCTGCAGCGTGTAGCACTGCACCGCATATTCGTGCATCGATACCAGCGTGTCGTACAGCGCCATGTCGATATGCTGCCCGCGGCCGCTCTTCACGCGCCCGAGCAGCGCGGCGTTGATGGCCGCGACCGCATGAATCCCGGTGTACATGTCGCCGAGCGAAATGCGTAGCAGCGGCGGCCGCTCGCCGGGCGTGCCGACCATCTGCATGATCCCGCTCTTCGCTTCGGCGATCAGCCCGAAGCCGGCGCGATGCGCATCGGGACCGGTATGCCCGTACGCCGAAATCGAGCAGTAGACAAGGCCCGGATTGCGCGCCGACAGTTCGTCATAGCCGAGCCCGAGCTTGTCCAGCGCGCCCGGCCGATAGTTCTCGATGAAGACGTCGGCCGAGTCGCACAGCCGCTGCATGAACGCCTTGCCGCGCGCGTCCTTCATGTTGACGCTCACGCCGCGCTTGCCCATGTTGAGCTGCAGGAAATAGCCGCTTTGCTGGTCGTCGAGCACGGTCGCATGCTGACGTCCGGCGTCGCCGGCGCCCGGGCGCTCGACCTTGATGACTTCGGCGCCGAGCGCCGCGAGACAGCGCCCGACATACGGGCCGGCAAGAAAATGGCTGTAGTCGACGACGCGAATGCCTTCGAGGGGACGGGCCTGCATCACGCTGCCTCCGGCCGGCGCGGCACCATCAGGCGATGTTCGCCACGTTGAACGACCTGCCCATCCTGATTGATCAGCTCCGACGGCAGCACGACGATGCCCCAGTCCTGGCGGCTCTTGCTGGCCCGCATCGAACCGACGCGGAACGTCACGTGCAGCACGTCGCCGACCTTGATCGGCAGCAGAAAATCCCAGGTCCAGCCGAGCGACATGCCCGGCACAAAGCGATAGTCGCTCTGGGTCTTCAGGCCGTCGGCAACGGACAGCCCGAACAGCCCGTGCGCGACGAGGCAGCCGAAATGGCTGGCGTTCGCGTAATCCTCGTCGACGTGCACGGGCGTATGGTCGCCGGTGAGGTCGGCGTACGCGAGAATGCGTGCCTTGGTCACGACGTAAGTCGGGCTCGTGCACGCGTCGCCCTCGCGGGCGTCGTCCCAGTATTTCTCGACGATCGTCATGGTCATGCCTCCGCGCGCGGGTCGATCGCCAGCGCCTGCGCGACGCAGGAAGCCGGCTTGGCCTGAATCAGTTCGACGGCAAGCCCGTCGGGCAGGCGAAGCCAGTTGCGCCCCTGCGGCATCTCCGTCACGTCGAATCGCCGCGCCGCGGCGAGCGCGGCTTCCAGGTCCTCGCACATCACGCCGAGATGGGCGAGCCGGCCTTCCGGGCCGTCGTGTTCCGGCGCGTGGATGAACTGCAGGCCGCCGAGCGTCCAGTACTGCCGCGGGGCGTCGAGCGGGCCGTCGACTTCGCGCAGCGTCATGCCGAGCACGTCCTCGAAGAAACGGATGTGCCAGCGGATGTCCTTCACCCAGATCGCGACGTGTTCGAGATAGGCTTTCGTGGCGCTCATGCGGCAACCTCCTCGCGTTGGCGATCGGCCATCGCGCGCTCCAGCCCCTTGATGCACGCGACGAGCGTCGCATTGACCGGCGTCGGCACGCCGTAGCGCTGCCCGCAGCGCACGACCGAACCGTTGATGAAGTCGATCTCGGTGATCGAGCCCTTCTCGAGGCTTTGCAGCATCGAGGTCTTGAAGGTCGCGGGCAGCCCTTCAGCGGCCAGCGTCCATGCCTGTTCGGGGTCGGTCATCGACAACTTCACGCCGGCTGCCCGGGCCGCCGCGATCGCCTCGGCCACGGCCGCGAGCGACGTGGCCTTGAGCAGCGGCTCGTCGTAAAGCTGCCCGTAGGTGAGCCCCGTGAGGCCCGTCAGCGCGCCCGTCGCGACGTTCACCAGCAGCTTGTCCCACATCGTGCCGACGATGTTGTCGCTGATCGTCGTCGCGAGACCGGCGCCATCGAACGCGTCGGCGATCGCCCGCACGCGCGGCGTGATGCGGCCGTCGAGTTCGCCGATGTAGGTCGACTTGCCGATCACGCCGGATTCGATATGGCCCGGGCCGCGCCGCACGCCGCCAACGTAGGTCTTGCCCGCGAGCACGCGCTCGCGGCCGACGGCGTCGCTCAGGATGTCCTCGTGGCCGAGGCCGTTCTGCAGCGACAGCACGACGGTATCCGCGTCCACCAGCGATCGGGCGCCGCGAATCGCCGCGTCGGTGTGGAATGACTTGACCAGCACCACGACCAGGTCGGCCGTGCCGACTTCGGCAGCCTGCGTCGTCGCATGCACGCGTACCTGGCGGCTGCCGCGGGCGTCGTCGACGCGCAGTCCGTCGCGACGCATCGCGTCGACGTGCACGGGCGAGCGAGCGATCAGCCAGGTCTCGTGACCGCCTTCGGTAAGGGTGGCGCCGATTGCGCACCCCAGCGCGCCAGCGCCCAGAATTGCAATTTTCAATGCTGTCTCCTTGACGTATGGCCTCACGATAGGAGTCGCCGCTCATGCCGGCAATGCAATGGATACAATGACGCCATTGCAATGGACAATAATGTGCCGATGCCCGCCGATCTGCCCGACCTGAAGCTGCTGCAGCTTTTCGATCTCCTGTACGACGTGCGCAGCGTCACGCGCGTCGCCGAGCAACTCGGCCAGAGCCAGCCGACGGTCAGCATCTGGCTCGGGCATTTGCGGGAACACCTGCACGATCCGCTCTTCATCCGGACGCCCGGCGGCATGGCGCCGACGCCTCAGGCCGATGCGCTGATCGGGCCCTGCCGGGAAATCCTCGAATCGCTGCGGCGCTTCACCGCGTGGGAGATCGCGTTCGATCCGTCGACGGCCCAGCGACGCTTTCGCATCTGCATGACCGACGCGAGCCACATCACGCTGCTGCCGCGGCTACTGGCCCATGTCAGGGCGCAGGCGCCTGGCGTCCGGCTGGAAGCCGCGCGGATCGACGGCAATACGGAACGCGCGCTCGAATCGGGCGAGGCCGACCTCGCGATCGGCTATGTGCCGTGGCTCGGCGGCGGCATTTACCAGCAGAAGCTGTATGACCAGGACTGGATTTGTCTGGCCAATCGGCATCACCCGAGAATTCGCGGCCGGCTCGGCGCAAAGCAGTACCGTTCCGAAGGACATGTCGCCATCACGGCGGGAACCGGCGCGCAGCTGCTCGAACAGGCGCTGCGGCAGGCGCGCATCGAGCGGGACGTGGTGCTGGAATTGCCGGGCTTCCTGGGTCTGGGGGCGATCGTCCAGACGACCGATCTGATCACGACGCTTCCCCGCCATATCGGCGAGACGCTGGCCCACGCGAACGACCTGGCGGTTCATGCCTGCCCGATCCCGGTCGACGGATTCGCGGTACGGCAGCATTGGCATGCGCGATATCACCACGAGGCGGGCAACCGGTGGCTGCGCGGCCTCGTGACCGAGTTGTTCGGTGCGTCGCGTTGACCGGTAGCCATGGCGCGGGGGTGCCGGTACGCGTAAACGGGGTGGGCGACCCAAACGTCACCGCCCTCATCCCGACGTAGACGCAGAAATAGAGGGGCCGCGGCCCCAACGGCACGCGACCGTTGCGCAGAATATCGAGCACGCCGGCCATGCTCAGCCACGGCGCAGGCCCGCTCGGTCTCCAGGTCGCGCAGCCCCATCGCGCCCTGCATGGGCGCCACGCGCCAGCCGGACGGCGGGAAGAAATCGGCCGTCTCGAAACCGGACGCGGCTTCGCTCGCCCTCCCGCCCGTGGCCGTGCGACCCGCCGTTTCGCTTCGTCCTCCAAATCTCAAAATTACGATTGCAAATGCCTCTCATTTGCATTAAATTGCCGCGCAAATGTACTGTTTGGAACACAGATGTCGGCGCGAGGCCGCCCGCCGTGCCCGAACGCGAAACACACAAAAAGGAGGAGTATGAGCAGGAGGAACTGGGCGGCCGCACCGATGGCCATCGTCGTCGGCACGACCGGCATGGGCAGCGCCGACGCGCAGGAGACGGCGCTGCCCACCATCGAGATCTCCGCCCAACGCGCGACGGCGCCGTTTCGTACGCGCGAATCGACGAGCGCGACGCGCAGCGAGGCGGACGTGATGGAGATTCCGTTCGCGGTCAGCAGCGTCGACACGAAGCTGATCCAGACCGTGGCCGCCACGCGCGGCGACGATCTCTACGACTGGGTCGCGGGCGTCTCGCGCCAGAACAACTTCGGCGGCCTGTGGGACAACTACGCGGTGCGCGGCTTCGCCGGCGACGGCAACACGTCCGGCACCGACTACCTCGTCAACGGCTTTTCGTGGAATCGCGGCATGAGCGTGCCGCGCGACACCGTCAACCTCGAACGGATGGAAGTGCTCAAGGGGCCGGCGTCCGCGCTGTATGGCCGCGGCGATCCGGGCGGGATCATCAGCTATACGACCAAGCAGCCGCAGTTTGCCCGCGCGACCACCGTCGGCGTGTCGGCCGGCAGCTACGGCGCATTGCGGCAGACCCTCGATACGACCGGCCCCGTCACGCAATCGCTGGCGTACCGCTTCGTCGCGATGAACGAGAACAACGGCAGCTTTCGCGACACGGTGTCGAGCAAACGCTACCTGTTCTCGCCGTCGTTCACGTGGGACATCGGCGCGGACACGACGCTCCACTACGAGTTCGAGAGTGCGCGTCAGCGCGCGCCGCTCGATCGCGGCGTGCTCGCGGTCAACGGGCAACTGGGCGTGATCCCCGCGTCGCGCTTTCTCGGCGAGCCGCGCGACGGCGACTACGACGTGCGCAACACGGGCCACCAGTTCACGCTCGAGCATCGCATCGATTCACGCTGGTCGATCAATGCCGGCGTCGCGCAACGTAACACCGACCTGTCGGGGCGCTCGTCCGAGGCGTTCGCGTTGCAGCCGGACGGCCGCACGCTGTGGCGCCGCTACCGGCAAGTCGCGTTTCACTCGAACGACCTGCAAGGCCGCCTCGAGACGGCCGGCTCGTTCCGCACCGGCGGCATCGGCCACACGCTCGTGATGGGCGTCGATGCGTATCGCTTCAACTACGACCAGTTCGTCACGCGTTCCACGCCGACCGCCGCCGCGCCGTATGCGATCGACATCTTCGATCCGGTCTACGGCCAGCCCGCGCCGACGCCGCGCACCGCGACCAACCTGCTCGAACGCGACGACGGCCAAGGCGTCTACGCGCAGGACACGCTCGCGTTCGGGCCGCACTGGAAAATCCTGGCCGGACTGCGCTGGGATCGCTTCCACCAGTCGATCGACAACCGCCTGAAGGGCGTGACGACGAGCCAGCTCCAGACCGCGCTGAGCCCGCGTATCGGCGTCGTGTATGAAATGAGTCCCGCGTGGTCGCTGTATGCGAACACCGCGTATTCGTTCCGGCCGAACAACGGCGCCGACGTCGGCGGCCGCGCGTTCGATCCCGAAAAGGGCCACGGCTACGAAGCGGGCGCGAAATGGGCGGGCGCGCGCTGGCTCACGACCGTCTCGGCGTTCTACGTGACCAAGCGCAACGTCCTCACCGCCGATCCGGCGAATGCGGGCTTCTCGCGCGCGGCCGGCGAAGTGCGCAGCCGCGGCGTCGAATTCGAATGGAGCGGCGATCTCGGTCACGGCTTGCGCGGGCTCGCCAACCTCGCGTACGTCGACGCCGAGGTCACGCGCGATGCCGTGCTCACGCCCGGGGCGCGCCTCGTCGACGTTCCGCGGCTGAGCGGCAGCGCGCTGCTGATGTACGAAACCACGCTGCCGTTCGCGGACAAGGCCGGCGCCGGTGCCGGCGTGATCTACGTCGGGCGCCGCGCGGGCAACACGGCCAACACACAGGACGGCTTCGAGCTGCCGGCCTACGCGACCGTGCAGCTGAACGGCTATCTTCAGGTCAACAAGCACCTGCGCGCGTCGGTCGTGCTGAACAACCTGTTCAACCGCACGACCTACGTCAGTTCGTACAACAGCCTGTGGGTCACGCCGGGCGCGCCGCGCAGCCTGTTCGCGTCGCTCGCCTACTCGTTCTAGCGCCCGTTCGCGCTACCGCGCGAGCGCGGCGACTTGCGTCGCCGTCAGCGCGCCCCTGCGGAAAACGCAGCGGGCTCCGCCGCGCCGTCCCGCTCGATGCGCTCGACGATGCGCGCCAGCCGAATGATGTCGGTCAGCGCGAAATCGGCCGCATCGGGCCGGGATCGGCCGCACGCGTCGGCCATCCGCATCGCGAACGACAGCGCTTCGGACCGCTCGTGCAGCAGCGCGCGCAGTGCATCCGCGATCACCTGCCGGTCGCGCGGATCACCGAGGCCCAGCACCGGGCCGGCATCCGGCATCGCGCGCGGCCCGGCCGCCCGCACGGAAACATCCTGCACGCGCATCGTGTTTCGTTCCATGGCCTTCCTCGTTGTCGACTCGCGACCGACCAGCGGCCCGTCACCGCCGGTTCGAGCGCGACACCACGTCGATCCACACCGCCAGCACCAGCACCGCGCCCTTGACGATCATCTGCCAGTACGCGTCGACGTCCAGCATCGACATCCCGTTGTCGAGGCTCGCCATCACGAGCGCGCCGATCAACGCGCCGTAGACGGTGCCCGACCCGCCGCGCATCGACGTGCCGCCGATGAAGCACGCGGCGATCGCATCGAGTTCGCCCATCGTGCCGGCGGACGGCGACCCGGCCGCCAGCCGCGCCGTGTTCACGAGGCCGGCAAACGCGCACATCAATCCCATCAGCGCGAAGATCGCGAGCTTCACGCGATCGGTGTCCACGCCCGACAGCCGCGTCGCCTCCAGGTTCGATCCCACCGCATAGATGCGCCGGCCGAATACCGTCTGCGTCGCGATCCACGAGAACAGGCCGAGCAACGCGAGCAGCAACAGCACCGGCACCGGAATGCCGCCGTAACGGTCGAGCGTCGCGACGAACGCGAACAGTACCGCGCCGGCGCCGACGATCTTCGCGACGTCCTGCCACAGCGGCGCGACCGCGAGCCGGTAGCGATGCCGCGTGCCGCGCTGCCGCACCACCAGCAGCGTCACGAGCGCGAACAGCAGGACGGCGAGGCCGTCCCCCGCCACGCGCGGCAGATAGCCCTGCCCGATGAACACGAAGCCGTCGGATACCGGCGCGATGGTCGAGCCGCCGGTCACGCCGAGCAGGATGCCGCGAAACGCGAGCATCCCGCCCAGGCCGACGATGAACGACGGCACGCGCCGATAGGTCGACCACCAGCCGTTGAAGAGCCCGATCAGCACGCCGAGCGCGAGCACGGCCGGGACCGTCGCCGCGACCGGCCAGTGACGGTTGACGTCGAGGATCGCGGCGACGCCGCCGAGCAGCCCGAGCAGCGAGCCGACCGACAGGTCGATCTCGCCCGCGATGATGACGAACACCATGCCGCACGCGAGCATGCCGGTGATCGACATCTGCCGCAGCAGGTTCGATACGTTGCGCGGCGTGACGAACGCGCCGTCCGTCAGCACCGAGAAGAACGCCCAGATCGCGACGACCGCGAACAGCAGCGCAAGCACCTTGTAGCGCGTGAAGACATGGCGCAATGGCAGCCGCGGCGCGCGGCCGGCGCCTCCATCCGGCGTCGCCGGGGTCGAGGAAGAAAGTTCGGAATTCATATCGCGCTCGCTGCAGTGGGTTCGGCGGGCAGGCGCGCGGGCTTCAGCGCGGCGCCGAGGATCTGTTCCTGCGTGAGGCCCTGGTTGACGAAATCGCCGCGCAGCTCGCCCTCGCCGATCACCAGCACGCGATCGGCCAGGCCGAGCACCTCCGGCAATTCCGACGACACGACGATCAGCGCGACGCCGCGCCGGGCCAGCGCGAAGATCAGCCGGTAGATCTCCGCCTTCGCGCCCACGTCGACGCCGCGCGTCGGTTCGTCGAGGATCAGCACCTGCGGCTCGGTCAGCAGCATCTTCGCGAGCACCGCCTTCTGCTGATTGCCGCCCGACAGGCTCGCGATCGACAGGAACGGGTGCGCTGCGCGCACCGACAGCCGCTGCATCTCGGTGCGGATCGTATCGAGCTCGGCGGCCGCGTCGATCCGCCCGCGCGCCGCGAAGCGCCGCAGCACCGCGAGCGTGATGTTGTGGCCGACGCCGAGCTGCGGCACGATGCCGTGGCGCTTGCGGTCCTCCGGCACCATCGCGATGCCGGCGCGGATCGCGTCGGCCGGCGAGCGGATCGACAGCGGCCGGCCGTTCATCGTCACGCTCGCCGTGCACGCGCCCGGATACGCGCCGAAGATCGCCTGCATCAGCTCGGTGCGCCCCGCGCCGACCAGCCCGGCGACGCCGACGATCTCGCCGCGCCGCACGCTGAACGACACGTCGTCGACCCGCTTGCGGCGCGCGTTCGTCACGTCGCGGCAGGTCACGTGGCGCACGTCGAGCACGACGTCGCCGATCTCGTGCGGCTCGCGCGGATACAGGTCGCGGATCTCGCGGCCGACCATCATCGCGATGATCCGGTCGGTGGTCAGCGCGGCCATCGGCTCGGTCGCGACATGGCGGCCGTCGCGAATCACGGTGACCGTGTCGCACACGGCCGCCACCTCGTCGAGCTTGTGCGAGATGTAGACGCACGCCACCCCACGGCGCTTCAGATCGCGCACGATGTCGAGCAGGATGCGCGTCTCCGACGCACTCAGCGACGACGACGGTTCGTCGAGGATCAGCAGCTTCGCGTGCTTGTTCAGCGCCTTCGCGATCTCGATCAGCTGCTGGTGGCCGCCGCCGTAGTTCATCACCGGCTGCGCGACGTTGATCGTGTCGATCCGCAGTTCGTGCAGCAACGCCTCGGCGCGCCGGACCATCGCCGCGAAGTGCATGCGCCCGCCCGGCAACGTGATCTCGTTGCCGAGGAAGATGTTCTCGGCGACCGACAGCTCGGGCACGAGCATCAGCTCCTGATGGATGATCGCGATGCCCGCCCGCTCGGTGTCGCGCACGCCGGCGGCCATGAGCGGCGCGCCTTCCCAGCGAATTTCGCCGTCCCACGTGCCGTGCGGATAGACGCCCGACAGCACCTTCATCAGCGTCGACTTGCCCGCGCCGTTCTCGCCGCACAGCCCGACGCATTCGCCGGGCCGCACGGTGAGGTCGATGCCGTCGAGTGCCTTCACGCCGTCGAATGCCTTGACGATGCCGCGCATCGTCAGCAAGGGTTCCGTCATTCGTTCATGCCTCGCAGGATGCGCGCGGGCGCGCTAGTGAAGCGCCGCCCGCGCGTCGCGCCGTTACTGGCTCGCCAGCTGGGCCTGGGTATAGAAGCCGTCCTTCACGACGACGTCGACGTTGCGCTTGGTCAGCAGCGTCGGCTGCAGCAGCACCGTATCGACCTTCTTCCTGCCGTTGTCGTATTGCGCGTTGAACGCGGGCTTCGCGCCCTTCGCGAGATCGACCGCGAGCTTCGCGGCTTCGCTCGCGATCAGCTTCAACGGCTTGTAGACGGTCATCGTCTGCGTGCCGGCGATCACGCGCTTGACCGCGGCCAGATCCGCGTCCTGCCCGGATACCGGCACCTTGCCGGCCAGATGCTGCGCGGCGAGCGCCTGGATCGCGCCGCCGGCCGTGCCGTCGTTCGACGCGACGATCGCATCGATCTTGTTGTTGTTCGCGGTCAGCGCATCCTCGACGATCCGCAGCGCGGTCGATGCGCTCCATTCGGGCACCCACTGCTGGCCGACGACCTTGATGTCGCCTCGGTCGATCGCCGGCTTGAGCACCTTCAGTTGTCCTTCGCGCAGCATCTTCGCGTTGTTGTCGGTCGGCGCGCCGCCCAGCAGGAAATAGTTGCCCTTCGGCTTGGCATCGAAGACGCCCTGCGCCTGCAGCTCGCCGACCTTCTCGTTGTCGAACGAGATGTACGCGTCGACGTCCGCATCGAGAATCAGGCGGTCGTACGACACGACCTTGATGCCGGCCTTCCGCGCCTCGGCGACGACGTTGCCGAGCGTCTTCGAGTTGAACGGCACGATCACGATCACGTCGACGCCGCGCGAGATCAGGTTCTCGATCTGCGAAATCTGCCGCGCCTCGCTCGCATCGGCGGACTGCACCGACACCTTCGCGCCGAGCTTCGTCGCGGCCGCGACGAAATAGTCGCGATCGCGCGACCAGCGCTCGACGCGCAGGTCGTCGATGCAAAAACCGATCTCGGGCTTGTCCTTGCTCGCATGGGCGAGCGGCGTGCCCAGCGCGAGGATCGCGAGCGCGGCGGCGCCGGCCAGCGAACTCAATACGGTACGACGCGTTACGGATTTCATGTCTCCAAACTCCTTGTTATGGAACCACCTCACGAACGCCGGGCGGCAGCCGACATGCGCCGCCCGCATCGAGTCACTGCAAAGCCCGGCAGCGCGACCGTTGCCGGCCACCTGCGCGGCATCGCGTCAGCGCAACCCGTAGATCGCCTGGTTCACGATGTTCTCGAGCCGCTCCTGCGCGCCGCTCGCATGTTGCGGGTCCACGCCGCGCGCGAGCGCGTCGGCCGCGAGCGACTCCAGCGTATAGCCGCCCGCCAGGATCTTGCGGCCGAACGCGTCGTCCCATTGCGCATAGCGCTGCCGGCGCAACGCATCGAGCCGGTCGTTCTCGACCAGCACCGCCGCGCGTTCGAGCGCGAGCGCGAGCACGTCGATCGCGCCGACGTGGCCGTAGAACAGGTCTTCCGGATCGATGCTCTGGCGGCGCACCTTCGCGTCGAAGTTCATCCCGCCGGTCGTGAAACCGCCGTGACGCAGGATCTCGTAGAACGCGAGCGTCAGTTCCTCGACGCTGTTCGGGAACTGGTCGGTGTCCCAGCCGTTCTGCGGGTCGCCGCGGTTCGCGTCGACGCTGCCGAACACGCCGAGCGCGAACGCGTTCGCGATCTCGTGATGGAACGAGTGACCGGCGAGCGTCGCGTGGTTCGCCTCGATGTTCACGCGAATCTCGTTCTGCAGTCCGTACTGCACGAGAAAGCCGTGCACGGTCGCGACGTCGTAGTCGTACTGGTGCTTGGTCGGCTCCTGCGGCTTCGGCTCGATCAGCAGCGCGCCCTTGAAGCCGATCCGGTGCTTGTGCTCGACGACCATCGACAGGAAGCGGGCGAACTGGTCGCGCTCGCGCTTCAGGTCGGTATTGAGCAGCGTCTCGTATCCTTCCCGCCCGCCCCACAGCACGTAGTTTTCGCCGCCGAGGCGATGGGTCGCGTCGAGTGCATGGCATACCTGGGTCGCGGCCCACGCGAACACGTCGGGGTTCGGGTTCGTCGCGGCGCCGGCCGCGAAGCGCGGATGCGAGAACAGGTTCGCGGTGCCCCACAGCAGCCGCACGCCGCTTGCCTGCTGGCGCTCGCCGAGATAGTCGACCATCCGCGCGAAGTTGGCCGCGTATTCGCGCAGGCTGTCGCCTTCCGGCGCGACGTCGGTGTCGTGGAACGTATAGAACGGCGTACCGAGCTTCGTGAAGAATTCGAACGCCGCATCCGCCTTCATCCGCGCCCGCTCGAGCGCATCGCCCGGCTGCTGCCACGGCCGCCGGAACGCGGCCTGCCCGAAGATGTCGTGACCGGGCCACACGAACGTGTGCCAGTAGCAGACCGCGATCCGCAGATGCTCGGCGAGCGTCTTGCCCAGCACGCGCTTGTCGGGGTCGTAATGGTGATACGCGAGCGGGTTGTCCGACTGCGGGCCTTCGTAGCGAATCGCGGGAATATGTTCGAAATACGACATGGCGTCTCCGTGCGGGTTCTTGTTGCAGTGCAACGCGCGTCGCGGCGACGCGCGCGGCCGAATTCGGTTGGCTGGATCGTGCCCGCGCGCCTGCCGGCCGGCAATTGCGAAATTGCGCAGCCCGCTTGATGTTTCTTGCCAGCGGCGCTCGTACGGTACGCATTCCGTCCTACAATCGCCGTCATCAGACCACCGCGCGCCGCCTCCGCGAGCGCGCCCCGGAGACAACGGCACGGCGCCCCCGACGCGCTCACCCGACACCGAGATGACACGCGCCCCTTCCGCCCAGACACCGCACCGCATCGCGCTGCTGTTCAACGCGAACAAGGTCTACGACCGCGAGATCATCAGCGGCATCGGCCAGTACCTGCACACGACGCGCGTCGTGTGGGACCTGTTCCTCGAAGACGACTTCCGCTGCCGGCTCACCGGGATCGAGCGCTTCGACGGCGACGGCATCATCGCCGACTTCGACGACCCGGCCGTGGCCGACGCGCTCGCCGGCTCGCCGCTGCCGATCGTCGCGATCGGATCGTCGTACGAGGACCCGACGCAGTACCCGGACGGCGTCCCATATATTGCGACGGACAACCCGAAGCTCGTGTCGCTCGCGTACACGCACCTGATCGGCGCCGGGCTCGCGCATTTCGCGATGTACAGCCTGCCGGTCGCGCAGGAGAACCGCTGGGCGCAGCAGCGCGAGCTGGCGTTCGACCGGCTCGCGCGCGCGGACGGGCTCGACGCGCCGATCTACCGCGGGCTGTCGACCAGCGCGTCGGGCTGGAATCACGCGATCGAGCAACTGATCGACTGGCTGCATGCGCTGCCGAAGCCCGTCGGCGTGATCGCGGTGACCGATGCGCGCGCGCGGCACCTGCTGCAGGCGTGCCTGATCGCCGGCCTCGCGGTGCCGGAACAGGTCGCGATCATCGGCATCGACAACGATCCGCTCACGCGCACGCTGACGCGCATTCCGCTGTCGTCGGTGATCCAGGGCACCGAGGAAATGGGCCGCACCGCCGCGCACCTGCTGCATCGGATGCTGCGCGGCGCGCGCTTTCCCGGGCAGCGCATTCTCGTGCCGCCGGTCGGCATCAACGTGCTCGAATCGACGCGCCACCAGCCGCTGGCGAGCCCGCACGTGATGCGTGCGCGGCATTTCATCCGCCAGTACGCGTGCCAGGGGATCAAGACCGAACAGGTCGCCGACTATGTCGGCGTGTCGCGCTCGCTGCTCGAGGAGCACTTCCGGCGCGAACTGCAGCGCACCGTGCACCAGGAGATCCTGCGCCACAAGCTCGAAGCCGCGCAGGCGCTGCTTGCCGGCCGGCAGGCCAGCAGCGCCGAAGTCGCGATCCGTTGCGGGTTCACGTCGCTTCAGTACATGTATGCGGTGTTCAGGCGCGAACTCGGCTGCACGCCGCGCGAATATCAGGAACGCGCGGCCGCCACGCCCTGACGCCCGCCGCCCATCCGACCTCCACTCATGCATATCGATACCGATTCCTCCTACCTGACACGCGGCGTCGCACGCGTGCACGCCGAGCCGTGGGGCACGTTGCCCGACGGCGAGCCGGTGCGGCGCTATACGCTGCGCAACGCGCACGGGATGCGTGTCGTCGTCAGCGACCTCGGCGCGACCGTCGTGTCGTGGCTCGCGCCCGATCGCACGGGACGCTTCGCCGATATCGTGCTCGCGCACGACACGCCGGCCGAGTACCTCGAATCCGGCGTCTACCTCGGCGCGACGATCGGCCGATGGGCAAACCGGATCGCCGGCGCCCGCTTCACGCTCGACGGCGTCGACTACCTGCTCGACCGCAACGAGAACGGCAACCTGCTGCACGGCGGCGCGAACGGGTTTCATCGCGCGCGGTGGGACGTGATCGATGACGGCGGCGGCCTGACGCTGCGGCTCGATTCGCCGGAAGGCGATGCGGGATTCCCCGGCAACGTGAGCGTCCAGGTGCGCTACACGCTCGACGACGACGGCACGCTGACGATCGACTATGCGGGGTGGACCGATGCGCCGACGCCGCTGAACCTGACGAATCACAGCTACTTCAACCTGAACGGACGCGCGGGCAGCGACGTGCGCGGCCATCTGCTGCACATCGACGCCGACGCGTTCCTCGAAGTGGACGACGCGCTGATCCCGACCGGCACGGCCGACGTGACGGGCACGGCGTTCGATTTCCGGCACAGCGCGCCGCTCGGCGCGCGCCTCGACTGGCCGCATGCGCAACTCGCGCGGGCGCGCGGCTTCGATCATTGCTTCGTCGTCGGCAACGGCGCGCGCGAAGTCCGGCCCGTCGCACGCGTCTACGATCCGGAAAGCGGCCGCGAGTTGATCGTGTCGACCGATCAGCGCGGCCTGCAGCTCTATACGGGCAACTATCTCGACGGCGTGCGCGTGAGCGGCGGCACGCGGTGCGCACGCCACGCGGCGCTGTGCGTCGAGGCCGGCGGCTTTCCGGACCAGGTCAACATGGACGGCCTGCGCGACGACGTGATCGTTCGTCCGGGCACCGTCTATCGACAGACCACGCGGTATCGGGTCGGCGTTCACGCGTAGCGCGGGGCGGGCGGCAGCGTCGCTTGGCGGGAACCGGCGCGAATGCCGACGCTTCGCCACGCCGCCCCGCTTGCTCGCGTCGGCTTTCCCCCTGCGGATTCACGCCGTCACGCGCGCAGCCGGGGCAGCGAGACGATCGCTGAAACAGGAAAATGCTTTCTACGATTCGTTGGTTTGAGCGGCGCGGCGCAGCCCGTAGCATGGGCGCGTCACCCATCCTCCAGCATCGGAATGTCCGCGCAAACAGACAAGGTCGTCCATTGGCTGCTGTCCAGCCTGGAGCCGAGAAGCCAGCTTTTTCATGTCGGCCAGTATTGCGGCGACTGGCAGGCGTCCACCGCCGGCCGTGCGAAAGCGAGCTTCCACGTGATCCTGCACGGATCGGCGTGGCTGCATTTCGCCGACGGGCGCGACAGCATCCCGGTCACCGCCGGTGAAGCCGTCTTTCTGCTGCGCGACGTGCCGCACGGCTTGTCGCCGAGCCCGGTCGACCCGCAGGCCTGCGCGGTCGCGGGCGGCCGCCCGCTCGAGCGACGCGGGTCGATGCAACCGCTCGACCCGTCGGTCGACGGCAGCGTCGGGCTCGCCTGCGGCTTCATCGAATTCCGCTCCACCGTGTCGCGCGCGATCGTGTCGCTCTTTCCCGAGTACCTGATCGTGCGGCGCGGCGACGACGCCTATCGCGGTATCCACGGGCTGTTCGACCTGATTCGCGCTGAAGGCCGCCATGGCGTCGACGCCCCCTCCCCGCTGATCGACAAGCTGGTCGAACTGCTGCTGTTCTATGCGGTGCGGGATGCCGCGGGGCACGATACCGTGGCGAGCGGCCTCGCGTCGCTGATGCAGCGGACCGGTTTCGCCACGCTCGTCGCCGCGATCATCGATGCGCCCGCCGACGCGTGGACCACCGACTCGATGGCCGCATTCGCGAACATGTCGCGCACCGCGTTCTGCAAGCACTTCAGCGAAGCGTCCGGCCATCCGCCGATGCAGTTCGTCACGATGGTGCGGATGCGACTCGCGGCGGACCTGTTGCAGCAAGGCCTGCCGATTTCGCGTGCGGGTGAACTGGTCGGCTATCAGTCGGAATCGGCGTTCGCGCATGCGTTCAAGCGCACGATGGGCATGCAGCCCGGCGCATGGCGGCGCGGCGGCCCTGCGTCGCCATCGGCGGCGCGCCTGCACTAGCCGGAGACGGCGCGACGGCGGAACGCGCGGCGCGGGACGAACGCACAGGAATCGCGGATGTTCGCGCATTGTCCGGCGGGGGCGCCGCCTCGACAATGATCTCACTGCCCCTCCGGAGAATCCTGTGAGCCGCCTGCCCTTGCCCACCATCGAAACCGCCCCCGCGCCCAGCCAGCCATTCCTGGAAAAGTCGCAGCGCGCGAACGGTTTCCTGCCGAACCTCGTGCGCTCGCTCGCGAACGCGCCGGTCGCACTCGAAACCTATCTGACCGTCGCGGAGATCAACAGCCGCGCGGGCCTCACGTTCGCCGAGCGCGAAGCCGTGCAGATCACCGCGGCCGCCGTCCACGGCTGTGCGTTCTGCGTGGCCGGACACACCGCGGCGGCGCTGAAAAAGGCCCACGTCGACCACGCCGACGTCGATGCATTGCGCGACGGCGAACCGGTCGCCGATCCGCGGCTCGACGCCGTCGCCGCATTCACGCGCGCCGTGATCGCGACGCGCGGCGGCGTGCCCGACGACGCGCTCGACGCGTTCCTGGCCGCCGGCTTCACCGAGGCGAACGCGCTCGAAGTGGTGCTGGGCGTGAGCCTCGCGACGCTGTGCAACTTCGCGAACAACCTGTCGCGCAACGAACTCAACCCCGAACTGGCGGCATACCGATGGGAACCCCGGACACAGGCCGCCTGACGGCGCCCGAACTCGACGCGTCGCTGGTCGACTGGCTCGACGCGAACGCCACGTCGCTCGACACGCGCGCCGCGCTGAAAGCGGAAGTCGTGCCGCGCCTCGCGGCGGCCGGACTGTTCCGGATCGGCGTGCCGGCGGGCCTCGGCGGCGCCGGCGGCACCACCGCGGACGCCATTGCCGGCATCGCCGCGGTGGCAGAGCATTCGCTGACCGCGGCATTCGTGCTGTGGGGCCAGCGCAGCTTCATCGAGTACCTGTTGCAAAGCCCGAACGCCGCACTGCGCGCGCGCTGGCTGCCGGCGCTGCTCGACGGCCGTTGCGCCGGCGCCAGCGGGCTGTCGAACGCGATGAAGTATCTGTGCGGCATCGAGTCGCTTCAGATCGACGCGACGCGGCACGCGGACAG
This sequence comes from Burkholderia sp. 9777_1386, assembly GCF_015712265.1. NCBI lineage: Bacteria > Pseudomonadati > Pseudomonadota > Betaproteobacteria > Burkholderiales > Burkholderiaceae > Burkholderia > Burkholderia sp. 9777_1386. Next base: position 469,082 of record NZ_JACCQB010000001.1, on the reverse strand, counting down.
CGCCGACGACTGGCGGCTGACGGGCAGGATGGCGTGGGTGACGAACCTGCGCGCCGAACGGTTCGTGGTGGCGGCAGCCGTCGCGTTCGACGATGGGCGGCCGTCCGCGATCGTCGCGATTCCGGATGACGCGCGCGGCCTGGCCCGCAGCACGGATCTCGACCTGATCGCGCTGCGCGGCAGCAACACCGCCGCGCTGCATCTCGACGCCGTGCCGAGCGACGCCGCCTGGCTGATCCATCCGGATGCGCAAACCTTCCTGCCCGCGGTACGACCGGCATTCCTCGGCTTGCAGTGCGGGCTGTCGATCGGGCTCGCGCGGCGCTCGCTGGCCGAAGCGCGGCGCGCGGCGGAGACGACGCGCGGCATTCTCGGCCCCGAAGTCGAATCGTGCGCGGCCGAACTGGCCGCCGCGTGCGCGCAGTTGTCGGCCGGCATCGCCGACGGCAGCCTGCGCCTGCATCCGAACCGCCTGTTCGAGCTGCGTATCGCGCTCGCGACGCTAGTGGCCACCGCCGTGAACCTCGAACTCGAGGCGAGCGGCGGGCGCGGCTATCTGCGCGATGCGGGGCTCGGCTTCGAGCGACGCTGGCGCGAAGCGGCGTTCATTCCGATCGTCACGCCGAGCGTGGTGCAGTTGAAGGCGCAACTCGCCGCGCAGGCGCGGAGCATCGCCGCATGACGCCCCCGCTGCTGGACGCCCGTCACCTGACGCTCGGCTACGGCGACGAGCCGCGCACGACCGTGCTTGCCGACGTGTCGCTGTCGGTCGGGCGCGGCGAAATCGTCGCGTTGATCGGCCCGAGCGGGACCGGCAAGTCGAGCCTGCTGCGCGCACTGGCCGGGCTCGAGCGGCCGCAATCCGGCACCGTATCCGTCGACGGCGCGCTGCTGCAGGGCCCGCACCCGAGGATCGCGATCGCGTTCCAGGACCCGTGCCTGCTGCCGTGGCTGTCGACCGAACGGAACGTCGCGTTCGGGCTTGCCTTCGCGCATCAGGAGCGCCTCACGCGCGATCAGCAACGCGAACGCGTCCGCTCGGCGCTGCGCGCGGTCGGGCTCGACGCCGCCGCGTCGCTGCGCCCGGCCCAGCTTTCCGGCGGGATGGCGCAGCGTGCGGCGCTGGCGCGCGCACTGGCGCGTCGGCCGCACGCGCTGCTGCTCGACGAACCGTTCTCGGCGCTCGACGAAGTCACGCGCGCGGCGATGCAGCGGCTGCTGGTGAACATCGTGTCGACGACGCGCTGCGCGACGGTGCTCGTGACCCACGACATCGACGAGGCGCTGCTGGTGGCCGATCGCATCGTGCTGCTCGGCACGCAAGGCCGCTTCATCGACGCGTGGCAGGTCGATTACCCGCATCCGCGCGACGCGTTCGTCAGCGAACTCGGCACGATGCGCATCGACATCCTGAAGGCGTTGCAGGCCGGCATGAAGCGCCCGCACGCGTCCGAACCCCATCCCTTGAACTGACCTCCCTATCCATGTGCCAGATTCCGATGTCGCGCCGCGAATGGCTGAAGCTCGCGGCCCTGTTCACCGCGACGGGCGCCGCCCCGTTGCTGTCGATGGCCAACGCGCACGCCGCGGCCGAGCCGGATGCGCCGGTTCGCATCGGCTATCTGCCGATCACCGACGCGGCCCCGCTGCTGGTCGCCCACAACAACGGCTATTTCGCGTCCGAAGGGCTGACGGTCGAGCAGCCGAAGCTGCTGCGCAGCTGGGCGCAACTCGTCGAGGCGTTCCTGTCCGGCCAGGTCAACGTCGTGCACCTGCTGTCGCCGATGACGCTGTGGGCGCGCTACGGCAGCCGCGCGCCGGCGAAGGTGGTCGCATGGAACCACGTGAACGGCTCCGGGCTGACGGTCGCGCCCGACATCGACTCGCTGCGCGATCTCGGCGGCAAGACCGTCGCGGTTCCGTTCTGGTACTCGATTCACAACGTCGTGCTGCAGGACATGCTGCGCGGGCAGGGGCTCGTCCCCGTGCTCAAGCGGCGCGGCACGCCCGCGGCGAACGAGGTCAACCTCGTCGTCATGGCGCCGTCGGACATGCTGCCCGCGCTCGCCGCGCGCCAGATCGCCGGATATATCGTCGCGGAGCCGTTCAACGCGACCGCGGAATTGATGAAGATCGGCAAGATCCTGCGTTTCACCGGCGATGTGTGGAAGAACCATGCGTGCTGCGTCGTGTTCATGCACGAGCAGGATCTGACGCAGCGCCCCGCGTGGTCGCAAAAGGTCGTCAACGCGATCGTGAAGGCGCAGCTGTGGGCGCGCTCGCATCCGCAGGAAACCGCGCAACTGCTGTCGAAGGACGGCACGCACCGCTATTCGCCGCACACGCTCGCGTCGCTGGACCGCGTGCTGGTGCCGTCGGCGTCGCTGGCCGACACCTATCGCGCGAGCGGCGCGATCCGCCACGCCGACTGGCACGCGAAGCGGATCGACTTCCAGCCGTATCCGTTCCCGAGCTATACCGAGGCGCTGGTGCAGCGGCTGAAGCGGACGGTGGTCGACGGCGACAGCGCATTCCTCGCGTCGCTCGATCCGGCGTTCGCGGCCCGCGACCTGGTCGACGACCGGTTCGTGCGCAAGAGCATCGACGCGGTCGGCGGGCTGACCGCGTTCGGTCAATCGGGCGGGTTCCGCCGCGAGGAGATCGTCGTTGTCTGATGCGCTTGCTACCCGCCGCTCGTCCGCACCCGGCACGCGCCGGACCGGCGGCGGCCGTTCCCGGGCACCTGCGGCCGCGGGCTGGCTCGGCGTGGCCGGGCTCGTGGCGACGGTCGTGGTCTGGTGGGCCGCGATCCATGCGTTGACCGAGCCTGGCTCGCTCGGCCGGCAGTTCGCGCCGGACAGCGCGTTCGCCAGCCTGCGCTCGCTCTGCGCGGACGATCATCTGCTCGAACACGCGCTCGTCAGCCTGCGACGCATCGGCGTCGGGCTCGGCGCGGCGCTGCTGGCCGGCGTCCCGCTCGGCTTGTTGCTCGGCCGCGTGCCATGGGTCGAGCGGATGCTGTCGCCGACGTTCCAGTTCCTGCGCATGGTGTCGCCGTTGTCGTGGATGCCGCTTGCGGTCATGTCGTTCGGCATCGGCGACCGCGCGATCTACTTCCTGCTCGGGTTCGCCGCGTTGTGGCCGGTGCTGATGAGCACGGCGGCCGGCGTCAAGCAGATCGACCGGCGCTGGCTGCAGCTCGGCGCAAGCCTCGCGGCCACCCGCAGCGAGCTGCTGGTCCATATCGTGCTGCCCGCGATCGCGGGGCCGCTGCTCAACGGCATCCGGCTCGCGATCGGCATCCTGTGGATCGTGCTGGTGCCGGCCGAGATGCTCGGCGTCAACGCGGGCCTCGGCTACCTGATCCTCGATACGCGCGACCGGCTCGCGTATGCGGAACTGACCGCGGTGATCGTCGTCATCGGCGCGCTGGGTTTCGCGCTCGACGGCATCGCGCGGGGGTTGACCCGCGCGCTGCTGGCGTCCGGGCGCTGACGTTCAATTCCACGCATGGCGCGCCGGGCGCGCGCCGTTCAGGTAGTAGTTGCCGACGAGGTGATATTTCCAGCGCACCGGGTCGTGCAGCGTATGCGTGCGCGCATTGCGCCAATGGCGGTCGAGGTTGTGCTCGGCGAGCGTCGCTTGCGTGCCGGCCAGCTCGAACAGCTTCTCGCCCGCGAGCAGCGCGACCTCGGTCGTCAGCACCTTCGCTTCGCCGACCGCCACCGACGCCCGCGCGACGTCGTCCTCGGTCACGTCGCCCTTGGCCGCGATCTCGTCGAGCGTGCGCGCCGCGCGTTCGAGCAACGCGTCGGCCGCATGCAGCTGGATGTGCAGCCGGCCGATTTCACGAATCGTCAGCGGATCGTCCGTGGCCCGCTCGACGCCGCTGTCGACCCACGGCCGCGTGCGGGTTCGCACGAACGCGAGCGTATCGTCGATCGCCGCCTTCGCGATGCCGGCGTCGATTGCCGCCTGGATGATCTGCGACAGCGGGCCGTTGAGCGTCGGCACGTCCGACACGCGCTGCGCGGGCAGCACGTGCGACGCCGGGATGCGCACCGCGTCGAGCACGACCGTGCCGCTCGCGGTCGTGCGCTGGCCGAAGCCCGACCAGTCGTCGATCACGGTCAGCCCGGGCGTCGGTTGCGGCACGTACGCGAGCCAGGCCTGCTGCGCGTCGTCGAGCCCGAGCACCGGCACGTAATGCGCGAACAGCGCGCCGGTCGAGTAGAACTTCGTGCCGTCGACGACGTAGTCGTCGCCGTCGCGGCGCACGCGCGTCTTCAGGTCGAGCACGTGCTTCGTGCCCTTCTCCGAGAACCCGTTGCCGAACCGCTTGCCGCTCAGCACTTCGGCGAAGAAATGCCGCTTCTGCGCGTCGGTGCCGACGAGCGTGATCACGTCGATCAACCCGAAATGATTCTGCGGAAGCTGCCCGAGCGACGCATCGGCCGCGGCGACGATCTTGATCACCTCGGTGAGCGTCACGTGCGAGACGCCTGCGCCGCCGTATGCCTTCGGCACCGTGATCGCCCACAGCCCCGACTGCGAGAACCATTCGATTTCCTCGCGCGGCAGGCGGCGGTCGCGATCGCGCTCGGCGGCGCCTTGCGCGAGGCGTTGCGCCAGCGCATGCGCGGCCGCGATCGCTTGCGCGTCGTCGGCGATCACGCGGGCCACCTGCGGGTGTGCATCGGCCGGCCGCTCCTGAATCGTCGCGCTCGTGTCTGACATCGGGCTCTCCTGTCGAATGGCGAAAGCATTCAATCTAGCAGCGCCGCGCGGGCCGGAAAACCGAGCGATTCTCGGAACGATATTCCTTGGGAGAACAAACGACGTCGCGCCTGACGCAGGTGGAACGGCGTTTTGACGTCGCAACGGATGCATGAACGTCGATGCGTCCCCGCGTGGTTGCGGTCGCAGTCGCGGTAATACGCAGCGACGATAACGATCCGAGAATCCGTTATTGGAACGCCCGCTTCGCGCTTCCTATACTGGGCTCCCGGCGCACGCCCTTCGAGGAAACCCGCATGACTTCGTCGCACGCAGCCCCCGACCTTTCCACTGGTACCGATTACGATGCGCTCGCGAGCCGGTTCCGGCCGATCTTCGAGCGTATCGCCGCCGGCACCGCCGAACGCGAACGCCGCCGCGAACTGCCGCACGAGGCGATCGGCTGGCTGAAATCGGCGGGCTTCGGCGCGATACGGCTGCCGGCGAGCGCGGGCGGCGCCGGCGCGTCGCTGCCGCAGTTGTTCCGGCTGCTGACCGAGCTGGCCGCCGCCGATTCCAATTTGCCGCAGGCGTTGCGCGGACATTTCGCGTTCGTCGAGGACTGGCTGAACGCACCGGACGGCCCGCAACGCACGACCTGGTTCGACCGCTTCGCGAGCGGCCAGCTGGTCGGCAATGCATGGTCGGAAGCCGGCGACGTGCCGCTCGGCCAGACCGTCACGAAGGTATCGGAGCAAAACGGCCGGCTCGTGCTGAACGGCCGCAAGTTCTACAGCACCGGCAGCCTGTTCGCCGACTGGATCGACGTGTTCGCGCAGCGCGCGCACAACGGCAGCGACGTGATCGTCGCCGTCGCGACCGCGCAGCCGGGCGTGATCCGCGAGGACGACTGGGACGGTTTCGGCCAGACGACCACCGGCAGCGGTACGACGCGTTTCGAGGACGCGGCGGTCGATGCGGACAACGTGATCGATTTCGCGCGCCGCTTCAAGTACCAGACCGCGTTCTACCAGCTGTTCCACGTCGCGACGCTCGCCGGCATCGGCCATGCGATCGTGCGCGACGCGGGCGAACTCGTGCGCAACCGCACACGGGTGTACAGCCACGGCAATGCGCCGCGCGCGGGTGACGACGCGCAGCTGCAGCAGGTGATCGGCGAGATCGCGTCATGGGCCTACGCGGCCGATGCGCTCGCGCTGCGCGCCGCGCAGCCGCTTCAGCACGCGTACGAAGCGCGCTTCGGCGGCGACGAAGCGGCCGAGCAGGCCGCGAACGTCGCGGCCGAAATCGAATCCGCGCAGAGCCAGCTCGTCGTGTCCGAACTCGTGCTGCGCGCGGCGACGCGCCTGTTCGACGCGCTCGGCGCATCGGCGACCCGCAGCACGACCGCGCTCGATCGCCACTGGCGCAACGCGCGCACGGTGTCGTCGCACAATCCGCTCGTCTACAAGGCGCGCATCGTCGGCGACTGGATCATCAACGGCCGCACGCCGCCGTTCGTGTGGCGCGTCGGCAACGGTGCGGACGCCCATGCGGGCGCCGGCGCGGAAACGGGGGCCGCGCAATGAGCAAGACCATCCGCTTCAATGCGTTCGAGATGAACTGCGTGGGCCACCAGTCGCCCGGCCTGTGGGCGCATCCGCGCGACCGCTCGTGGCAGTACAAGGATCTCGACTACTGGACCGACCTCGCCCGCGTGCTCGAACGCGGGATCTTCGACGCGATCTTCATCGCGGACGTGATCGGCTACTACGACGTGTACAAGGGCAGCAACTATCACGCGCTGCACCAGGCCGCGCAGATTCCGGTCAACGATCCGCTGCAGCTCGCCGCGCCGATCGCAATGGCGACCGAGCATCTCGGCATCGGCATCACCGCGTCAACGACGTTCGAGCATCCGTACACGTTCGCGCGCCGGCTGTCGACCGCCGACCACCACACGAAGGGCCGGCTCGCGTGGAACATCGTCACGTCGTACCTGGAGAGCGGCGCGAAGAACGTCGGCGATCACGGGCTGCGCACGCACGACGACCGCTACGCGGTCGCGGCCGAGTACGTCGAAGTGCTGTACAAGCTGTTCGAAGGCAGCTGGGAAGATGGCGCGGTGGTGCGCGATCGCGACGGCCGCGTGTTCACGCATCCGGAGAAAGTGCATGAGATCGGCCACAAGGGCCGCTTCTTCGACGTGCCCGGCTATCACCTGTGCGAGCCGTCGCCGCAGCGCACGCCGGTACTCTTCCAGGCTGGCGCGTCGGGCCCCGGCAAGGCGTTCGCCGCGCAGCACGCCGAATGCGTGTTCGTCGCCGCGCCGACCCGCGACCAGCTTGCGCGCTATGTGGCCGACGTACGTGCGCAGGCCGCGGCCGCCGGGCGCGACCCGGCGAAGGTGCTGATCTACAACCTCGTCACGGTGATCGTCGACGAGACCGACGAGAAGGCGCAAGCGAAGTTCGACGAGTATCGGCGCTACGTGTCGTACGACGGCTCGCTGGTGTTCATGTCCGGCTGGACCGGCATCGACTTCGGCCAGTACGCGCCGACCGATCCGGTCAGGCGCGTCGAAACGAATGCGATCGTGTCGGCGGTCGAGCACCTGTCGGGCGGCGACACCGCGTGGACGATCGAGGCGCTGGCGGCCTGGGGCGGCATCGGCGGGATGGGCCCGGTGTTCGTCGGGTCGGCGTCGACCGTCGCGGACATCCTGCAGGAATGGGTGGCCGCGACCGACGTGGACGGTTTCAATCTCGCGTATGCGGTCGCGCATGAAACCTTCGAGGACGTCGTGCGCCATCTCGTGCCCGAGTTGCAGCGGCGCGGCGTGTATCCGACCGCGTATGCGCCGGGCACGCTGCGCGAAAAACTCTTCGGCGGATCGGCGCGGCTGCCGGACGAGCATCCGGCCGCGCAGTTTCGCGATATCGAACAGGTCAAGCGCGCGGCCGAGCGGGAAGCGGTGAGCGCGTAGCGTTGGGCGACGTCGAAGCCGGTCTGTCCGCATTCACGCGGCGGCCGGCTTCAGTACAAACGGTTTCGTGCAGTCTGACGAAGCCGTTTGTATTTGCCGGGGGACAACGAGCGCCCCCGGTCGACGGTTACGCCACGCTTTCGTCGTCGACGTCGTTCGCCGTCGGCTCATAGCGAATGATCAGCAGGAACACGATCGGCGTGACCGCGCTGATCGCGACGACCCAGAACATGTCGGTGCCGAGACGCGCCTGCAGGATCGGCAGCACGAACAGCGCGAGTGCCTGGCCGATGCCGCACAGCGACCGCCCGAAGCCGACGCCGGTGCCGCGGATCGTGGCCGGATACGACAGCGTCGGATAGATCATCATCTGCGCCCCCGGCCCGAAACCTTCGGCGAACAGCCAGGTGCCGAGCATCAGCAGCACGACGCCGACCGCCAATGCGCCGTGCGGATGCCCCGCCAGCGCCAGCGCGACGAGCGCGACCGTTTGCAGCGTAAACCCCGCGATCGCGACATGACGCGACGGATAGCGATACGCGAGTTGCATGCCGAGCAAGCCGCCTGTGAACGCGAACAGCACGTTCAATGCGAGCGACGCCGCGATCGTCTCGAACACGCCCGCGCCGAGGAATTGCGACAGGATCGACGGCAGGAAGAACGCGATCGCCGTGTATTCGAACGGGATGCACAGGTTCATCACGCTGGCGACGATCGTGCGCCCCAGATACGGACGCTGGAACAGCACGCGAATCCGCACCGGCGGCGGGCTCGGCTCGCGTCGCGCATCGTCCGCTTCGTGCGCATGAATGCCGTACGATTCGCGCAGGATCCGCGCGGCATTGGCCAGATCGCCCTGGTTCGCGGCCCACAGCGGCGATTCGTTCATGAAGCGGTTGCGGAACAGGATGATGACGAGCGCCGGCACCGCGCCGAAGATCAGCGACGCGCGCCACAGCCAGCCCGCATGCTCGGCCGGCAGCAGGAAATACAGGCCGAAGATCAGCAGGAAGCACACCGACGACGCGACGTACCACATCGGGCACCACGCAGCGAGCCGCGACGCCTTGTTGCCGCGGCCGTTGAACTTCGAGAATTCGGCGAGGAACGCCATCGCGACGGGCAGGTCGATGCCGACGCCGAGCCCCATCACGAAGCGCGCGGCGATCAGCACCCAGACATTCGGCGCGAGCCCGGCCGCGATCGCCGCGACCACGAAGAACAGCATGTCGGCCATGAACACCTGATAGCGGCCGATCCGGTCCGTCAGCCAGCCGCCGACCAGGCTGCCGAAGATCGTGCCGATCATGATCGCCGACCCGACCAGCCCGGTCAGCGCGGGCGTCAGGCCGAATTCGCGCGCCACGTCGTCGATGCCGTACGACAGCGTCGTCAGGTCGTACGCATCGAGAAACACGCCGCCGAGCGCCAGCAGCACGATCATGCGTGCGTGGCTCACCGAACTGTCCACCGTATTGATCAGGCGCGCGACGTCGCTGGCCGAGCGGATGGGAGAAGACGCCGGCGCGAGCGGGCTCAGATCGATCGAACTCATCGGATTCCTTAGTTTTGTGCCGAATGCACGGCAAGGTCGTCGTGGAGCCGGAAACCGGACAGGTGTGTTCGCGACCATCGCGGCGCCGGGCGAATGCGGCCCCGTCGTCATCGGGTTCCGGCAACGGAAATTCTGTTCCCTCGATCCGGCAATCCCAAGCGATATAAACCGATAAATTAATCGGCGTGCGTCATAAAGTTGCGCGGCAGAGGCGCTTAGCAGCAGCGTGCATGTGCAATCGCGGATTTCTTCGTTAACGGAACGCCTGCGCTTCGTTACATTAGCCCACTACCCTGCCTCTTCGCGGCGCGTTGCCGCTCTTCCGGAGAATTCCCGATGAAGTCGTTCTGGTCCCGCGTGTGGCAATCCGCGGCCGTCGTCGTTGCCGCGCTTGCCGGCCTCGCGTCGATACACGCGCAGGCGGCGACGCCCGCCGAAATCCGCGTCGACTACGCGTACTACTCGCCCGAGAGTCTCGTGATCCGCCACTTCGGCTGGCTCGACGACGAATTCAAGGCCGACCATACGGCGATTCGCTGGGTGCTGAGCCTCGGCAGCAATCGCGCGCTCGAATACCTGAACAGCGGCGCGGTCGATTTCGGCTCGGCCGCGGGGCTGGCGTCGGTGCTCGCGCGCGCGAACGGCAACCCGATCCACACGGTCTACGTGTTCTCGCGCCCCGAATGGACGGCGCTGGTGGTGCGCAAGGATTCGCCGATCCGTTCGCTCGCCGACCTCAAAGGCAAGAAGATCGCCGCGACGCGCGGCACCGATCCGTTCCTGTTCACGCTGCGCGCGCTGCACACGGTCGGCCTGACCCGCGACGACGTCGAGATCGTCAACTTGCAGCATCCGGACGGCCGCACCGCGCTCGCGAACGGCCAGGTCGATGCGTGGGCCGGGCTCGATCCGCACATGGCCGCCGCGCAGCTCGACGACGGCGCGCGCCTGCTGTACCGCAACGTCGCATTCAATACGTACGGCTTCCTGAACGTGCGCGATGCGTTCGCCAGCCAGTATCCGCAGGCGGTCGCGCGCGTGCTGAAGGTCTACGACCGTGCGCGCCAGTGGATCGTCGCGCATCCGGCCGAAACCGCGCAGATCGTCGCCGACGAATCGAAGGTATCGCTACCGGTCGCGAAGCTGCAGCTTCAGCGCAACGACTTCAGCGACCCGGTGCCGGGCGACACGCAGCGCGCGGCGCTGAAGGCCGCCGCGCCGGTGCTGACGGCCGAGCAATTGACCAAGCCGGGCGTCGATCCGGCGAAGATCGTCGATACGCTGCTCGATCCGTCGTTCGCGCGCCCGATCGTCGCCGCGTCGCACTGAGCGTGACGCCGATGACGGACACCACCGCGCGCGGCGACGCGCTCGCGTCCCGCCAACCCGCTTCGCCGCCGCGTGCGGCCCGACGTGACCCGCTGCGCGCGTGGCGCATCGCGGGCCTCGCGCTGCCGTTCGCCGCGCTCGTGCTGCTCGAGGTCGTGGTGCGGCGCGGCTGGCTGCCCGAACATCTCGTGCCGGCGCCGAGCGAGATTCTCGATACGCTCGCGCGAATGGGCGTCACGCGGGTCGCGCGTCACGTCGGCGCGAGCACGCTGCGCGTCGCGGCCGGCTTTGCGGCGGGCGCCGGCCTCGCGCTCGTCGTCGGCGCGGCGATGGGCCTGAGCCGCCGAGTCGATGCGCTGTTCGAACCGACGTTCCAGGCGTTGCGCGCGATTCCGTCGCTTGCGTGGGTGCCGGTGCTGCTGCTGTGGCTCGGCATCGACGAAGCGCCGAAGATCACGCTGATCGCGATCGGCGCGTTCTTTCCCGTTCATCTCGCGGTGGTCGCCGGCATTCGCGACGTCGACCGCAAGCTCGTCGAGCTCGGCGCGGTGTACCGGCTCGGCCCGCTCGCGCTGTTCCGCCGGATCCTGCTGCCCGCCGCGCTGCCGCAGATCGTCACCGGCCTGCGGACCGGCCTCAGCCTCGCGTGGATGTTCATGGTCGCCGCGGAGTTGATCGCGGCCACGCGCGGCCTCGGCTTCCTGCTGAGCGACGGCCGCGAAACCGGACGCCCCGATCTCGTGTTCGGCGCGATCCTGCTGCTCGCGTTGCTCGGCAAGCTGACCGACGGCGCGATGCGTCGCATCGAGTCGCGCTGGCTCGGCTGGCGCGATGCGTTCGACGGCGCGGCGCGCCAGGGCGGCAAATGAGCGCCTCCCCTTCCGTCCGCCCGGCCGCCGGCATCGCCGCGCCGCTGCTCGACCTGCGGATCGCCCGCAAGCTGTATGGCGATCGCACGATCCTGGCCGACATCGCGTTGCAGGTCGCGCGAGGCGAAATCGTCTGCGTGGTCGGCCCGAGCGGGTGCGGCAAGAGCACGCTGCTGCGGATCGTCGCGGGCCTCGACCCGGACTTCCGCGGCAGCGTGACGCTCGATGGCAGCGCGCTGGCCGGGCCGTCCGCGCGCGTCGGCGTGATCTTTCAGGAGCCGCGGCTGCTGCCGTGGCTGTCGATCGCGGACAACGTCGGTTTCGCGTCCGGCGCGCGGGGCGGACGCGATCCGAGCGTCGCGCGGTTGCTCGACGAGGTCGGCCTGGCCGGCGTCGCGCGGCAGCTGCCGGCGACGCTGTCGGGCGGCATGGCGCAGCGAGCCGCGATCGCGCGCGGGCTGTTCGGCGAGCCGGATCTGCTGCTGCTCGACGAGCCGTTCAGCGCGGTCGACGCGATCACGCGGATGCGCTTGCAGACGCTGCTGCTCGAGGTCGTCCATCGGCACCGGATGGCCGCGATCGTCGTCACGCACGATCTCGACGAGGCGCTGTATCTCGGCGATCGCGTGCTGGTGCTCGCGCCGAACCCGGGCCGCGTCGACGATGAACTCCACGTCGACGTCGCACGGCCGCGCGATCGGCGCGATCCGTCGCTGGCCGCGCAGCGCGCGCGGCTCATCGATGCGTTCCAGCGCTTTCACGATCGTGAGGCGCGCGACACCACTGGCATCCCGGTCACGCCGGCGTGACGTCGCCACTTCATCGCGCGGACGCCGACCGGACGAACGCGGCCAGATCGCGATTGAACCGCCCGGCTTCCTCGATGAACGGCGCGTGACCGGATGCCGCGTACACCTTGCTGACGATGCGTGAGTTCAGTGCGGCCGCGCGGGCCAGCGTCGCCTGCGTGTCGACCAGCGCGTCGCGCCCGCCGTAGATGAACAGCAGCGGCACGCGCGCGTGGCCGAGCCCCGCGGCGGCGAATACCGACATCGTCGGGATGGCCTTTTGCATGTCCCACGACGCCATCGCGGCGTTGGCGAGCAAGCGCTCGAACGTCGCGGCATCCGGCCGGCGGTTGAAGCACAGACCGACGAAAGTCCGCTCGCCGTCGAGATGCGTTTTCAGATCCGCCGCATTCATGTCGCGGTACACGTCCGGATGATCGACGATCTGGCCCGGCGCAAGCTCGACCACGCCGTCGACGTACACCGCGCCCGCGATCACGCGGTCGCCGTATTGGGCGAGGTAGTTCGAGATCACCACGCCGCCGAGCGACCAGCCGACCACGACCGGTTTGCGCGCATGCGTGCCGTCGATGACCGCCGCGAGATCGTCGCCCCAGCGGGTTCCGTCGCGATACGGCTGCGCGCCGGACGGCTTGTCCGACAGCCCGTGGCCGCGCAGGTCGTACGTGATGATCCGGAAGCCGCGCAGTTCGGCGCTCTGGACCTGCGCGTCCCAGTTCAGGCGGCTGCCGAGCAGGCCGTGAATCAGGATGACCGGAACGCCGTCCGGGTCGCCGCTTTCCTGAACGGCCAGCTTCACGCCGTCCGTCGACGTCACGGTATAGCTCAGCGGCGCGGCGGCCGCGTCGTACGCCCACGCGAACGGCATCGCCCACCAGATCACGGCAATCAGCCAGCGCATCAGCACTCGGGTATCCATGGTGTTTTCCTCCAGGCATGAACGGACGCCCAGTCTCAACCCTCACACTGATGTAAGAGTCAAGCGGATCGTGCTAACCTGCCCTTCATGAAAAATCCGCCTACCCAGCCACTGCTGACCATCGGCAAACTCGCGCAGCTCACCGGCGCGAGCGTGCGCTCGATCCGGCACTACGACGAGCACGGCCTGCTCGCATCGGTGCGCGCGGACAACGGCTATCGCCTGTTTCCCGACAAGGCTGTGACGCAGGTCAAGCAGATTCAGCGCATGATCGCGACCGGTTTCACCCTCGACGACATTCGCGGCTTTCCGGACTGCATGCTGCTGATCGACGGCGCCCGCTCGTGCGACCAGATCACCGACGTCCAGCGCGAACGCCTCGAAGCGATCGACCGCCAGATCGCCGATCTCGAGAAGCGACGTGCAAGGCTCGTCAAGATGTTGCGGGATGGTGCGGTGCCACCGCTCGATTGATCGATGCGCGGGTTCGCCAGCGGTCCGCCTTTTCCCGCTACGGATACCAGTCCACCCGCGCGCTTCGGGCACAATACGCGCCCTCACCTTTTTGCCGGTGGTCACACCCATGCGCGTCATCGTCGTCGGAACAAGCGGAGCCGGGAAATCCACCTTTGCCAGCGCACTGGCCGCCGCCGCGGCCTGCCCGTACATCGAACTCGACCGGCTCTACTGGGGCCCGGGCTGGACCGCCGTGCCGCCCGCGCAGTTCGACCATGCGGTGCGGGCGGCGACGGCCGGCGACCGCTGGGTCGCCGACGGAAACTACAGCGCGGTGCGTGACGTGCTGTGGTCGAGGGCCACGCACGTCGTGTGGCTCAACTTCGGGCGATGGACGGTGTTTTCCCGTGTGCTGCGGCGCACGATCGGCCGCGGGCTCATGCGCACCCGGCTCTCTCACGGCAACCGGGAATCGCTGCGGATGGCGTTCTGCTCGCGGGACTCGGTGCTGCTGTGGTCGTACACGACGTTCGCGAGAAACCGCGTGAAGTTCGCCGGCTTGCGCGACGACCCGAAATACGCGCATCTGCAATGGACGGAGATCACCAAGCCGTCGCGTACCCGCGCGGTCATCGAGACGCTCGCCCGCGCCAGCCGTTGCGATTGAGCGTGGCACGCACTGCGTCGCATCAATCGTCGAAGGTGCCCTGATATTCCGGCGCGGCATCCGCGCGCGTATTCAGTTCGAACATCACGCCGCCCGGCGCGCGGCAAAAGAAGCGCGAGCCGCGCCCGTTGTTGAAGACGTCCGTCTCCATCGCGACGCCTTCCTCCTTGAAACGCGCGAACAACGCGTGCACGGCATCGAGGCTCGGCAGTTCGAAGCCGACGTGGAAATTGGCGGGCCATGCGGGCACGCCGTCGCCGACGTGATCGATGACGACGTCGAAGCCCGGGCGTTTGAGGATCCAGGATTTTTCCCAGCTTCCCGCTATCGTGAAGCCGAGGTATCGCTCGAAGAATCGGGCGGTGGCCAGCGTGTCGGCGGAGGGAAAGCTCAGGTGGTTCAGCTTCATCGTGGCTGTCGTTTCGGTCATGGTCGCACTCTCCGATGCGGTGGTGGGCGGAGGCCCCATGCCGTGCCGCCCGAGGACTTCAGAATACGAGCGTGGGCTCGCATTCCACAACTCGCATTGGACGCACGGGTGCGCGGGGCGCCAAGCCCGCATGAGGCCGTCGTTCGAGCGATGGGCAATGCGCGGCGCGGGTCGTGCTGCTCGCATTCGGAGCGGCGCGACCGACACGGCGCGACCGGTCGAACCGGTGTGCGTCGAACGACACAGGCCCGGGGTCCGCACACGGGCCCCGGGCCACCGTTCGACCGCGAGTGCCAGGCATGACTGCCGTTGCCCGGCACCCGCGCATCGCTCAACGCTGCGCGAGCCCCATCAGAACTGGTAACCCGCGCCGACCACCGCGCCGAAGTCCGACCGCGTGTTGCCCGTCACCGATGCCTTGACGACCCAGCGGTTGCTCTCCGTCACGTACGAGTAGCCGGCCGCGAAGCCCTGCTGGCCGTGATAGTTCGACGTCGCCGCCGACACCATCGAGCGCCCCGCGCCGGTCGGCTGCGGCAAGCCGGCCACCGCCATCGCCGACGCGACGCCGCCGTACATGTCCTTTTTCAGGTCGTTGAACGAGTTGTACACCTGCCCGATGCGCTGGTCGGTGTAGCCCTTCGCCTGCGTCGACGCCGTCGCGAGGTTGTCGTTCAACTGCTGCACGTTCACCGCGTCGGTCGGCGCCGTGCCGGCCGCGACGTTCGTGACCTGGCGCTCGCTGCCCTTCGCGCCGACCGAGAACGAGTTGTCGCGATCGGCGACGGAGCCCTGGCCGACCGCCACCGCGTTCTTGCCGGTCGCCGTCGCCGTCGAGCCGATCGAACCCGCATCGGCACGCGCGATCCACGTGGTGTTCGCATCGGTCGCGGCCGCGCGGATCTTGTCGTTGGCCGCCACGTTCTTCAGCGCGTTGTTGAACTGGCCCATGTTGACCGCGTCGTTGTCGCTCACGCCCGCCGCGACGCCGGTCAGCACGCGGTCGCCCGCCGTGCCCGAGAAGTTCACGCTCGCGCCGCCCGAATCCTTGCCGACCGTGATCGCGCCGTTCGGGTCCTGCTGCTGCACGAGACCGGCCTTGCCGTTCGCGATGTTCGTCACGCTCCCTTGCAGGTTCGAGATGTCGGTGGTGTTCTTCGACACCTGCTGGTTGGTCGCGTAGAGCTGCGAGCCGTTCACCGCGTCGGTGCTGGTGGCGCCGAGCGTGCCGGCCTGCACGTTGGTGATGCGCGTGCCACCCGCGCCGCCGAGCGTGATCGTGCTCTTCGAACTGTCGTCGTACTGCACCGCGAGCGCGCCGAGCTGGTTCAGGTTCGACTGCACGTCCTTCAGCTGCTTCACGTTCACCGCGTCGGTATCGCTGGTGCCCGCCGCGACGTTCTTCAGCACGACCGCCGACGTGGCGTCGCCGCCGACCAGCGACACCGAATTCAGCCGGTTGCCGCTCGCGTCGACGTCGTACTTGACGACGTTCTTCACGGCTTCGCCGGCCTGGTTCGACACGTTCGTGATCTGCTGCTCGAGCGCGGTCTTCACGCCCGACAACTGGCCGCCATTCACCGCGTCCGTGCTGCCCGCGGCGACGTTGCCGTCGGCCACGTTGCTCAGCTTCGTCGGCGCGCCGCCGCGCGCGGCGTTGAATGCGCCGAGCGTCGGGTCGAATTGCAGCGCATCCTGCTGCAGCCCGGCGATCGCCGCCGTGTTGCCGGCGATATTGGTTTCGGCATTGCCGATGCGCGTTTCGTGATTCGCGAGCGTCGTCGTGTTGCTGCCGACGCGGCCGTCGAGGTTCGTCAGCGCGTCGCCGACGTTGTTGAACGCGCTGCCGCCGATCTTGTAGTTCGGCGCGCCGATCGAGCCGTCCGGGTTCGCCGTCGCGCCGCCGCCGAGCGCGGCCGCGGCGCCGTCGGTCGCGCGGCGCAGTTGCGCGCCGTTCACCGCGTCGGTGCTGCCGGCCGCCACGTTGCCTGCCGCGACGTTGGTCAGGCGCACCGGGCTGCCGCCGTTGCCCGCGCCGAGCGACACCTGCTGCTTGCTCGCATCGTCGTATTTGACCGCGAGCGCATCGAGCTGGCTCGTGCCGTCGTGAATCGCCGCGTTCAGCTGGTCGACGTTGACCGCATCCGTGCCGCTCTTGCCGGCCGCGACGTTGCTGATCAGCTGCGGGCCGTGGCCACCGTGGCTCGCATCGTAGGCGCCGAGGCCCGGGTTCCACTGCAGCGCATCCTGCTGGAGCGCCGCGATGTTGCCGGTATTCGTCGTCACCTGGTTGCCGACGGTCGTGATCGACTGGTTGAGCGTGTCGGTCGCCTTGCCGAGCTGGCCGACGTTCACGGCATCGCCCGCCGCCACGCCGTCCGCCACGTTGTGCAGGCCGACCGGCGCCGTTGCGCCCTTGCCGCCGAGCGTGACGCCGCCGTGCGCATCGTCGTCGTACTGCACCGCGTTCTTCGTCGCGTTGCCGATCTGGCTGGTGATCGACGTGCTCAGGTTGCCGAGCGTCGTGCTGAGGTTGTTCGTCACGCTCGTGCTGAGCGACGCAAGGCCGCCGTTCAACTGGCCGACGTTGACGGCGTCGTGCGGGTCCTTGCCGTCCGCGACGTTGTGCAGCGTCGTGCCGTTGGGGCCGGCGAACGTCACCGAGTCGAAGCCGCTCGCGCCGTCGTACTTGACGTTGCGCGTATCGGCCGCCTGCAGGCCGGCGATGTTCGATGCCGCCGTGCTCAGCGAGCCGTTGATGCCCGTCACGCTGTTCTGCAGGTTCGTGATGTTCGAAGCCGCCGTCGAAATGGACGTCTGCAGCGGCGTGAGGCTGCCCTTCAACTGGCCGACGTTGACCGCGTCGGTATCGGCGACGCCGGCGGCCACGCCGCCGATCGTCGTGCCGGTAGCGCCGTCGAGCGCGATCGCCGCGTGCGAGTCGTCGGTGTATTTGACGACGTTCTGCGTGGCCGTGACGATGCTCGTGCTGAGGCTGTTGCCGACGCTGGTCACACGCTGATCGACGTTCGAGATCGAGGTCGACAGCGCGTTGCCGACCGACGTCACGCGTGCGTCGACGTTGCCGATGCTCGTGCTCAGCGTGCTGTTCACGTTCTTCAGCTGCTGGACGTTGACGGCGTCCGTATCGGCCGCGCCCGCCGCGACGTTCTTGAGCTGACGTTCGCTGCCGATCGCGCCGAACGATACCGCGCCGCCCACCGGCGCGGCCGTGCCGCCGAATACCGGCGTGCCGCCGTTGTTCGCGCCGACGCTGCCCGAGCCGATCGCCACCTGGTTGTTGTCGCTCGTCTGCGCGCCGGCGCCGATCGCCACCGACTGCGTGCCGCCGGCACGCGTTTGCGTGGCCGCGTCGTACGACGCGCCGGCCGATACGCCATCGCTCGACGTCGGGTTCGCGCCGCCGATCGCGACCGAGCGGTCGCCGCTGGCGAGCGCCGAGTGGCCGAGCGCGATCGAGCTCGTGCCGTGCGCATCGGCGACGTTGCCGAGCGCCATCGAGAAATCACCGACCGCCGCCGACTGGCGGCCGATCGCCAGCGAGGTATTGCCCTGGGCGACCGCCACCGTGCCGATCGCGGTGGCCGAGTTCGCCAGCGCCTGCGAGCCGACCCCGATCGCAATCGCGCCGCCACTGCCGCTGCCGCCCTTGCTGCTCGCATTCGACTGGTCGCCGATCGCGATACCGCTGGTGCCGGCCTTCGCATTGGCGCCCTGCGTCACGTTCGCGGTACTGACTGCGACGTAGCTGCCGTTCTTCGTTGCCACGCATAGCGGGTTGGTGCCGTCGATACACTGGCCGTTCAGCGCGTTGTCGGGGTTACCGCGGTCGACGAAATTGTCCGCGTGGGCGGCACCGGCGATCAGCACACCCGCACCCGTGAACATCGCGGCGGCGAGCGCCGAAATCTGCTTCCTCTTCATGGTCTTCTGCTCCGTTGTGTAGCGTCTGGTTTGAATACGGACTACTTACTTTTATTGACAGCTTCGACTTCGATTGCGACTTCGGTTCGGAAACGGATTGCGCTTCACGGCAAGCCATGCCGAGACGACACGCAGCGAGCAGCCGTTTCGACCGGGCGTTCGAAAGCCCGGGGCATGCCGTCGGCTCGATGTCCCGTTTCGTTAATTCGACAACTGACTTAGGAATACGTATTGATTTTCATGGACGAGCTTTTCCCCGACTGAATCCGGAGATTCAACCCGTCGTCATGTACTTCCCCGATTTTTCGCCGCGCTGACCGCGACCCACCACGCTTCTTTTATTTCATCTCCGGCAACCGGAGTTTCACTTCGGTGCAGCGAACCCCGGCCTGGACCGTCATCAATCGATGCGCGAGGCCCGGATCAGGCAACGTCCGTCACCGCTTGCGGTGCTTCCGCTGCCCTGCGCCACCCGTCGTTCAAAGTTCGGACAAATTATGAGACACGGACTTGAATTATTAAAGCCGGCATTCTTTATAGATTGTAAAATTTATATTATTCAAAGGCTTACGCAAAATACACGCATTCCGCAAACGATTTCGCACCGGCGCCGTCATTCAAAATCTTTTATCGAGCGGACAAATACTTTGCCAAAGCGGATTCAAATAATATTTCGTCTGAAAAAGCCAATCGGGAAACGCGGCCGGCCGCGTGTTTTTCACCGGATATACGCGTAAACCACGAGCATCGATGCATATCGACACTTCACGTTCCTGTCGCAAACCGCCATTTTCGATAATTACGCACGCGGAATGGCACGAATGGAGTCGTCATGTCTGGCCGGATTCGAAATATGCTCCTACAATTCCGCTCGCATCGATTCCGGCAGTCGCGGTCATTCCTCGCGCAAACACGGCAATCCCGCGCATCTTTACCGGCTCAGTGATCAAAACAACCCACGCCGTCCGATGCGCCGGGCGGTTGCCTGCCGCGCCGTTTCGCGCTGTCCGGAATCGATGCGGGCGTGCGATGCGATGGATGCATCGCCACAGAGCGGCTTCCGACGTTTCCACCGCACCGGGCAGGCCACCCGCGGAAACGCAGCCAACCGCCTTTTCACAACAGGTGCATGATGCCTTCACCGATCTCCGCATTGAGCGACGCTCATATCCTGATCGTCGACGATCAACCCGACCAGCTCCGGTTGCTGATCGACATCCTGCGCGGCACGGGATGCCGGATCAGCATCGCATCCGACGGCGCGCAAGCGTGCCAGCGCGCGCAGGCGCTGCTACCCGACCTGATCCTGATGGACGTGCGCATGCCGCGCATGGACGGCTTCACCGCGTGCCGGCTGCTCGCCGCCGATCCGCTGACGTGCGCGATCCCGGTCATCTTCCTGACCGTGGCCGGCGCATTGCACGAACGGCTCGAGGGGCTCGAGATCGGCGGCGTCGACTACGTGGTGAAACCGTTCGAGCCGGCCGAGGTGATCGCACGGATTCGCGTGCAGCTCTCACGGCCGAAACGCGAACGGCCGGCCGAGACGGACGCGGCGGACAACCCGTTCGCGGCCGGCAACGACGACGACATCATCGTGCGCGCGGCGATCCGCCACCTGTCGCGCACGCTGAACGATCCGCCGACGGTGGAAGAACTGGCGCGCGCGGTCGGCACGCACGAAAAGCGCTTGTCGCGCGCGTTTCGCGACAATCTCGGCCAGACGGTGTTCGAGTATCTGCGCTTCGAGCGGCTGCGGATCGCGCAGGATCTGCTGGATTCGACCTCGCTCAGCATCGCCAGCATCGCGAAGGAAATCGGCTTTTCGACGCCGGCCAATTTCGCGACCGCCTTTCGCGAACGTTTCGGCATCACGCCGACCGAATGGCGACGCCAGGGCCATGCGGGTGCGCGCACCGCGACCGGCGAGCCGCAACGTCGCGCGTAAGTCGCATGTTCACCAGCTGTATTTCGCGCTGGCCAGCACGGTCCGCTCGTTGCCAAACACGCACACCGCGTACGACTGGCAGCCGCTGACATAACGCCGGTCGAACAGGTTCGCGACGTTCACCGCGAAACGCCAGCGCGGCAGGTCGTAATGGATCGCGAGATCGTAAAGCGTCGCGCTCGGCACCGTCAGCGAATTGTCCGGCGCGCCGGCCGACGCGCTCTGATAGCGCACGCCGCCGCCGACGCCGACGCCGGCCAGCGCGCCCGTGTGCCAGGTCCAGTCGGCCCACATCGACGCCATCTGCCGCGGCAGCGGCACGGACACCGGCCAGTGGTTCAGCGACGCGTCGTTCGCCTGCACGTTCTTGACGTCCTGATAGAGATACGACGCGACGATCGACAGCTCGCGCGTCACCTTGCCGACCGCACTCAGCTCGATGCCGCGCGAGCGCACCTTGCCGGTCTGCACCGACGTCGTGGCGGTCGGATCGAGATTCACCGGCGTCGGCGTCACGACGTTGGTCTGGTCGATCTGATACACGGCCGCGTTCAGCATCAGGTTCCGGCCGGGCGGCTGCCAGCGCAGCCCGGCCTCCGTCTGCACGCCGCGCGTCGGTTTCGGCAAGCCGCCGCCGAACATCCGCACGCCGATGACGGGATCGAACGACGTCGAATAGCTGACGTACGGCGACCACCCGGCGTCGCCGCGATAGGTGAGCCCGACGCGCCCCGAAAACGCACTGACGTCCTGCTGCACGTGCGTGCCCGCCGACCGGTCATCGAACCGCGCATTCACGACATCCTCGCGGCCGCCGAGCGTCAGCGTCCAGCGCCGCCAGCGGATCTGATCCTGCGCATACACGCCGAACGCGTTCATCGCCGTGTACTGGTCGACGTGGCCGAGCGACGTCGGGCCGGAGAAGATCGCGGCCGTCACGGGCCGATAGACGGGGTGGTACAGGTCGAGCGACGGCGCGAGCGCAAGCCATACGCTGTTGGTCGTCGTCTGCCGGTCGAATTGCACGCCGAACAGCAGCGTGTGTTCGAGCGGCCCGGTGCCGAAGCGCGCCTGCGCGTGGTTGTCGATGTCGAGCCGGCTGTAGTTGAGCTGGAACAGCCCCGCGAAACGCATCATGTTCGTCGTGCTGCGGGGCGCGAGGCCGTTGCCGAACACCGTCGCGTCGTCGAGCGACAGGTGCGACCAGCGCACGTCCTGACGCAGCGTCCAGATCGCATTCACGCGGTGTTCCAGCGCGTAGCCGAGCGACCATTGCTTCTTGCGGTAGTCGTTGAACGACGGGTCGCCCATGTAGAGGTCCTGCGACAGACGGCCGTTCGGGTTCGGCAGCACCGTACCCGACGCGGGCAGGAAGTTCGACGAGATGTCGCCGCTGTCCTGCAGGAACGTCGCGGAAAATGTCAACGACGTATCTGCGTTCGGCCGCCACCGGAACGACGGCGCGAGCGCGACGCGCCGGGCGCCGTTCGGGCCGGTCACCGCGTTGCCGTCGCGCGCGACGCCGACGAAGCGGTAGGCGTACCTGCCATCCGGATCGAGCCGGTCGCCGACGTCGAGCATCGCTTGCTTGCGCGCATCGTTGCCGATCTGCACGCCGGCTTCACGCACGCGCTCGCCGTCGGCGAGCTTCGTGTGCGCGTCGACGATCGCGCCGGGCTCGCCCGCGCCATACAGCACCGACGTCGGCCCGCGCAGCACCGCGATCGAGTCGATCGTGTACGGGTCGACGCGCCAGTTCGCGATCACGGCGGTATTCGGCGCCGGCAGGCCGTCGACGTACAGCGTCGGCGTGAAGCCGCGCAGCGCCGCATACCAGTCGGTGCGGCTGTCGGCGCCGAACGTCGCGAAACCCGGCACGTAGCGCAACGCCTGGTTCAGGTCGGCCGCGCCGGTCATCTCGATCTGTTGCGCGGTCACGATGTTGATCGTTTGCGGAATTTCGTCGATCGGCGTGTCGGTCTTGGTGCCGGTGACGGTGCGCCGCGCGACGAGCCCGACGGACGAAGCGTCGGCCGGCCCTCGCACGTCGATCGGCGGCAGCGCGACTGCCGCGGCGCCCGGCGCCGTTGCCTGCGCGTACGCCCCGCCCGCGGCGGCCACGCACATTGCCCCGCCGGCCGCGATCGCCCGCGCGCACCGCCCCGTCCCTGTCTCCGTCCACATCGTGTCGATACTCCGTCTCGTGCTGGGTTGGCCCGTTGGGCCGGATCGGCGGACCGCGCATCGCCGCGTCCGTCCGGTAGTGTCGTCATGGTCTTGATTGCCGTGCTGGCGCAGCCGGTGACGCATGAATCGGTACGCACCGGCCGATTGCGCCGCTCGCGAGCGCAGCGATCATACCGGCCGAACGTGGCACGGTCTTTAAGAAAACAAATCGGCGACGGTCGCGGCACGCAGATTGCTCGTCGCCGGAACCGCATCAGGAACCCGGCGCGGCCGGGCATCGACGTGACACGCACTTCGGGCAGGATTCACATCGGCATTTCAGGCTGGCGCTACCCGGGCTGGCGGGGAACCTTCTACCCCGCCGACCTGAAGCAGGCCAGCGAGCTGCGATACGCATCGGGCCGGATGCAGACGATCGAAATCAACGGCACGCACTACAGCCTGCAAGCGCCCGACAGCTGGCGGCGCTGGTACGCCGACACGCCGCCGGGGTTCGTGTTCAGCGTGAAAGGTTCACGTTACCTGACGCACATGCTGCGTTTTCGTGACGAAACGGCCACGGTCGCGTGCGCGAATTTTTTCGCCCAGGGGCTGTTCGCGCTGAAGGACAAGCTCGGGCCGCTGCTGTGGCAATTTCCGCCGTCGTTGCGCTTCGACCCGGCGCACATGGAGCGCTTCCTGAGCCTGCTGCCGCACGATACGGAGGCGGCGCTCGCGCTCGCCCGCCGGCACGATGCGCGGGTTCGCGAGCCGTATCTGCAGATCGACCGCAAGCGGTCGTTGCGTCATGCGGTGGAAGTGCGGCACGACAGCTTCGTGGACCCGGCATTCGTAAAGCTGCTGCGCCGCCACAAGGTCGCGCTCGTCGTGTCGGATTCGACCGAGGCGTGGCCGCAGCTCGAGGATCTGAGCGCGCGGTTCGTCTACCTGCGGCTGCACGGCACCGAAACGAAGTATTCGGGCGAATACGCCGATGCGGCGCTCGAACGATGGGCGCAAAGAATCGACGCGTGGAGCCGGGGCGCGCAACCGGCCGATGCGCGTCTCGCCGCACCGGCGCTGCAACCGCCGCGTGCGCAGACGCGCGACGTGTACTGCTACTTCGACAACGATACGAAAACGCAAGCGCCGTTCGATGCCGGGCGGCTGATGGCGCGGCTGGGGCTGCATGCGCAGGATGCGGCGGAGTGAAACACTCGGCGAGCTGCGTAGCCGGGAAATGCTGCCGGCGCGGCCAAGCCAGGCTCGCAACATGCTCCCGCATGCGCGGATCGCGCCTTTCATCGCGCCTCGCCGCGCGAGCGGTAAATTTTGCACGACCGGCAATCGGCGTCACGGGCCAACACTGCAAGGAGAAGAACGATGACCCTGCTCATCTACCTGGTCGGATGGATCATTTTCATCGGCGGCGTCGCCTGGGGTTTGATGACGCTGCACGTCTCTCAGCACATCATCGAGATCGTGGCCGTCATCCTGTTCGGCATCGCGGTCATCACCGGAGCGACGCGCGCTCGCAATCGCGACCGGTCCTAGCGCGGCGCGCATGCTGCGAGCGCGTACGCCGCGAGCGGCCGACCGCGACACAGCGCCGGAGTCCGCCGACGGCCACGCGAGCGCCGTCCGCGCCAATCGTGCCGTCCGTCGAGCCGCACTGCGACGACGAGCAACGCGTGACGGCGCTCGCCAGATAGTAGGCAACGCGCGGGTTCTTTGCATCGGCGGCGACAGGTGCGCTACGCTCCATTCGGCCTCGTCTCGCAGGCCGAAATTTAAGCGCTTAAAATCACCGAAGCCGACCCCACGCACGACGGGGTCCATGACATGGAGGATGACGATGAACAGACGATCGATGCTGCGCTGGAGCATCTCGAGCGCGGCGCTTGCGTGCCTCGACCTGGCTGGCCCGCTGCCTGCCTTCGCACGACCCGCGCCACGCAGTGCGACGGCCGGCGGCTTCGCGATGGGGGCCGACATCTCGACGCTACCCGAACTCGAAGCGCATGGCGCGGCCTTCTTCGACGGCGGCGGCGCGCCGCGCGACTGCCTGAAGATTCTCCGCGCGCACGGCGTCGATTCGATCCGGATCAAGGTGTGGAACGATCCCGGCAATCCGGATTTCTTCCCCGCGAACCAGAGCGCTGCGGCGGGCTACAACAATGCCACGCACGTCGTGGCACTCGCGCAGCGCGCGGCCGCGCTCGGGATGCGCATCCTGATCAATTTCCACTACAGCGACTGGTGGGCCGACCCCGGCAAGCAATACCCGCCGCATGCGTGGGCCGGCAAGAATCTCGCCGAGACGTGCGCGCTGCTGTCGGCCTATACGACCGACGTGCTGCGCCAGTTGCAGCGCGCCGGCGTGCGGCCCGAGTGGGTGCAGATCGGCAACGAGATCACGGGCGGCATGCTGTGGCCGCTCGGCCGCTACGATCAGTGGGACAACCTCGCGCAGTTGCTGAAAACCGGTCACGACGCGGTGAAGGCGGTCGATCCGCGCATCAAGGTGATGCTGCATATCGACAGCGGCGGCGACAACGGCAAGAGCCGCTGGTGGTTCGACAGCGCGAAGCAGCGCGGCGTCGCGTTCGACGTGATCGGTCTGTCGTACTACCCGCAATGGCAAGGCGCGCTCGACGATCTGCGCAACAACGCGAACGATCTCGCGGTGCGCTACGACAAGGAGCTGATCGTCGTGGAGACCGCCTATCCGTGGACCACGAGCGACGGCGATTCGGAGCCGAACGCGATGACGAACACCGGCTCGACGACCTTCCCGCCGTCGCCGGCCGGCCAGGCGCAATTTCTCGCGGCGGTCGTCGATATCGTGAAGGGCGTGCCCGGCAATCGCGGCAAGGGCGTGTTCTGGTGGGAACCGGAATGGATCCCGACGCCCGGTGTCGGCTGGAAGCTCGGCGCGGGCGACCAGTGGGACAACAACACGCTGTTCGATTTCCACGGTCGCGCGCTGCCGTCGCTCGGCGCGTTCCGGCAGCGCTGACGCGTCACCGCGCCGCGGCTTCACCGCACCGGCGCATGCCGCGTCAGTGTGGTGAATCGAAGCCGTGGCGCGCCCCGCTCGTGCGGCGTGTGCCGCCCCGCTCGCCGTACGCATCCACCGCGAGCAGCACGCACGCCACGAGCGCGAGCCCGCCGCATCCGGCGAACGTCGCGCGATAGCCGAACAGATCGACGCACGCGCCCGACAGCACACCGGATGCGATCGAGCCGACCCGCGCGGTGCTGAAGAACATCGCGGTCGCGGTGCCAGGGCGCGTGGGCATCAGGTCGCACACGCGCGTCATCCCGAGACACGACGTGATCGCGACCACGCATGCGCTCAGCAGTTGCAGCGGCAGGATCAGGTTCACGCGCGTCACCGTCGCGAGGCCGACGAAATACGCCGCATGCACGAGCGCGCACGCGGTCAGCCAGCGCGCCTTGTCGAGATGCGTCGAACGGATGCCGAGCCACAGCATCATCGGAATCTCGAGCAGCGCGGCGAGCCCGAGCGCGGCCGACACGTTCGCCGGCGTGCCGCCGAGCGCGTGCACGATGTAGAGCGGCAGCACGATCATCGTTGCGTTCGCCGCGAGCCCGATCAGCGTCAGCGCGACGAGTGTGCGCAGCACGCTTGCACGCGTTGCGACGACGACGACCGCTGCACGCGCAGCGTCAGGCGGCGGTGCAACCCGGTCCGGGGTTTGCACGTGAGCTGCCACGGGCCGCCGCGCCGGCTCCGGAATCCGCGCGACGATCGCCGCGCACGCGACGAAGCCCGCGGCAGCCGCCAGAAAGAGTCCGGTAAAACCCGTCTGCGCGAGAATCAGCGCACCGAGCGCGGGGCCGAACACCCACGCGATCGACAGCATCGTGCGCAGCGCGGCCGACGCGAGTTCGCGCTGCGCATCGTCGGCGACGGGCAGCACCGCACGCGCGACCGAAAAGATCTGCGACAGCGACACGGCGCCCGCGCCGAGCAGGATCGTGCCGGCGGCGATCACCGGCCCATGCGCGCGCAGCACGCACAGCAGCGCGAAGCCGAGCGCGGCCGCCCCGAGCGACACCACGAGCAGCGGCCGGTGCCGCTCGCGTCGATCCGACCAGCGCCCGGCCCACGTGCTCGCGACGACGCCGCTCGCCGCGATCGACGTCATGAAGATGCCGGCCAGAAACGGCGACATGCCCGCCGCCTCGACGCCGAACAGCGACAGGTACGGCGCCGTAAACGACATCGCGACGCCGAGCATCAGCGCCGCCGCGGACAGCGGCACGAAGTGCTCGATTCCCGCCAGGCGCGCGAAATGCAACAGCAGCGGCCGCAACGACTGCATCGCGTCAGTCCGGCTCGACCCAGGCGGCGACGTCGACCGCGCCGAGGTCGCGATTGCCGAGGACGAACGTGGCACCGCCCGGCGCGGGCAGCATGCACGGCGTGTCGCCGTAGTTGAACGCGAACGTCACGCGCCCGCGTCGGCGCAACCGCACACCGTCCGGCATCGCGCGCACCAACAGGCCAGCATCGCTCGCACAGCGGGCGACGATCGCGCGCAACAGCGTGCGGTCGAAACAGGCCGTCGCCATCGTCACGCGACCGCGCCGCACGAGTGCGGGCACGCCGTCGTCGCAGGCGGCCACCACGTCTGCGCCGCGCGCTGCCTCCATATCGACGTGATCGCGCCATTTCAGCGCATGGCCGTCGATGCCTTCGAACGACACACGCGGCGCGAGCGACGGCCGTAGCGACTCGACCTGGCCGATCCGCACCGGTAGCACATCGCGCAGCTTGCCCGGTGCGAGACCCGGCGCGATCGCGAATTCAGCGGTGCGTGAACCCGTGCGCGGCCCGAACAGCCAGTGTGCGTGTCCGCTCGCGGCCTGCTCGACGATGCGATCCGTGACGACCGGCAGCGTCGGCGCGACGACGAGCGCGTAACGCGACACGTCGGCGCCGGCCGCGACGATGTCGACGTCGAGGCCCAGTTCGCGCAGCGCGCGATACCAGTCGAACGCATGCTGCTGATAGTCGAAATCGGCGCCGTGCGGCTGGATCCGGATCATCCAGTCGGCCTCGTAGTCGAACAGCAGGGCGACACGGGCCGCATCACACTCGCCGGCGACGAGCGCGGGATCCAGCGCGGCGATTTCACGTGCGACGCGCGCCACTTCGTGGCCGCCCGGCGCCAGCCGGTCGTCCGGCGCGTTGAGCCCCGAGTGCAGTTGCTCCTGCGCATGCGGATACTGCCGCCAGCGAAAATACGACACGAGCTCCGCGCCATGCGCGAACGCTTCCCACGTCCAAAGCCGCACCGCGCCGGCGTGCGGCACCGGGTTGTACGGTCCCCAGTTGACCGGCCCCGCCTGCTGCTCCATCACCCACATCCGGCCGTTGCCGACGCCACGATACAGGTCGTGCGAGAACGCGGAGACGTCCGGATGCCCGGTGCGGGCCCAGCGTTGCTTGTCCGCTTCGTCGAGCGGCAGCACTTCGGTACGCGGCACCGGATAACTGTCCCACGCGGCGACGTCGAGCCCGCTTCGCGCGAATGCGTAATGATCGAATTCGGTGAAAAACCCCATGAAGTTGTGCAGCACGTCGCGGCCGGGCGCGTGCGGGCGGATCGCATCGACCTGCACCGCATGGAACCGCGCGACCTCGTCCGACTGGTAGCGCCGGAAATCGAGCAGATGCGCGGGATTCGCGTCGGTCGGCGTATGGCGCGGCAGCTCGATCTCGTCGAAGCCGCGATACTCCATGCTCCAGAACACGTTGCCCCACGCGCGGTTCAGCGCGCCGATATCGCCGTAACGCGCGGCGAGCCACGCACGAAAGCCGTGGAGCGCCGCACGCGTATAGCTCGGCAGCGTGTTGTGACAGCCGATTTCATTGTCCGTCTGCCACGCGATCACGGCCGGATGCGCGCCGTAGCGCCGCGCCATCGCGTCGACGATGCGCACGCAATGCGCGCGATACACCGGGCTCGCGATGTCGTAATGGCGACGCGAACCGAACTGCCGCACCGCGCCGTCCGCGCCCACCGGCAGGATCTCCGAATGGCGATCGACGAGCCATTTCGGCGGTGCCGCGGTCGGCGTGCCGAGCACGATCTTCAGGTGCTGGCCGGCGAGCGTGTCGATCGCTTCGTCGAGCCACGCCCAGTCGTAGCGGCCGGGCTCCGGCTCCATCCGGCTCCACGCGAATTCGGCGATCCGCACGCGCGTCAGGCCGAGTTCGGCCATCCGCCGCGCATCGCGCGCCCATTGCTCGCGCGGCCAGTGTTCGGGGTAATAGCAAACGCCGAGATGCATCGTGGATTCCTTGCTGAAGAAAGAGGATGGGACGGATCAGCCCTTCGTCGCGCCGAACGTGAGCCCCGCGACGAAGTGCCTCTGCATCGCGAAGAACATCGCGACCGACGGCAGCGCCGCGAGCACGGAGCCGGCCGACACGATGTTCCAGGCGGTCGTCCACTGCCCTTTGAGCGCGGCGACGCCGACGGTGATCGGTGCCGCGTCGTCGCCTTGCGTGAGGCACAGTGCCCAGAAGTAGTCGTTCCACACGAACGTGAACACGAGGATCGCGAGCGCCGCGAGCGCGGGCCGCACGAGCGGCAGCACGACGCGCCAGTAGATCGCCCACTCGGACGCGCCTTCGACGCGCGCGGCCTCGATCAGCTCGAACGGCAGCTCGCGGATGAAGTTGCGCAGGAACAGCGTGCAGAAGCCGGTCTGGAACGCCGTGTGGAACAGCACGAGCGCCCACACGGTGTTGTACAGGCCGACGCCGAGCATGATCTGCCGCACCGGAATCATCAGGATCTGGATCGGCACGAAATTGCCGGCGACGAACAGGCCGAGCAGCACGAGATTGCCGCGGAACCGGTAGTTCGCGAGCGCATGCCCGGCGAGCGACGCGAGCAGGATCGACGCGGCGACCGACGGCACCGTGATCAGGAGGCTGTTCGCGAAATAATGGAGCATCGGCGTTTGCGTGAGCGCGGCGCCGTAGTTGTCGACGAGCGCGAACTGCTTCGGCCAGCGCCAGTAATCGCCGGCCACGATCTCGTCGGTCGAGCGGATCGACGTGACGAGCACCGCGAGCAGCGGCACGAGCCACAGCGCGAGCGCGCACGGCAACGACAACCGGTACAGCAGGCGGGCGGGACGTCCCCAGCGGGACACGGGCATCGGGTACATGTTGGTGGTCCTTGCTGTGGTCCTTACGACTCGACGCGCACCAGCTTGCGCAGCTGCCACACGATATAGACGAGCATGATCGCGAACAGCACGACGGCGATCGCGGCCGAATAGCCTTCGCGGTAGTACTTGATCGCCTGGTCGACCATGAAGTACGCGAGCACGGTCGAGCTGTCGAACGGGCCGCCGCCCGTCATCACCGAGATCAGGTCGAAGCTGCGCAGCGCGCCAATCACGGTCAGCACGACGGCCATGAACGTCGCGGGCCGCAGTTGCGGCAGGATCACGTGCCACAGCAGCGTGAAGCCGCGCGCGCCTTCCATTCGCGCCGCCTCGACGATCTCGCCGTTGATGCCGGTCAGCCCGGTCAGGTACAGGATCATGCAGAACGGAATCTGCGGCCACAGCGCGGCGGCGATCACGCCGTAGGTCGCATAGCGCGGATCGCCGAGCACCGGGATTCCGTGCCCGACGATCAGCTTCAGCAGCCCGAACGTCGGGTCGTAGAACCACGAGAACACGAGGCCGACCACCACACCCGGCAGCACGAACGGCGCGAAGAACAGCGACTTCACGAGCCGGATGCCGAACACGTTCTGGTTCAGGTACAGCGCGAGCGCGAGGCCGAGCGGCGGCGCGGCGAGAAACAGCACGAGCCACAGCACGTTGTTCTTCAGCGCGACGGTGAACGTGTCCGACTGCAGCAGCTCGCGATAGTTGTCGAGCCCGGCGAACGTCATCGGCGTCATCCCGTCCCAGTGATGGAAGCTCAGCCAGATGCTGCTGACGATCGGATACAGCACGAACACGGTGAAGAGCGCGAAACCCGGCAGCACGAACCACAGGGCCGCGCGGTTGCGCCGCCGCGCGAGCGACGCGCGCGCAGGCCGCCGCGGGCCGGCATCGCGGCGCGCGGCGCTTTCGGACAGGCTGGTCGACATGAGATGGCCTTCGATGAAACGAACGTACAGTGACAACGACGCACCGGGCCGGCACCCACGCCGGCCCGGCCGCGCGCTACTTGCGGTAGATGCGCTTGCGGGTCTGTTCGAGGCGCTGCAGGATCGCGTCGAGCTGCGTCGGGTCGGACAGGAACTGCTGCATCGCCTTCATCCCCTCGTCGGCCATTTCCTTCGTCATGTCGCGGTCGTAGAACTGCGCGATGCCGCCGGGCGTCGTCGCGAGCGTGCGGAAGCCGATCTTCGAGATCGGGTCCTGCGGCTCGGGCGCCTTGTTGTTCGACGGCAGTTGCCCCATCCCCTTCGCGAACTCGCCGTTGACCGCCGGCTGCCCCATGAACGCGAGGAAGCGCCGCGCATCGGCCTTGTTGTGCGCTTTCGCGGGAACGATCAGCACGTTGACCGGGCCGTCCTCGGCGAGCGGCACCGATGCATCGATCACCGGGAATCGGAAGAAGCCGATCGGGTTGCGCGCCGCGCTCAGCAGTCCTGCCGAATACCAGGTGCCCATCAGCGTCATCGCTGCCTGGCCGTTCACGATCAGCGGGCTCAGCGAATCGACGTCGTAGGACAGCGCGTTGTCGATGAAATACTTGTCGTCGATCAGCTTCTTCCAGGCCGCATACACCGCACGCACGCGCGGATCGGTGTACGCGACGTCGCCGGCCATCAGCTTCTGGTGGAACGCATAGCCGTTGATCCGCAGGTCGAGATAGTCGAACCACGCGGCGAGCGTCCACGCATCGCGCGCGGCCACCGCGATCGGCGCGATGCCGGCCGCCTTCAGCTTGCGGCACGCATCGAGAAACTGCGGCCAGTCGGCCGGCTCGCCGCGGATGCCGGCCTTCTCGAACAGGTCCTTGCGGTAGAACAGGCCGTACGCGTCGTAGCCGAGCGGCAGGCTGTAAATCTTGCCGCCATACGTCGACGACTGCTTCACGGACGCATACGTGTCGTTCCAGCCGTTCTTCTGCCAGTCCGCGCCCAGGTCCTCGATCAACCCGCGCTTCGCGAAATACGCGAGCCGCTCGCCGTTGTTCCAGCTCAGCACGTCGGGCGGATCGGTCGCGAGCCAGCCGGACATCTGCACCTTGTACGCCTCCTCGCCGACGTAGCTGATCTTCAGGTCCACGTCGGGATTCGCCTTGTGGAACTGGTCGAACACGGCCTGCCACGTCGCGCGCTGGTTGCCGCGCGCCGCGACGTTCACTTTCAGCGTGCCCGCGTCGGCCATACCTGCGGCGCACGCCGCGGCGGTCGTCAGGGCAAGCAGCAGTCGGCTCGCACGAAGTCTCATCGTTGTCTCCTGGTATTGGTGTGATGGGTGCCGCGTCGCGCGCGGCCGGTCTGCGCCGCGCCCGCTAGGCGAACGCCGCTTCGGCGTGAAGCGCCGGCACCGCGATGCCGGCTTCGTCGAACAGATGGCAGCGCGAAGGCGACACGTGGAACGCATGCCGCTCGCCGCGCCGTAACGCCGCCTGTCCCGGCAGTTTCGCGAGCAGCGGCACGCCGCCGGGCTGGTCGAGGTGGACGTATGCGGCTTCGCCGAGCTGCTCGACGAGCGCGACGTCGCGCACGAGCGCCGGCAGGTCGGTGTCGCTTGCCGCCCCGATCGTCAGGTGCTCGGGGCGAACGCCGAGCGTCACGCGCGCGCCGCGGCCGACGTGGCGCGGCAACGCGCGATCGCGCAGCGTCAGCGTCTCGCCGGTGCCTTCCAGCGTCAGCCGGCAGCCGTGCGCATCGCCCGCGTCGACGACGGCCGGCAGAAAATTCATCCGCGGCGAGCCGATGAAGCCCGCGACGAAGCGGTTGGCCGGCCGGTGATACAACTCGAGCGGCGCACCGGCCTGCGCGATGCTGCCGAAGCGCGCGACGTCGTCGCCCGCATGCAGCAGCACGATCCGGTCGGCGAGCGTCATGGCCTCGATCTGGTCGTGCGTGACGTAGACCGAACTCGATTGCGTGAAGCGCGCGTGCAGCCGCGCGATTTCGACGCGCGTCTGGCCGCGCAGCGTCGCGTCGAGGTTCGACAGCGGCTCGTCGAACAGGAACACGCGCGGCTCGCGCACGATCGCGCGGCCGATCGCGACGCGCTGGCGCTGCCCGCCGGACAACGCCTTCGGCTTGCGATCGAGCAGCGCTTCGAGCTGCAGCACGCGCGCGGCCTCGGTCACGCGGCGGCGGATTTCGTCCTTCGGCGTGCCGGCGATTCGCAGTCCGAAACCGATGTTGTCGAACACGGTCATGTGCGGAAACAGCGCATAGCTCTGGAACACCATCGCGACGCCACGCTCCGCGGGCGGCGTGTCGTTCATCCGTGCGTCGCCGATCCGCAGCTCGCCCTCGGTCACGTCCTCGAGCCCGGCGATCATCCGCAACAGCGTGGATTTTCCGCAGCCCGACGGACCGAGAAACACGCAGAATTCATGCGACGCGATCTCGAGGTTCACGTCGCGCAGCACCGGCGCATGGTCGCCGTAGCGTTTCGAGACGTCCTTCATTGAAATGGCGGTCATCGCGCTCTCCTCTCGCCGGTCACACGCATCGGACCGGAAAATTTAAACGCTTAAATTTTAGTGGCGCGATTCGCCCGGTTCGCCGTACCATGTCGTCTCCTTCCTCTGATGTGTCGAGAAATTAGCGTATCGGCCGTCCCTGTGCAACTTGTGGGACGCACTCCCAGAATATGAGCAGACACTCTCCCGCTTCACTTCCGCTGTACCACGCTGATCGGCCGACCAGAGGCCGCGCATGGTGACGCTCGCGCAAGTCGCGCAGCGCGCGAACGTCACGGCGGCGACCGTCTCGAACGTGCTGCGCAATCCGCAGAAGGTGAAGCCCGCCACCGTCGAGCGCGTGATGGCCGCGATCCGCGAACTCGGCTATCGGCCGAACCTGACCGCGCGCGCGCTCGCGGAGGGCCGCACGTCGACGCTCGCGCTGATGCTGTCGAACATCACGAACCCGTTCTATCCGGAGTTCGTGCTGGCCGCCGAACGCGAGGCGCGCAAGCGCGGCCATTACCTGCTCGTATCCAATACCGACGACGATCCGGCGATCACGCGCAACTACCTCGAGCGGATCGCCGGCACGCTCGCGGCCGGTGCGATCGTGATGAACACCGATCTCGCCGAGGCCGAACTCGCCGACATCGCGCGTCACGGCGCATCGATTGTGCTGTGCATGTGGGAACACGTGCATGCGTCGCGCACGCTGCCGTGCGTGACTGTCGATTTCGCGGCGGCAGGGGCGCTGGCGGCCGCGCATCTGTCCGGGCTGCGCCATCGCGCGTTCGGCGCGCTGGTCGGCAAGGGTTCGGGCGGCCCGCAGTCGGTGCGGCTGCGCGGGTTCGCCGACGAACTCGCGGCGCGCGGCCATCCGGCCGGTGCGCTGACGACCGCGTCGACGCACGACTCGATCGAAGGCGGCTACGAAGCCGCCGCCGCGCTGTTGCGCGAGAAGCCCGGCCTCACCGCGCTGTTCGCGACCAACGACCTGATGGCGATCGGCGCGATGCAGGCCGCCGCCGATCTCGGGCTGCGCGTGCCGGCCGATCTGTCGGTGGTCGGCATGACTGATATCCAGCTCGCGCACCAGTTCCGCCCCGCGCTGACGACCGTGCGGTTCCCGACGTCGCAGATCGCCGCGCGGGCGATCGCGCTGACGCTCGACATGATCGACGGGATCGAGCCAAGCACGGCCGTGCATATGATCGGCGCACCCGAACTCGTCGTGCGCGAATCGACCGGGACGGCGCCGGGCTGACGCTTCGGTGTGCTCACGTTTGCGGGTGCGGCGTATGCGTCGGAATGGATCGCATGGCGTCGGTCGCGCGGTTTCGGTTTTCTCGTTCGACCACGACGCAAAGCGGCACATCGCCACCTTCGAGGCACGGCGAATCGATGCAGGCGGGAAGCGATCGGGAAGTCCGGGACGGTGGCATCCGATGCCGCGACTCCCCAAATGCAAAATGGCGCGTCACCGAGGCAACGCCGCGCGATTCGACATGGTTCGTCGTTCCGCGGGCGTCACGGGTGACGCGCCTGACGCGTGAAGATTCGCGGCCGCCCGGAGCATGCGGCGGCCGCGGTGTCGACGTCGCCTACCTCTTGATCACCGGAACGGTGAGCGAAGTGACGAGCGACGTCACGGGTGCCAACAGACCGCCCGACGCGCTACCGCCCCCTTGCGCGGAATTGCCGTTCAGCGAGACCGCCAGCGCGGGAACGACGCCGGCCACCGACCCGACGGCCGAACCGACCGATTGCACCGCCGCATTGGCGATCGTCGCGCCGCCGGAGATGAGCGCCCCCGCGGCGTTCGTCACCCCGCCGACTGCACCGGCTGCCGTGCCGCCGTTGAGCGCGACGCTCAGTGCCGGAAGGGTCCCGGCGACCGCGCCGGCGGTACCGGTCACGGTGTGCGCGAGCGAGCCCGTCAGGCCAGTGGCGACCGTCGCGAGCGAGCCCGCCGCACCGGTTGCTCCGGAGAGCGCACCGGATCCCGAGCCGACGACGTTGCCGGCGCCGCTCGCGGCGGATCCGATCAGCGACGTGACGGTCGATGCGATCGGCGTGATCGCCGCGGTGCCGCTGCCGGCGAGGCCGGTTACCGCGCCGGACGCTGCGCCGATCGCACCGGTGGCTGCACCGACCGGCAACGCGCCGCCGAGATTGCCGACGATGCTCGTGATCGGCGTGATCAGCGCGCCGCCGTTGCCCGCGACACCGGTGACGGCGTTGATGACGCCCGGACCGGCGTTGGCGACCGTGCCGACGATGCCACCAAGACCGCCGGTCGCGCCGCCGACACCACCCGCTGCTCCGGCCAGCGCTCCCACCGCACCCGTTGCCGAGTTGGCTACCGTGCCGACGATGCCACCGAGGCCGCCGGCCGCGCCGCCTGCACCGCCTGCACCGCCCACTGCGCCGGCCAGCGTTCCAACTGCGCCGGTTGCCGTGTTGCCCACCGTGCCAACGATGCCACCGAGGCCGCCGGTCGCGCCTCCGGCGACACCACCTGCTGCACCGGCCAGGGTTCCGACTGCGCCGGTTGCCGAGTTGGCGACCGTGCCCACGATGCCACCGAGACCGCCGGTCGCGCCGCCGGCACCGCCCGCTGCGCCGGCCAACGTTCCGACTGCGCCGGTTGCCGAGTTGGCTACCGTGCCCACGATGCCACCAAGACCGCCGGTCGCGCCGCCGACACCACCTGCTGCGCCTGCCAGTGTTCCGACTGCGCCGGTTGCCGAGTTCGCCACCGTGCCGACAACGCCGCCGAGGCCGCCCGTCCCGCCGCCAACACCGCCCAGTGCGCCGGTTACCGTACCGACCACACCACCAAGCCCACCGATCGGATCACCGACACCACCCAAGGCACCCGTCACCGTGCCGACTGCGCCGCTTGCCGCGTTGCCCACTGTCCCGACAACCCCGCCGAGGCCACCAGTCCCGCCACCGATGCCACCCAGTGCACCGGTTACCGTACCGACTACACCACCAAGTCCGCCGGTCGGATCGCCGACGCCACCCAAGGCACCCGTCACCGTACCCACTGCACCGCTTGCCGCGTTACCCACTGTCCCGACAACGCCGCCGAGACCACCGGCCCCGCCGCCGACACCGCCCAGTGCGCCAGTCAGTGCTCCGACTGCACCCGTCGCCGTATTCGCTACCGTGCCGACAACGCCACCAAGTCCACCCGTCGGGTTACCACCACCGATGCCACCCAGTGCACCGGTTACCGTGCCAACCACGCCACCGAGACCGCCGGTCGGATCGCCGACGCCACCCAGAGCGCCCGTCACCGTACCCACTGCGCCGCTTGCGGCGTTGCCCACCGTCCCGACAACACCGCCGAGACCGCCGGTCCCGCCGCCGACACCACCCAGTGCGCCAGTCAGCGTCCCGACCGCACCTGTGGCCGTGTTCGCTACCGTGCCAACGACGCCACCAAGGCCGCCCGTCGGATTACCGCCACCGATCCCACCCAGTGCACCGGTTACCGTACCGACCACACCACCAAGACCACCGGTCGGATCACCGACGCCACCCAAGGCACCCGTCACCGTACCCACTGCACCGCTTGCCGCGTTGCCCACCGTCCCGACAACCCCGCCGAGACCGCCGGTCCCGCCGCCAACACCACCCAGTGCGCCAGTCAGCGTTCCGACTGCACCGGTGGCCGTGTTCGCTACCGTGCCGACCACGCCACCAAGGCCACCCGTCGGGTTACCACCACCGATGCCACCGAGTGCACCGGTCACCGTGCCAACCACACCACCGAGACCACCGGTCCCGCCGCCACCGCCGACACCACCCAAAGCGCCCGTCACCGTTCCGACTGCTCCGCTTGCCGCGTTGCCCACCGTTCGGACGACATCGCCAAGGCCACCCGTCCCGCCACCACTTCCGCCAAGGCCGCCCAGCGCACCCGTCACCGTACCGGCCACGCCTGCGACCGGCTCGAGCAATCCGCTACCGATATCGATGGTCGCGCTTCCCGTCCCCGTCCCTGCCAGCCCGATCGAGATACCGCCTGCATTCGGGCTGCCGACCGTCACCACCCCGTTCCCCCATCCCGCCACGGTGCCGACGAGTTCCCCGGGCGCGGGAGATCCGCCTGCGACGATCACGCCGTCGGATTTGCTGACACTTCCCAGCGGGGAAGCCAGCACCCCCGCCTGGGACGCCGAGGCGGCCAGGCTGAACAAAGCCGCGACCGACAAGGCGATGCCTGTCAATTTCACGTTCGCTTTCGCTTTCGTTTTCATGAGTAACCTCATTTCGGTTGGACAACCGCGAAACAGCTCGAGCGATGACGCGTGGACCCTGCCGCCGCGAAGGGGGCGCGAATCGTTCGCGGATTGCCCGATATGGCAAAGCGTTGAAACAGGTCTAAACACGCCGATACAACGGGATACCGGACACCGCGTGACGCACCTCATGAAAATCGATCTGCATCACGAAACTTCTGCAAAACGAATCAACAATCTGACGATCATCGAACGATCGTCAAACGATCAGCCGCTCACGACGATTCCATCGCAAGCGGCCGCCGCCCCTCCCCTCAGAACTTCCACAACAGATTGCCGTACAGCGCGTGGTCGCTGATGCTGCCGCCGATCTGGCCGCTGTAGGACAGCCCGAGCGACAGGTTCTTCGTGATGGCCGCATCGACACCGACCTCGAGCACCGCGGCATCACGCGCGACCGGCACGCCGGTGACGCTGAACGGCGAGCCGCCGCTCGCGAACGACAGCCTCGACGCCGGCTGCGTATTGCCGAACGCGTGCCGCCAGCCGACGGTGCCGAACGCCGTGACCTTGCCCTTCGTCGTGACCGCGACGTCGGTCGAGGCCCGCACGCCGAGTGTCGAGAAGCCGAGGCCCGTCGTATCGGAATCGCCCTGCAGCGCCGCCGCGCCGCCGTTCTCCTTGAAGCCGTCGGTGTGCAGGCTGGCGTACGCGAGCCCGACGAACGGTTCGAGCGCGACGTTACGGAACGCCGTCGAGTAGCCGATCTCGGTGAACACCTGCGTCGCGTTCGCGTCGTAGCTGGCGGTATCGTGATCGGAGAAGCTGCCGAACGACGGATTGCGCTCGCTATGCACGCGGTACCACGACTGCGACACGCCACCGCGCACGTTCCACGCGTTGTACCGGCCGCTCGCGTACAGCGCGATCGTCTCGCCGTTGACCTTCGCCGACTCGTTCTGGTCGGTATTGAGCTGGCTGCGCGACGCACCGCCCGCGATACCGACGCGCCAGTGGCTGCTGACTTCCGCATCCGTGCCGACGACGAAGCCATACAGGTTGCGATCGATCGACGCGACGCCGTCGCCGTCGAACCGGCTATGCGAACCGTACAGCCGGCCCCACACCGCGGGCTTGTACGACTTGGCCGGCGTGCAGCCGTTCTCCGCGGCCATGCGCCGGTCGAGCGCCGCCGAATGATCGTCCGCCGACACCGGCGCCTCGCATCCGCACAGCGCCCCGCCCGGCTGCGAACCGAGCCGCGCACGATCGAGCACCGCATCGCGCACGTAGCGGCTATCCGACAACAGCACGCTGCGCGTACTCGGATACAGATCGCCGGCCAGTTGCGTGAACGCGCGGTTCGCGGTCGGCGCATCCGACGTCAGCACCGTATCGAACAGCGGGTTGCCGGCGCCGAGCGTGCCGACCGCACCCGCCACCGCTTGCCCGTCGGGTGTCGTCGCGACCGACGAGAACGGCGTGCCGTTCGGCGTCAGCGACATCAGCACCTGCGCCGGGTTGTACGTGAGCGTCGGCGTGAGGAACGCATACGTCGAGTTCACCGCGCTGAACTGCCCTTGCACGCCCGCACCGGCATTCACGATGGTGTAGAGCTTGCCCGGCTGGTATTGCCCGGTGGCCGCGACGACCTGTACCGATCCACCGTTGAGCGTGGCGGAGCCGGTCACGTCGAGACCGCCGCTCTGTTGCGGCGTGGCGCCGACCTGCAGCGTCGAGCCCGGCTGGAAGGTCGCGTTGCCCGCGACCTTCAGCGGCTGCCCGAGCTGGAGGATCGATGCGGTGCCGCCGCCCGACACGACCAAGCTGCCGATCGTGCCCGTCCCGGTGACGGTCGCGCCGTTGCCGACGGTCACCGGCGAGTTGGCCAGCGAACCG
Organism: Burkholderia sp. 9777_1386; assembly: GCF_015712265.1. Taxonomy (NCBI): domain Bacteria; kingdom Pseudomonadati; phylum Pseudomonadota; class Betaproteobacteria; order Burkholderiales; family Burkholderiaceae; genus Burkholderia; species Burkholderia sp. 9777_1386. The sequence goes on along the minus strand of NZ_JACCQB010000001.1, from coordinate 429,460 downwards.
GTGACCGCGAGCGTGCCGCCCGTCACGGTGGTCGGCCCGGACAGCGTGTTGGTCCCGCTCAGCACCTGTGCACCCGTGCCGGCCAGCGTCAGCGGGCCGGTACCCGACAGCGTGCCCGCGAACGAGCTGGTGCCGGCGGTATTGAGGGTCAGCGGCGTCGCACCGAGGTTCACGTTCGAACCCGTCGTGCCCGACAGCGTGCCGATCGACTGCGGTGCGGCCGACCCCGTGAGGTCCAGCGTCGCGCCGCTGCCCGCGAGAATCACCGGGCTCGTCGGCGCAAGGCTGCCTGCGCCGGCAAGTGCGAGCATGCTGCCGCTGCCGATCGTCGTGCCGCCGGTGTACGTGTTGGCACCGGTCAGCGTCTGCGTGCCGCCGCCCTGCACCGCGAAGCCGCCGGTGCCGGCGATCGTGCCGCCGAACGAACCGCCCGTCGGACCGGCCACGGTCAGCGTATTGCCGCCGAGATTCACGGTCGAACCGGCGGCGCCCGACAGCGCGCTCGCCGTCTGCGGTGTCGTGGCCGCGCTGACATCGAGCGTCGCGCCGTTGCCGGCCAGCGTCAGTGTGCTGCCCGCCGACAGGCCGCCGCTGCCGCCGACCGCCAGCGTGCTGCCGTTGCCGATCGTCGTGCCGCCCGTGTACGCGTTCGCGCCGCTGAGGGTCGTCGTCGACGGGCCGCTCACCGCCAGGTTGCCGCCACCGGAGATCGGGCCGCTCAGGCCGAGGTTGTTGGCACCGCCCACCGTCAGCGTCGAACCCGCGCCAAGATTCACCGCGTTGCCGAGCGTCGTGCCCGCGACGCTGGTGCCGAGCGTGCCGCCGTTGCCGCCGACGCTCAGCGTGCCGCTGCCGAGTGCGGTCGGCGTGCCGGCCACCAGCGTGCCGCCGCCGGTGACGCTCGTGCCACCGGTGTAGGTGTTGGCACCCGACAGCGTGGTCGTCGCCGGACCGTTGACCGCGAGCGTGCCGCCACCCGAGATCGCGCCGCCCAGGCCGAGGTTGTTCGCGCCGCCGACCGTCAGCGTCGATCCCGTACCGAGGTTCACCGTGTTGTTCAACGTCGTGCCCGGCGTGCCGGCAGCCAGCGTGCCGCCCGCACCGCTCGCATTCAGCACGCCGGTACCGAGCGCCGTGTTATTGCCCGCGACCAGCGTGCCGCCACCGGTCAGGTTCGTGCCGCCCGAATACGTGTTCGAACCGGTCAGCGTCTCGGTGCCCGTGCCGCCCAGCGTCAGACTGCCGCCCGTGCCGGCGATCGTGCCGCCGTACGTGCCGCTGCCCGCCCCGCCGAGCGTCAGGTTGTTGCCGCCGAGGTTCACCGTCGAACCGGCGACACCCGACAACGCGGTCGTCGTCTGCGGCGTGGTCGCGCCGCTGACGTCGAAGGTTGCGCCCGCACCGGTCAGGTTCAGCGGGCTGCTGCCGGACAGGCTGCCGCCCGCGCCGATCGCCAGCGTGCCGCTGTTGATCGTCGTCGCGCCGGTGTACGTGTTGGTGCCCGTCAGCGTCTGCGTGCCGCTGCCCGACAGCGTCAACCCGCCCGTGCCGGCGACGGTGCCGCCGTACGTGCCGTTACCGGCGCCGCCCAGCGTCAGCGTGTTGCTGCCCAGGTTCACGGTCGATCCCGACACGCCCGACACTGCGCCCGTGGTCTGCGGCGTCGTCGCGGCGCTTAAGTCCAGCGTGGCGCCCGTACCCGACAGATCGACCGCGCTGCCCGCCGACAGGCTGCCGCCCGCGCCGACCGCCAGCGTGCTGCCGTTGCCGATCGTCGTGTTGCCGGTGTACGAGCTGGCGCCGGTCAGCGTCGTCGTCGACGGACCGTTCACCGCGAGATTGCCGCTGCCGACGATCGCGCCGCCCAGGCCCAGATTGTTCGCACCGCCCACCGTCAGCGTCGATCCCGCACCGAGACCGATCGCGTTGGTCAGCGTCGTGCCGGCCACGCTCGTGCCGAGCGAACCGCCTGCGCCGGTCGTAGTCAGCGCGCCCGTGCCGAGCGCCGAACCGTTGCCCGCGAGCAGCGTGCCGCCGCCGCTCAGGGTCGTGCCGCCCGTGTACGTGTTCGTCCCGTTCAGCGTTTCGGTGCCCGTGCCCGACAGCGTCAGGCTGCCGCCCGTGCCGGCGATCGTGCCGCCGAACGTCCCGTTGGCGGAACCGCCGAGCGTCAGCGCATTGCCGCCGAGGTTCACCGTCGAACCCGCTACGCCCGACAACGCGCCAGTCGACTGCGGCGTCGTGGCGGCGCTCAGATCGAGCGTCGCCCCTGCACCGGCCAGATCGACCGCACTGCCGCCCGACAGGCTGCCGCTCGCGCCAACCGCCAGCGTGCTGCCGTTGCCGATCGTCGTGTTGCCGGTGTACGAGCTGGCGCCGGTGAGCGTCGTCGTCGACGGGCCATTCACCGCGAGGTTGCCGCTTCCGCTGATCGCGCCGCCGAGGCCGAGATCGTTCGCACCGCCAACCGTCAGCGTCGATCCCGCACCGAGATTCACCGCGTTGCCGAGCGTCGTGCCGGCCACGCTGGTGCCGAGCGTGCCGCCCGCGCCGCTCGTGTTCAGCGCGCCCGTGCCAAGCGCCGAACCGTTGCCAGCGATCAGCGTGCCGCCGCCAGTCAGGCTCGTGCCGCCCGTATACGTGTTGGCTCCGGTCAGCGTTTCGGTACCCGTGCCGCCCAGTGTCAGGCTGCCGCCCGCACCCGCGATCGTGCCGTCGTAAGTACCACTACCCGAACCGCCGAGCGTCAGGTTGTTGCCGCCGAGGTTCACCGTCGAACCGGCGACACCCGACAGCGTGCCCGTCGTCTGCGGCGTGGTCGCGCCGCTCAGGTCGAAGGTTGCGCCCGCACCCGTCAGGCTCACCGGCGTCGTCCCCGACAGGCTGCCGCCCGCGCCGATCGCCAGCGTGCCGCTGTTGATCGTGGTCGCGCCGGTGTACGTATTGCTGCCCGTCAGCGTTTCGGTGCCGGTACCCGACATCGTCACGCCACCGGTGCCGGCGATGTTGCCCGCGTAGGTGCCGCTGGCCGACCCGCCAAGCGTCAGGTTGTTGTTGCCCAGGTTCACCGTCGAGCCGGCCACGCCCGAGATCGCGCCGGTCGATTGCGGCGAGGCGGCGCCGCTCAGGTCGAGCGTCGCGCCGGCCGCCGTCAGGCTGACCGGGCTGCTCGACGACAGGCTGCCGTTGCCGCCGATCGCGAGCGTGCCGCTGTTGATCGTGGTCGCGCCGGTGTACGTGTTGTTGCCCGTCAGCGTTTCGGTGCCGGTGCCCGACAGCGTCAACCCGCCCGTGCCGCCGATCACGCCGCCATACGTGCCGCTGCCTGCGCCGCCGAGCGTCAACGTATTGCCGCCCAGGTTGACGTTCGTGCCCGTGCCGCCGGACAGCGCGCCGCTCGTCTGCGGCGACGTGGCCGCGCTCAGGTCGAGCGTGGCGCCCGTGCCGGACAGGTCGATCGCGCTGCCCGACGACAGGCTGCCGCCCGCGCCGACCGCCAGCGTGCTGCCGCCGCCGATCGTCGTGCTGCCGGTGTAGGTGTTCGCGCCCGACAGCGTCGTCGTCGACGGACCGTTCACCGCGAGGTTGCCGCCGCCCGAGATCGCGCCGCCGAGGCCGAGATCGTTCGCACCGCCGACCGTCAGCGTCGACCCCGCGCCGAGATTCACCGCGTTGCCGAGCCTCGTGCCCGGCGTGCTCGCGGCCAGCGTGCCGCCTGCACCGCTCGTGTTCAGCGCACCGGTGCCGAGCGCCGAGCCGCTGCCCGCGATCAACGTGCCGCCGCCGCTCAGGGTCGTGCCGCCCGTGTACGTGTTGTTGCCGGTCAACGTCTCGGTGCCGGTGCCCGACAACGTGAGGCTGCCTCCCGCGCCGGCGATCGTGCCGCCATACGTGCCGTTGCCCGTGCCGCCGAGCGTCAGGTTGTTGCCGCCGAGATTCACCGTCGAACCGGCCACGCCCGACAGCGTGCCCGTCGTCTGCGGCGTGGTCGCTCCGCTGACGTCGAAGGTTGCGCCCGCACCGGCCAGATTCACCGGGCTGCTCGCGGACAGGCTGCCGCCCGCGCCGATCGCGAGCGTGCCGCTGTTGATCGTCGTCGCGCCGGTGTACGTGTTGGTCCCCGTCAGCGTTTCGGTGCCGGTGCCCGACAGCGTCAACCCGCCCGTGCCGCCGACCGTTCCGCCGAACGTGCCGTTGCCCGACCCGCCGAGCGTGAGCGTGTTGCCGCCGAGGTTCACCGCCGAACCCGCCGCGCCCGACAGCGTGCCGGTCGTCTGCGGCGACGTGGCCGCGCTCACGTCCAGCGTCGAGCCCGCGCCGGCCAGATCGATCGCACTGCCCGATGACAGGCTGCCGCCCGCGCCGACCGCCAGCGTGCTGCCGCCGCCGATCGTCGTGTTGCCGGTGTACGAGCTGGCCCCCGTGAGCGTCGTCGTCGACGGGCCGTTCACCGCGAGATTGCCGCTGCCGCTGATCGCGCCGCCGAGGCCGAGATTGTTCGCACTGCCAACCGTCAGTGTCGACCCCGCGCCGAGATTCACCGCGTTGCCGAGCGTCGTGCCGGCCACGCTGGTGCCGAGCGTGCCGCCTGCGCCGCTCGTGTTCAGCGCGCCCGTGCCGAGCGCCGAACCGCTGCCCGCGATCAACGTGCCGCCGCCGGTGAGGTTCGTGCCGCCCGTGTACGTATTGTTGCCGGTCAGCGTCTCGGTGCCGGTGCCCGACAGCGTGAGGCTGCCGCCGGCCCCCGCGATCGTGCCGCCATACGTGCCGCTGCCCGTGCCGCCGAGCGTCAGGTTGTTGCCGCCGAGGTTCACCGTCGAACCCGCGACACCCGACAGCGTGCCCGTCGTCTGCGGCGTGGTCGCGCCGCTGACGTCGAAGGTTGCGCCCGCACCGGCCAGATTCACCGGGCTGCTCGCGGACAGGCTGCCGCCCGCGCCGATCGCAAGCGTGCCGCTGTTGATCGTCGTCGCGCCGGTGTACGTGTTGGTGCCGGTCAGCGTCTCCGTGCCGGTGCCTGCCATCGTCAACCCGCCGGTGCCGCCGATCGTGCCTGCATAGTTGCCGTTGCCGGTACCGGCCAGCGTCAGCGTGTTGCCGCCGAGATTCACGTTCGTGCCCGCCACGCCGGACAGCATCCCGCTCGTTTGCGGCGTGGTCGCCGCGCTGATGTCGAGCGCCGCGCCCGTGCCCGCGAGATCGAGCGCGCTGCCTGCCGACAGGCTGCCGCCCGCGCCGACCGCCAGCGTGCTGCCGCCGCCGATCGTCGTGTTGCCGGTATAGGTGTTCACGCCGGTGAGCGTGGTCGTCGACGGGCCGCTGACCGACAGGCCGCCGCTGCCCGAGATCCCGCCGCCGAGCCCGAGATCGTTCGCAGCCCCAACGGTCAGCGTCGCCCCCGCGCCGAGATTCACCGCATTGCCGAGCGTCGTGCCGCCGACGCTCGTGCCGAGCGAGCCGCCCGCGCCCGTGACGTTCAGCGCGCCGGTACCCAGCGCGCTGCCGTTGCCGGCGACGAGCCCGCCGCCGCTCAACGTGGTGCCGCCGTCATAGGTGTTCGTGCCGGTGAGCGTCGTGGTGCCCGCGCCGGTTTGCGCGAGGCCGCCGCTGCCGGAAATCGTGCCGCTCAGGCCGAGATCGTTCGCGCCGTTCAGCCCGAGCGTCGCGCCCGCGCCGAGCGTGACCGCGTTGCCGAGCGTCGTGCCGTTTACGCTCGCGCTCAGCGTGCCGTTGCCGGTCACGTTCAACGCGCCGGACCCGAGCGCCGTATTGCTGCCCACGCTCAGTCCGCCGCTGCTCAACGTCGTCCCGCCGCCGTAGGTGTTCGCGCCGCCGAGCGTGGTCGTGCCCGAGCCGGACTGCACGACGCCGCCCGCGCCGGAGATCGTGCCGCCCAGGCCGAAGTCGAACGCGCCGCCGAGATTCAGCGTCGAACCGATGCCCAGATCGACGGCATTCGCCAGCAGCAGGTTCGCCGTGCTTGCGCTGAGCGCGCCACCGCTGCCGGTGACGTTGAGCGTACCCGTGCCGAGCGCCGTGTTGTTGCCGACCGACAAGCCGCCGGCACCGAGCGTCGTGCCGCCCGTGTAGAGGTTCGCGCCGGTGAGCGTGGTCGTGCCGCTGCCGGTTTGCGCGAGGCTGCCGCCGCCGGCGATGATGCCGCCGAGGCCCAGGTCGTTCGTGCCACCGAGCGTCAGCGCCGAACCCGTGCCGAGATTGACGGCATTGTTCAGCGTCGTGCCGGCGACGCTCGCGGCCAGCGTGCCGCCTGCGCCGGCGAGGTTCAACGCGCCGGTACCGAGCGCCCCGCCGTTGCCGGCGACCAGCGTGCCGCCGCCCGTCAGGTTCGTGCCGCCCGTGTACGTGTTGATGCCGGTCAGTGTTTCGCTGCCCGTGCCCGACAGCGTCAGGCTGCCGCCTGCCCCCGCGATCGTGCCGCCGAACGTGCCGCTGCCGGCGCCGCCCAGCGTCAGGCCGTTGCCGCCGAGATTCACCATCGAACCGGCTACGCCCGACAGCGCGCCGATCGCCTGCGGCAGCCCTGCGCCGCTCAGGTCGAAGGTTGCGCCGGCGCCGCCCAGATTCACTGCACCGCCCGCGGCCAGGCTGCCGCCCGCGCCGATCGCGAGCGTGCCGCTGTTGATCGTCGTGCCGCCGCCGTACGTGTTCGCGCCGGTCAGCGTCTCCGTGCCGGTGCCGGCCATCGTCAGCCCGCCGGCACCGCCGATCGTGCCGCCGAACGTGCCGTTGCCGGAACCGCCGAGCGTCAGGGTGTTGCCGCCGAGATTCACCGCCGAGCCGGCCGCGCCGACCAGCCCGCCCGTCGTCTGCGGCGACGTGGCCGCGCTCAGGTCGAGCGTCGCGCCCGCGCCGGCCAGATCGAACACACTGCCGCCCGACAGCGCGCCGCCCGCGCCGACCGCGAGCGTGCTGCCGTTGCCGATCGTCGTGTTGCCGGTGTAGCTGCCCGCGCCCGTGAGCGTCGTGATCGACGGGCCGGTCACCGACAGATTGCCGCCGCCCGAAATCGCGCCGCCGAGGCCCAGATTGTTCGCACCGCCCACCGTCAGCGTCGCGCCCGCGCCCAGATTCACCGCGTTGCCGAGCACCGTGCCGCCGACGCTCGTGCCGAGCGAGCCGCCCGCGCCGGCGACGTTCAACGCGCCCGTGCCGAGCGCCGAACCGTTGCCGGCGATGAGCCCGCCGCCGCTCAGCGTCGTGCCGCCGGTGAACGTGTTCGCGCCGAGCAGCGTCGTCGTGCCGCTGCCGGTTTGCGCGAGCCCGCCGTCGCCGGCGATCACGCCGCCCAGGCTCAGGTCGGCCGCGCCGTTCAGGCCGAGCGTCGCGCCCGCGCCGAGATTCACCGCGTTGCCAAGCAAGGTACCGGCGACGTTCGTGGCGAGCGTGCCGCCCGTGCCCGCGACCGTCAGCGCGCCCGTGCCGAGCGCCGCGCCGTTGCCGGCGATCAGCCCGCCGCCGGTGAGCGTGGTGCCGCCCGAGAACGTGTTCGCGCCGAGCAGCGTCGTCGTGCCCGTGCCGGTTTGCGCGAGCCCGCCGTTCCCGGCGATCGTGCCGCTCAGGCCGAGATCGTTCGCGCCGTTCAGCCCCAGCGTGACGCCGGTGCCGAGGTTCACCGCGTTGCCGAGCGTCACGCCCGGCACGCTCGCGCCGAGCGAAGCCGAGCCGTTGACGTCGAGTGCGCCGAGGCCGAGCGCAGTCCCGCTTCCGACCACCAGGCTGCCGCCCGTCAGCGCGGTGCCGCCCGCATACGTGTTGTTGCCGGTGAGCGCCTGCGAGCCGGTGCCGGCAAGCGTCAGCCCGCCTGCCCCGCCGATGTCGCCCGCGAAGACGCCGCTGCCGCTGCCGGCCAGCGTCAGGTTGTTCGCCCCGAGATCGATCGTCGAACCCGCGACACCCGACAGCGTGCCGATCGACTGCGGCGTGGTCGCGCCGCCGATGTTGAAGTGCGCACCGGCGCCCGTCAGGTTGACGGGACTCGACGCGGCGAGACTGCCGCCCGCGCCGATCGCGAGCGTGCCGCTGCCGATCGTGGTGCCGCCGGTGAACGTCTCGGCCGCGGTGAGCGTCGTCGTGCCCGGGCCGTTCACGGACAGGCCGCCGGCACCGGAGATGAGCCCGCTCAGGCCGAGATCGTTCGGGCCGCCAACCGTCAGCGCCGCGCCCGCGCCGAGCTGGATCGCGTTGCCGAGCACGGTGCCGCCGACGGTCGTGCCGAGCGAGCCGCCCGTGCCCGTCACGTTCAACGCCCCCGTGCCCAGTGCGGCGCCGTTGCCGGCGAGGAGTCCGCCGCCGCTCAGCGTCGTGCCGCCCGAGAACGTGTTCGCGCCGCTCAACGTCGTGATGCCCGAGCCGATTTGCGCGAGACCGCCACTCCCGGCGATCACGCCGTTCAGGCCCAGATCGTTCGCGCCGGTCAACGCGAGCGTCGCGCCTGCGCCGAGATTCACCGCGTTGCCCAGCGCGGTGCCGTTCACGCTCGCGCCGAGCGCGCCGCCCGTACCGGCGACGTTCAGCGCGCCGCTGCCGAGCGCCGTATTGCTGCCGGCGAGCAGCGTGCCGGCGCTCAGCGTCGTGCCGCCGCCGAAGGTGTTCGCGCCGGACAGCGTCGTCGTCCCCGTGCCGCTCAGCACGAGACCGCCGGTGCCGCCGATCGCGCCGCTCAGGCCGAGGTCGTTCGCGCCGTTCAGCGTCAGCGATGCGCCGTTCAGGTTGATGCCGTTCGCGAGTGCCGCGCCGGCGGCCAGATCCGCGCTCAGCGAACCGCCGAGGCCGCTCACGTTCAACGCGCCGCCGATACCGAGCGCACTGCCGCCTTCGACGATCAGGCTGCCGCCGCCCGTCAGGCTCGCGCCACCCGTGAACGTGTTCGCGCCGGACAGCGTCGTGGCGCCGGTGCCGCCGAGCGCCAGGCCGCCCGCGCCCGAGATCGCGCCGCTCAGGCCGAGATCGGCTGCGCCGTTCAGGCCGAGCGTCGCGCCCGCGCCCAGGTTGACCGCATTGCCGAGCACGGTGCCGCCGACGTTCGTCGCGAGCGTGCCGCCCGTGCCGGATACGTTCAGCGCGCCCGTGCCGAGCGCCGCGCCGTTGCCGGCGATCAGCCCGCCGCCGCTCAGCGTCGTGCCGCCCGTGAAGGTGTTCGTCCCGAGCAGCGTCGTCGTGCCGGCACCGGTTTGCGCCAGTTGGCCACTCCCGCCGATCACGCCGCCGAGACTCAGGTCGGCCGCGCCGTTCAGGCCGAGCGTCGCGCCTGCGCCAAGATTCACCGCATTGCCGAGCACGGTGCCGCCGACGTTCGTGGCGAGCGTGCCGCCCGTCCCGGATACGTTCAGCGCGCCTGTGCCGAGCGCCGCGCCATTGCCGGCGATCAACCCGCCACCGCTCAGCGCCGTGCCGCCCGAGAACGTGTTCGCGCCGAGCAGCGTCGTCGTGCCCGTGCCGCTTTGCGCAAGGCCGCCGTTACCGGCGATCGTGCCGCCGAGACTCAGGCCGTTCGCCCCGTTCAGGCCGAGCGTGGCGCCTGCATCGAGATTGACCGCATTGCCGAGCAGCGTGCCGCCGACGTTCGTCGCGAGCGAGCCGCCCGTGCCGGTCACATGCAGCGCGCCCGTGCCGAGCGCCGCGCCCGTGCCGGCGACGATCCCGCCGCCGCTCAGCGTCGTGCCGCCCGCGAACGTGTTCGGGCCGAGCAGCGTCGTGATGCCCGGGCCGGTTTGCGCCAGCCCGCCGTTGCCGGCGATCGCGCCGCTCAGCCCGAGACCGGCCGAGCCGTTCAGGCCCAGCGTGACGCCGGTATCGATATTGACCGCGTTGCCGAGCAGCGTGCCGCCGACGCTCGTGCCGAGCGTGCCGCCCGCGCCCGACACGTTCAGCGCGCCGCCGCCGAGCGCCGTGTCGGTGCCGACCACGAGCCCGCCGCCCCCCGTCAGGTTCGTTCCGCCCGTGAACGAATTGGCGCCGTTCAGCGTCAGCGTGCCGGTGCCGCTCGCTTTCAGCGCGCCGCCGCCGGCGATCGTGCCCGACAACGCGAGCCCTGTCGCGCCATCCACCGTCAGGTCCGCGCCGAGCGTCACGTTGTTGAGCAGGTTGAGACCGGCCGTGCCGGCTTCCAGCGTGCCGCCGCCGGCCGCGATCGTCCCGAGACCCAGCCCCGCGCTGTTGTTGATGATCGCGGTGCCGCCCGCCAGCGACGCGTCGGTCGCGCTCGACGCGCCGGTGATGTTCCACGTCCCGCCCTGCACCGCGAGATGCGTGAAATTGCCGTACGTATCGACCGCCAGGGTGCCGCTCGCGGAGCTGCCGGCGGCCGGGTTCAGTTGCAGGTTGAGCGTGTTGTTGCCACCCAGCCCGGCATCGACGCCGAGCCCGACCGACGACCCGGTCTGCGCATTGAACGTGTTCGACGTGCCGAGCGCCGCGCCCAGCGACACGTTGCCCGTGACGGTGCCGGCGTTGGTGAACGTGTTCCCCGCGCCCGGTGTCCCGCTGGGTGCGAGCACCACCGAACCGTTGATCGCGCCGCCGCTCGCGTTGGTGAAGTTGACCTGTGCACCGCCCGACGTGGTCACGACCTGCGCGGTGGGCCCCGCGCTGAAGCCGAGCAGGCCGGTCGTTCCGATCGTGCCGGCGTTCGTGATGTTCGTCGTGCCGCCGATACCGTTGTAGACCGTCAGCGCGGGCCCGTTGAGCAGCGAGCTCGTCGAGCCCATCATCACGCCCGTGCTGGCGTTCGTGACGTTGACCGTGCTCGCCGACGCGATATTGCCGACGACCGTGCCGTTCGACACGAGGCTCAAGCCGGACAACGCGGGGTCGATCCTGCCGTTGTTGGTCAGCGTGACGCCGCTGCCCGTCAGCGACAGCGCGGTGCCGCCGATCAGCGGCACCACGGAGACGGTCGCGCCGGACCCGACGGTCAGGTTGAGATTGTTCGCGCCGTTCGAATAGGTGGTGGTGGCTCCGGTACAACTGACGGTCGTGGTTCCGACGCAGGCGGCCAGTGCATCGGCGGGAACGATCCCGGCGCCGACCAGCGCGACCAGCATGCCGGTCGGCACGAGGAGTTTCGGACGTGCTTCCGCGCGCTTTTTGTTCGAGCCCATGCGCATACGCATAATCACACCTTCCCATAAGAGAATCGACGACACCGGGCATTCCCTCGCCGCATTCAAAATGCCGGAGGTAAATACCGGAATACGCTATTCGATGTTTTTTGGAAAAACACCGTCCCGTCACCAGTCCTAAGCGGATGGCTGAATTAAAAACAAACGAGAATCAATCGGCGAGAATTATTGAATCGGCATATTTTACTTTTAAGCCCCCTTCGTCACCCGGTAAATTTTCCACTAATTAGAAACGATTGTTTTTCATCAAACCAGGGCATTGCCCCGGCGAGCGGCTTTCCTCGCACCTCTGTCTATACAGGCCAACGAGGCCTCCACGCCGAAATCCTGCAGCGACGGGGCCTCCCGCCCGACAATCAAACGCCGGCCCGGTGCCGTCGAACAACCGTGCATCCCTTGCCCCGCCTGTCGTTTGGTCGGTGCCTGCCGTCCGATCCACGTGTCTCCCGGAGTGATCGCGAGTCAAATATAGGCTCGACTCGCAAACGTTTTCCATGGGGCCGACATTTTTTTGGCAAAACTCAACACTCTTTCATCTTCATTAACTACTTTGCATTCCGGATGAAAGCGATTCTTATTAAATTAATCACGCAAATTATTAAGAAAGGCAAAAAACTCAAATTCCCGGATGCCGACTTTTTACCGGATCTGCTTTAATTGATTCAGATCCGCCGCATTGTCTTTTTGGTCCGCGGGCGATAACGAGGTGTCCAAGGGAGAACTTCACGATGGTGACGTTGAATATCAACGACCGGCCGGCCGAGATCGACGCCGATCCGTCGACGCCGGTGCTCTGGGTGCTGCGCGACAACCTCGGGTTGACCGGCACCAAGTTCGGATGCGGCACCGGCGACTGCGGCGCCTGCACCGTGCATGTCGACGGCCGCCCGGCCCGAAGCTGCACGCTGGCGCTGTCGGCGGTCGGGAATGCGCGCATCACGACGTCCGAACATCTCGCCGACGATGCGGTCGGCAAGGCCGTCCTCGACGCGTGGCTCCGGCACGACGTCGCGCAATGCGGCTACTGCCAGAGCGGCCAGATGATGAGCGCGGCCGGCCTGCTACGCGGCAACAAGGCGCCGACCGACGCCGACATCGACCGCGCGATGGCCGGCAACCTGTGCCGTTGCGCGACTTACCAGCGCATCCGTGCCGCGATTCACGATGCGGCTCGCGCGCTTGCCTGAGCCTGCCGGGAGACTTTGACCATGCGTATTCGCACTTTCGGGCGTCCGGCAAGCGCCGACGTCCCCCACCGCGATGCATCCTCCGTCACCGGAGCCGATGCTCCGATGCCCGGCCGGCGCGGCTTCCTGAAGCTGACGATGGCGGCGAGCGGCTGCCTCGCGCTCGGCATCGCGCCGACGCGGGCGCGGGCCGAAGCCGGCAGAACCGTTCAGCCTTCGCCACCGCAAGCATTCCTGATCATCGCGCCGGACAACACCGTGACCGTTGCCCTCAACCGCACCGAGTCCGGCCAGGGCGTCAGCACCGCGCTGCCGATGGCGCTGGCCGACGAACTCGACGCCGACTGGCGCAACGTGCGCACCGTGCTCGCGCCGGCGGGCGAGCCGTACAAGGACCCGGTGACGGGTATCCAGATGACGGCCGGCTCGACGTCGGTCAATCACTCGTTCGCGCAGTACCGCGAACTCGGCGCCTCCACTCGCGCGATGCTCGTCGCCGCGGCCGCGCAGCGCTGGAACGTCGATCCCGCCACCTGCCGGACGGCGAACGGTGTCGTGACGTCCGGCAACTACCGCGCGACCTACGGCGAACTCGCACCGGCCGCGATGGCGATGCCGGTACCGCAGCGGGTGTCGTTGAAGTCGCCGGACCAGTTCCGCATCATCGGCAAGCCGACGCCGCGCATCGACGCGCGCGGGATGCTCGACGGCACGCTCAAGTACGGGATAGATTGGCGTCTGCCGGACACGATGGTGGCCGTGGTCGCGCGCCCGCCGCGCTTCGGCGGCAAGGTCGCGAGCTACGACGCGGCCGCGGCCCGCGCCGTCAAGGGCGTGGTCGAGGTCGTCGAGATTCCGACCGATCGCGGCGGCACCGGCGTGGCCGTGATCGCGAACGGCTACTGGCCGGCCAAGCTCGGCCGCGATGCGCTGAAGATCACGTGGAAGGACGCCGGCTCGACCGTCACGTCATCCGAACAGATGCAGGCGTACAAGCAGCTCGCCGGCACGCCGGGCACCGTGGTGCGCACGGCCGACGCGGGCAGCGCGCCGCCGGCGGCCACGCGCATTCGGAAGGATTACGAATTTCCGTATCTCGCGCATGCGGCGATGGAGCCGCTCAGTTGCACGGTGGACGTCGGTCCCGCCAACTGTGCGTGCGGGATCAAGATCTGGGGCGGCTCGTCGCTGCAGACGAGCGACCGCGCGGCGGTCGCGAAGGCGCTCGGCGTCGCGCCGGAGAAAGTCCAGATCTTCACGCTGACGTCGGGCGGCGACTATGGCCGGCGCTCGACGCCGACGTCGGACTACGTGGTCGAAGCCGCCCACGTGTCCGCCGCGTACCTCGCGGCCGGCCATCTCGGCCCGGTCAAGACGATCTGGACGCGCGAGGACGATCTGCGCGGCGGCTATTACCGCCCGATGGTGCTGCATCGCGTCGACATCGGCGTGGACGGCAGCGGCGCGGTGCGCGACTGGCAGCATGTGGTCGTCGGCCAGTCGGTGCTGAAGGGCTCGCCGCTCGAGCGCACGACGATGCTCAAGCGCGGCACCGATCCCAACCTGACCGAAGGCGTCGCGAACAGCCCGTACGGCTTCCCGATGCAGGTATCGGTCCATCAGACCGACGCCGACGTGCCGGTCCAGACCTGGCGCTCGGGCGGCAACACGCATACGGCGTTCGTGATGGAAACGCTGGTCGACGAGCTCGCGCACTCGGCGCGGCAGGATCCGGTCGCGTACCGGATGGCGCGGCTGGCCGGCCCCGAGCACACCGCGCATCGCCAGGCGCTCGCGCTGGCCGTGGACAAGTCCGGCTACGGCATCCGCACGCTGCCGGCCGGGCACGCGTGGGGGGTCGCGATGCACGAAACGGCCGGCTCGGTCGTCGCGTACGTGACGGAAGTGTCAATCGAAGCGCAACAACCGCGCGTGCATCGCGTGACGGCCGGCGTGTATGCGGGGCGCATCGTCAACCCGACCGGTGCGGAAGCGCAGATCCAGGGCGGCGCGCTGTTCGGTCTCGCGACGACGAAGCCGGGCTTCGCGATCGACGTCGACCATGGCGCGGTCCGCAACGCCGGGTTCGCCGACTATTCGCCGATACGCATGCAGGAAGCGCCGCCGGTGGATGTCTTCTTCGTTCCGTCGGACGCTCAGCCGACCGGGCTGAGCGACGCCGGCGTGCCGCCGATCGCGCCGGCGGTGGCCAACGGGGCGTTCGTGCTGACCGGCGAGCGGGTGCATGCGTTGCCGTTCGCGCCGATGCTGGTCGCGGCGGCCGCGCCCGCGATGCCGGCGGCCCCCGCGGCGGCGGCCGACGAGGATCCGTACGGCGACCTGCCGGCCGGCGGCTGCCGGTTGCCGCACAAGGTCAAGCCGGCCGCGTTGAAGCCCAAGGCCGATCAAAGCCACGCGGGCGTCGGCCAGGCGCCCGCGGTGCCGAAATTCCTGCGGCCGAAACGGCGCGCCGGAATTCCGTGCATCGAGGATCTGAAGAAAGGCACGGTGTGACGTAGACGTTCCGGCAAGCGGCCGCGCCCGGCGCCCCCGCCGGGCCGCCGGCCGCATTGCCCTTCGCCCTTCGCCCTTCGCCCTTCGCCCTTCGCCACGGCGGGACAGCGCGCCCGCCGTCGCGTTCACCCCCGCACGCGCCGCATCCTGAGCGTCGCCGACGGCGATTCGCCGAACACCCGCTTGTACTCGATCGCGAAGCGCCCGAGGTGCGCGAAACCCCATTTCAGCGCGATATCAGTGACCGACGCGAGCCCCGGCGTGTCGTCGGCCAGCAGTTCCTCGCGGACATGTTGCAGCCGCAACTGCCGCACGAAGCCCATCGGCGTGATCCCGTGGCGATTGCGAAAGCCGGCGAACAGCGTGCTCGAGCTGACGCCGGCGAGATCGGCGAGCCGTTCGATCGTCAGCGGCTCGTCGAGATGCGCGCGAATGTATTCCTCGACGCGCCGCACATAGAACGGCGCGAGCGCAGTCGGCCGAGGCCGCGCACCGTCGCGTGCGCTGTTCGGGTGGCCGTGCAGCAGCAGGTTGAGCAGCGTCGATTCGAGCTGCTCGAACGCGAGCGGATGGCGCAACGGATGCGCGTCCGTCGCGATCGCGCCGGCGAGCACCGGCAGTAGTTGCGCGAGACAGGCGCCCTGCGGCGACGACAGGCTGAATTCCGGTTCGAATTCGACGCTCGCACGCCGGTCGTCGCCGAAATGCCGCTGCGCGTGACGCTCCATCACTTCGCGCTCGATGCGCAGGATTACCTGCGGGCACGCGTCGCCCCAGCGCATCTTCAACGGCAGCGTCGGCGAAAGCAGTGACGCGGTGCCCGGTGACGACACGAAGCGCGTCGCGCCGCATTCGATCTCGGCGTCGCCGCGCAGCGGAATCTGCAGCAGGAAGAAATGTTCGAGCGGCCCCGGCTCGATGCTGACGCCGCCACCGTAATCGAGCAGGTTCAACGACAGGTTGCCCCAGCGCGCATGGTGCATGCAGCTGTGCAGCGCGCGCGATTCGCCGGTCGGCGTGAGCCGGTGCGGCTTGAACACATCGGCCACGCGTGCGCGCACCTCGTCGACGTCGTTCGACTGCAGCAGCAGCGTGTCGTGATTGAAACAGGCGGCATCGGCCAGCCAGCCGGTTTCGAAAAATTGCGCCATCGAAGTTCTCCCGTCGTGCTCGATCGCACGCGCGCCGTGCATGCATTCCCGCTATCGGGGAATCCGTCGCACGATCCGGACAGCGCCCGGAGTATCCGGACAGTCCGTCCGACGAAACACGCAAGTCCCGCGCAAGCCACGCAAGAAGCGGACCGTTCGCGCATCGTAGAAAACTGTGCGGGCCTTCCGCATCCGCACATACCCGCACTCGGCCCCGGCCCGCCGGCCTGCGGCAGCCGCTGCCGCAGGTTTCCGGAATTCGCGGATACCGGCCGAAGAAAGCGGATAGAAACGCCCATTTCGGCCGCCAATACTGGGCCGTCACCGAAACCAACCGCATGGAGGGACCCATGAACGGACGTCACATCGAGATTCCATCGCCGGACGGCGGCGCGTTCCGCGCGTACCTGAGCACGCCGGCCGGCGGCACCGGGCCGGGCATCGTGCTCTGTCACGAGATCTTCGGCGCGAACGCGACGATGCGCGACGTGGCCGACTATTACGCCGAGGAAGGCTATACGGTGCTCGTGCCGGACCTGTTCTGGCGCCAGGCCCCGGGCATCGAGCTCGATGATACGGCGGCCGATTTCGAGCGCGCGATGGCCCTTTACCGCGAATACGACGAAAACAAGGGCGTCGAGGACATCGGCGCCGCGCTGGCCGTGCTCCGCCGCCGGCCGGAATGCACGGGCGAGGCCGGCGTGCTCGGCTACTGCCTCGGCGGCAAGCTCGCGTATCTCGCCGCGTGCCGGCTGCCGGACGTGGCCGCGGCGGTCAGCTACTACGGCGTGGGCATCGAGCACGCGCTGGACGAAGCCGCGCACCTGCACGGGCGGCTGGTGCTGCAGATCGCGGAGCTGGACCGCTTCTGCCCGCCCGACGCGCAGCAGCGCATCGCGGCTGCGCTGGCGGGCCGCGACGGCGTCGAAGTCTACGTCTACCCCGGCGTCGATCATGCATTCGCCCGCGCCGGCGGCGATCATTTCGACAAGGCCGCCGCGGTCATGGCCCACCAGCGCGCGATCGCCGCGTTCCGCGCCGCGCTCGGCCCGCGCTACGACCTGTCCGCGCTGTGGGAAACGCACCTGAAGCACGAGTTCGACACGCGCAACGTCGACGCGACGATGGCCACGATGGTCGCCGAGCCGTACGTCAACCATATTCCGACGCTGACGGGCGGCGTCGGCCACGACGAGCTCAAGCGCTTCTACACGCATCACTTCGTGCATGCGAACCCGCCCGACACGACGATCACGCCGATCTCGCGCACGATCGGCGCGAGCCAGATCGTCGACGAGCTGCTGTTCCGCTTCACGCACACCACCGAGATCGACTGGATGCTGCCGGGCGTCGCGCCGACCGGCAAGCGCGTCGAGATTCCGCTCGTCGCGATCGTCAAGTTTCGCGGCGACAAGCTCTATCACGAGCACATCTACTGGGACCAGGCGAGCGTGCTCGTGCAGATCGGCCTGCTCGACCCGGCCGGCCTGCCGGTGGCGGGCGTCGACACGGCCCGCAAGCTGCTCGACGAAACCGTCCCGTCGAACGGCCTGATGCGCCGCTGGCACGACAGCACGCCATCGACGGATACGCACTGACGCGCCCTTTCCCTCCCCCCACGATTCCCGGAGACACTCCATGAATGCCCTTGCTGGCAAAGTCGCGCTCGTCACCGGCGGCGCCACGCTGATCGGCGCCGCGGTCGCGCAGGACCTGAGCCGCGCCGGCGCATGCGTCGCGATCCTCGATCTCGATGCGGACAACGGCGCACGCGTGGCCGCGTCGCTCGGCGAACGGGCGCTGTTCCTCGCGCTCGACATCACCGACGACCGTGCGATCGAGCGCGCGGTCGCGGCGATCGTCGAGCGGTTCGGCGCGATCGACGTGCTCGTCAACCTCGCGTGCAGCTATGTCGACAACGGCATCCACGCGACCCGCAACGACTGGCTTGCCGCGATGGACGTCAACGTCGTGTCGGCCGCGATGCTCGCGAAGGCCGTGCATCCGCACATGGCCCGGCGCGGCGGCGGCGCGATCGTGAACTTCAGCTCGATCTCCGCGCAGTGCGCGCAAACCGGCCGCTGGCTGTATCCGACCTCGAAGGCCGCGATCCGCCAGCTCACGCGCAGCATGGCGATGGATCTCGCGCCCGATCGCATCCGCGTCAACTCGGTATCGCCGGGCTGGACCTGGTCGCGCGTGATGGACGAGATGACGCGCGGCGACCGCGCGAAGACCGATCGCGTCGCCGCGCCGTTCCACCTGCTCGGGCGCGTCGGCGATCCGTCGGAAGTCGCGCAGGTCGTCACGTTCCTGTGCAGCGACGCGGCGAGCTTCGTGACGGGCGCCGACTACGCGGTGGACGGCGGCTATGCCGCGATGGGCCCCGAACAGGCGGTGCCGGCGATTCCGCGGCTCGCGGAGTGACCGTGCCGCGTCGCCGCTGCTTCCCGCAACCATTCCGGCCGTCACGCGGCCAACCGAGGACATTCCCATGAGACGCATCGCTATCATCGGCGCCGGCCAGTCCGGCCTGCAACTCGCCTTCGCCCTGCTCGACCAGGGCTACCACGTCACGCTCGCGACCAACCGCGATGCGGAGCAGATTCGCACGGGCAAGGTCATGTCGAGCCAGTGCATGTTCCACACGTCGTTGCAGATCGAGCGCGATCTCGGCCTGAATACGTGGGAGGAAGCGTGCCCGGCCGTCGAAGGCATCGGCATCGCGGTGCCGCACCCTGACGGCCACGGCCGCAAGGCGATCGACTGGTCGTCGCGCCTCACCCGCTACGCGCAGTCGGTCGACCAGCGCGTGAAGATGGCCGACTGGCTCGACGGCGTGCGCCGCCGCGGCGCGGACGTGCGCATCGCCGACATCGGCGTGCCCGAACTCGAGGCACTCGCGCGCAGCCACGACCTCGTGCTGCTCGCGGCCGGCAAGGGCGACATCGTCGGCCTGCTCGGACGCGACGACGCACGCAGCCCGTTCGACCGCCCGCAGCGCGCGCTGGCCCTCACCTACGTGAAAGGGATGACGCCGAGCGAGCCGTATTCGCGCGTACGCTTCAACCTGCTGCCGGGCATCGGCGAGTACTTCGTGTTTCCCGCGCTGACCATCACGGGCCCGTGCGAAATCATGGTGTTCGAAGGCATCCCGGGCGGCCCGCTCGACTGCTGGGCCGACGTGAAGACGCCCGAGCAGCATCTGGACCGCAGCCTGTCGTTCCTGCAGCAGTACGTGCCGTGGGAATTCGAACGCTGCCGCGACGTCGAACTCACCGATCCGAACGGCACGCTGGCCGGACGTTTCGCGCCGACCGTGCGCAAGCCGTTCTTCCGCTTGCCGTCGGGCCGCACCGTGTTCGGGATGGCCGATGCGGTGGTGGTGAACGATCCGATCACCGGCCAGGGCTCGAACAACGCCGCGAAATGCGCGAACGCGTATTTCGACGCGATCGTCGCGCGCGGCGCCGCGCCGTTCGGCGAAGACTGGATGCAGCAGACCTTCGAAGGCTATTGGGCCTATGCGCAGCATGTCGTGCGCTGGACCAACTCGCTGCTCACCCCGCCGCCGCCGCACATCCTCGAACTGCTCGGCGCGGCCGGCCAGTCGCCGTCGCTCGCGAAAACGATCGTCGACGGCTTCGACGACCCGCGCCAGTTCGCGCCGTGGTGGTTCGAACCGTCGGCCTGCGCGGCGCTGATCCGCGAACACAGCGTGCGTGCGGAGTAACCGCCATGGAAACGACCGTTACCGACCGCGCGGCCCTCGACCCGATGCAGTTGCGCGCCGCATTCGGGCAGTTCCCGACCGGCGTCACCGTGATCACCACGTGCGCGGCCGACGGGCGCAAGGTGGGCCTCACCGCGAATTCGTTCTCGTCGCTGTCGCTCGATCCGCCGCTCGTGCTGTGGAGCCTGCGCAAGGTCGCGCCGAGCCGCCCGCATTTCGTCGCGGCCACGCACTTCGCGATCAACATCCTCGCGCACGACCAGATCGACCTGTCGCGGCGCTTCGCGACGCCCAGCGCCGACAAGTTCGACGGCGTGCCGCACGTCGCATCGGAGAGCGGCGGCGTGCCATGCCTCGCCGGCGCGAGCGCGCGCTTCGTGTGCCGCAACGTCGGCCACTACGCAGGCGGCGACCACCTGCTCTTCATCGGCGAGATCGAACGGTTCGACGCATTCGGCAAGGCGCCGCTCGTGTTCCATGCCGGCCAGTATCGCGCGATCACCGATCATCCCGATCTTTTACGTTCCTTTTAATTAGTCATACAAACTAATAACCAGAAGGTGGTGAACATGAAAATCGGCTCTCGCCTGCTCGTCGCCTCAGGCTTCGCGATCGCCGGCCTCGCCGGCCCCGCGCGGGCGGCCGACCTGCCCGCGGTCAACCTCGGCATGACCAGTTTCCTCGACGGGATGCCGCCGGCCGGCGCCGGCTGGTACGGCACGCAGTATCTGCAGTACTACACGGCCGGCCGCGTCAACGACAATGCGGGCAACAAGGTCGGGTTGCCGAAGCAGGACATCGACCTGTTCGCCGGATTGAGCCAGCTCGTCTATCAGTCGCCGCTGACGTTCGCGGGCATGCATCCGGGCCTCGACGTGATCCTGCCGTGGATTGCGTCCGCGCGCACCGACGACGGCATCGGCAACGTCGCGCTGAATGCGCGCGCCGGCTTCGGCGATCTGCTGATCGGCCCGTTCATCCAGTTCGACCCGGTGATGGGCGCGCAGGGCCCGCGCTTCGCACAGCGCGTCGAATTCCAGTTCATCGTGCCGACCGGCGCGTACGATCCGTCGCGCGCGATCAATCCCGGCAGCCATTTCTGGTCGTTCGATCCGTACTGGGCGGCGACGCTGTGGCTCACGCCGAAATGGACCGTGTCGTGGCGGCTGCACTATCTGTGGAACGCGACCAACCATCAGCCGGCCACGGCACTCGGCCCGGACGTGACGTCGACGCAGGCCGGCCAGGCGCTCCACGTGAACTTCGCGACCGAGTACGAAGTGCGGCCCGGCCTGCGGCTGGGGCTCAACGGCTACTGGCTGCGCCAGACCACCGACATGAAGGCCAACGGGCAGGACGTGCCGGGCACGCGCGAAGCAGTATTCGCGATCGGGCCAGGGGCGATGGTCAGCTTCTCGCCGCACGATCACCTGCTGTTCAACGCGTACTTCGAGACCTATGCGCGCAACCGGCCGCAGGGCACGCGGATGGTGCTGCGCTACGTGCATCACTTCCAGTGACGCGCGGCGCGCCGGCTGCCCCGCTACGGGGCGCCGCCGCTTCAACGGGTTAGCAGTAGGGGGCAGCCGTGAAGGCGGTGGACTACGGCTTGTTCCATGGCCGACCATGGGTCCAGGATGCATTGACGCCGCTATGGTCGACCTGTCTCGCGGCGCCGCCTGGGGAGGGAGCCTCCATGAAGCCTGTTGCCGTGCCGGCCGCCGGATGGCCAGCGGGTGGCCCGGGGGCCGGCACATCCAGCCTTTATCGATGCGCGCGAAGCCGCATCCGCGCGCCGCTCACTGCGCGATGCCAACGAACGTCGGCAGCAGCACGCGATAGACGTGAATCATCGCCGGGCCGAGCAGCACCACCATCAGCGCGGGGAAGATGCAGAAGATCAGCGGGAACAGCAGCTTCAGCGCGATCTTCGCCGCCCGTTCCTCCGCGCGCATCCGGCGCCGCGTGCGCAGCATGTCGGACAGCACGCGCAGCGATTCGCTGATGCTCGTGCCGAACCGGTCGGCCTGGATCAGCATCGCGCAGAACGACTCGATGTCCTCCACGCCGGTGCGCAGCGCGAGATTGCGCAGCGCCGTCTCCTTCGTGAAGCCGGAGCGCATCTCGAGCAGCAGCAGGTCGAGTTCGCTCGCGACCACCTCGCTGCGAAACCGCAGCTCCTCGCTCACCTTCATCAGCGCCGCGTCGAGCCCGAGCCCCGCTTCGACGCACACCGTCAGCAGGTCGAGCGCGTCCGGGAAATCCTCGAAGATCTTCTGCTGGCGCACCTTGACCCGCTGCGACAGCACGACGTTCGGGATGTAGTAGCCGATCCCGGCGAGCGCCACGAGGATCACCGACAGCAGCGCGCGCTCGTCGCCAAGCGACGTCGTGATCAGCACCAGCAGCGCCGCGCACGGCAGGCCGAGCGCGAGCATCGTCTTCGCGGTGAAGTACAGCGCGGCCGCGCTCGGGTTGCGCCAGCCGGCATTCATCAGCCGGATGCGCAGCGGCGAATTCTCCCAGCCCTCCTTCGGCACCGACAGCTTCGAGATCGGGGTGGACAACTCGACCAGCTTCGCGACCCAGCGCGACGCCAGGTCGTCGCCGTCGCCGGGGCCGGCGATGGCGCCCGCCCCGGCGCCGCCCGCCTGCTCGATCCGGCGCTGGATGCTGCGCGGCGCGAACAGCAGCATCGCGACGAGCACGCCGCCGGCCACGAAGATGAACAAGCCGCCCAGCATCACGGCCTGGACCACGCTCAGGTTTTGCATGACAACCTCGCAACGGTTCGTTATTCGGCTCGCGCGTCAGACGCGAATGCGGACGATACGGCGGATCCAGAACAGGCCGAACAGCATCGACACCAGCATCGTGCCGACCATCCGGATCCCGGCCGGATCCTCCCAGAGCACCGACAGGAATTCGCGGTTCAGCAGCGCCATCACCGCCGCGGTGCCGAACGGCAGCAGCCCGAGAATCCACGCGGACAGCCGCCCTTCCGCCGACAGCACGCGCACCTTGTCGAACAGCTTGAAGCGCTCGCGGATCAACCCGGCGATGCTGTCGAGCAACTCGGCCAGGTTGCCGCCCGTCTCGCGCTGGATCAGCACCGCGATCACGAAGTAGCGCAGATCCTGCACCGGCACGCGCGTCGCGAGGTTCATCAGTGCGTCGTGCAACGACACGCCGTAGTTGACCTCGTCGAACGTGACGCGGAATTCGCCGCCCATCGGTTCGGAAAACTCGTCGCCGACCATCCCGAGCGTGCTCGTGAACGAATGACCGGAACGCAGCGCGCGCGCGATCATGTCGCAGATGTCCGGCAATTGCCGCTCGAGCTTGCGCATCCGCCGGGCGCGGCAGCGCAGCACGTACAGCATCGGCAGCCAGCCGGCGAACAGCGCGAGCGGCACCGCGGCGAGCTGCGGCAACCGCATGAAACTCGCCACGAACCACGTGAGCGCCGCGAACGTCGCGCTGAGCGTGATCAGCTTCGGCAGCGTCCAGTCGAGGCCCGACTGCTGGATCACGAGATCGAGCGTATGCACGCGCGGCAGGCGCAGCAGCAGCCGGTCGAACGGCTTCGACTCGTCGAGCATCCGCTTCTTCAGGATCGACAGCCGCTCCTGCTGGACGTTGCCGCCGGCCGACATCGCACGAATGCGCGATTCGATCCGGCGCGCGGCGGTGCCGTGCCGCGCGTTCCACCATTGATAGATGCCTTCGATCGACAGCACGACCGCGACGAAGGTGAGAATCACAAAACCGTAAAAGATCGCATTCATGAGGCCTCTCCCCGGCAGCACACGGCGCCCTGGCGTCAATCCGTCTCGTAACGCACGGACGGGTCGTACAGCGAATCCGGCAGGTTGATGCCGAACGCCTGCAGCCGCTCGACGAACTTCGGCCGCACGCCGGTCGCGCAGAAGTGGCCGCGCACCGAGCCGTCGCGGTCCACGCCGGTTCGCTTGAACGTGAAGATCTCCTGCATGTTGATGATGTCGCCTTCCATTCCGGTCAGCTCCTGGATGCTGATGATCTTGCGCTTGCCGTCGGTCAGCCGCGCCGCCTGCACGACCACCGAGATCGCCGACGCGATCTGCTGGCGCATCGTCTTCGGCGGCAGCGTGAGGCCGGAGACGCTGACCATGTTCTCGAGCCGCGTCAGCGCGTCGCGCGGCGTGTTCGCGTGAATCGTCGCGAGCGAGCCTTCGTGGCCGGTGTTCATCGCGTTGAGCATGTCGAGCGCTTCGGCGCCGCGCACTTCGCCGAGGATGATCCGGTCCGGGCGCATCCGCAGCGCGTTGCGCACCAGCGTGCGCTGCGTGATCTCGCCCTTGCCCTCGATGTTCGGCGGGCGCGTTTCAAGCCGCAGCACGTGCGGCTGCTGCAGTTGAAGCTCGGCGGCGTCCTCGATCGTCACGATCCGCTCGTTGCGCGGAATGAAGCCGGACAGGATGTTGAGCAGCGTCGTCTTGCCGCTGCCGGTGCCGCCCGACACCAGCACGTTCACCTTCGCGCGCGACAGCGCGTCGAGCAGCTCGGCCATCGGGGGCGTCAGGCTGTGGAAGCGCACCAGGTCGTCCATCTTCAGCGGATTGACCGCGAAACGCCGGATCGACATCAGCGGTCCGTCGATCGCGGACGGCGGGATGATCGCGTTCACGCGCGAACCGTCCGGCAGCCGCGCGTCGACCATCGGGCTCGATTCGTCGATGCGGCGCCCGACGCGCGACACGATCTTCTCGATCACCTTCATCAGGTGCGCGTCGTCGTAGAACGTCACGTCGGTCAGTTCGAGCTGGCCGCAGCGCTCGACGTAAACCTGCCGGTAGGTGTTCACAAGGATGTCGGAAATGCCGGGGTCGCGCAGCAGCGCCTCGAGCGGGCCGAAGCCGAACATCTCGTCGTACACGTCGATCGCGAGCTGGCGCCGCTCGATGTCGTTCGCCGGCAGGCGCTCCTCGTCGAGGATGCGCGCGATCAGCGCGCCGATCTCCATGCGGACCTGATCCTGGTGCAGCCGCGACAGGCGCTCGAGCTCGACGCGCTCGAGCACGGCCAGGTGGATTTCGCGACGCAGCTTCTGGTATGCGTCGCGCACCGACGAATGCGCCGGGCCGGCCGGTTCGTTGCCTGCCGCCAGCGGCTGGGCCCGGTGCAAGGACATCTGTTCGCGCAATGACATGATGATTCCCCGAAAGAATTACATCGACTTGAGCTTCGGCGTGGCCTTGCGGCCGAACAGCCGGGACATCAACGGTTCGCTGTGCGTCGCGCTGCGTCCCGCGCGCACGTCGCCGTCGACGAGTTGCTTCGCGCAGCCCTGCAACGCACGCGCGACCGCCGAGCCGCGCGCGAGCCGCGACACCGGATGGCCCTGGTTGATCGCTTCGAGCACGGTCTCGGCGTCGTCGGGAATCGTGCAGGCCGCCTGCAGGCCGAGCACTTCCTCGAGCGCGGTGCGGGTCCGCTCGCTCGCGCGCGTCGCGCGGTTCACGATCAGCCGCAGCTGGTCGGTCGAGTAGCCGAGCGACACGAGGATCTCCAGCAGCCGGCGGCCGGCGCGCACGTGCGGCATCGCGGGCTGCAGCACGATCTGGATCTGGTCGCTGCGATCGAGCGCGACCATCGACAGCGGGTTGATGCCGACGCCGACGTCGAAGATCACGAAGTCGTAGCGCGGCGCGGCGACGCCGAGAATCCACTCGAGCGCGTCCTCGCGCATCTCGGCGGCCTTGACCGGGTCGCCGGCGCCCGCGAGCACGTGGAAGTTTTCCGTCACGTGCGCGACGCTCGCGTCGAGAAACGCGCTGTCGAGCCGCTCGATCTGCGCGCACAGCTGCGGCAGCGTCGACGGCGGGGTTTCGTCGCTGACGAGGAACGCCGCGTCTGCGAACTGCTGGTTCACGTCGATCAGCAGCACGCGGCGCTTGAAGCCCTCGGCGATCTCGAACGCGACGTTGCCGGCCGCGAAGCTCGTGCCGGCCCCGCCCTTGCACGACATGAACGACACGATCCGCGTGTCGTCGGTATCGCGCCGCGTGCTTTGCGCGGCCGCCCGTCCGAGCGCGTGGCCGAGCGCCTGCGGGTCGAGCGGCCACTGCAGCACGTCGCGTGCGCCGGCGCGCATCGCGTCGAGCAGCACGTGCGGCGACGCGTCGGCCGTCACGAGGATGCAGGTCAGGCCCGCGTGCGCGCGGCAGATGCGCTCGATCGCCGGCAGTTCGGACGGCTCGAGCGACGTGCCGTCGACCAGCAGGATGTCGAACGCGTCGAGCCCGTCGGTGCGATGCTCGATCTGCGACGGGCGGCCGGTCGCACGGGTCGTGCGATAGCGTCCGCAGTCGGCCACGAGACGCGCGATCTGCGTGAGCCGCGCGGTATCGTCGGAAGCTACGAGGATGTTGATCATGTCGTGTGCCTCGTGTGTTCGATTAGTTGCAGGCGGAGCCGCCCGTCGCGGAGCTCAGGCTTTCGCGCGGCAGCGTCGTCGTGAACGGCGGCATCCTGACCGTGACGTTCACGAACGGGATCATGGTCTTGACGGTGACGTTCGTGACGCTCACCGTCACGAACGAGCACGTGTTGATGTCGCAACTCGTCGGCGTGTAGCTGACCGACACGTTCGCGTCCGACAGCAGCGGCAGCAGCGACCGCACGCGCTTCACGACGCCGGCGGCGTTCACGTCGCAGACGACCGCCGTGCGCGCGCCGAGACGCACGGCCTCGCTCGCGGTATTCCAGTAGAACAGCACGCGACCGAATTCGAAGATGCCGATCAGCAGCATGATCAGCACCGACGCGATGAGGGCGAACTCGACGATCGCGACACCGCGCTGGGCGCGCCGGCGTGATGGCGGAAAGCGGCGTGCGTTCATGACACTTGCCTCATCACGGTGACGATGTTGCCGAAGGTGATCGACGGCAGTCCCGGGTACGCGGGAATCGGCTGGTACTTGTAGCCGCTGATCTTCACTTCGACGACGTTGATCGCGCCCGCCGCCGAGCCGCTCGACGAACTGTTGTTGTCCGCGTCGTAGGTCGGCAGGTTCGCGAACTGCGACGGATCGGATGCGTCGCTGCAGCCGGTCGTGTGCTGTGCGTCGCAGATCGTGACCATCGACGTCTTGAGCCCGGGCACCAGCTCGCTGCCGGCCGAGCCGCACGTCGTGCTGCCGTACACGACCAGGCACTGCGCCTGCACCACCGGATACGCGCTGTCGGTCGGCAGCCAGACCGACAGGTAGCGCGCCGCGTCGCGGGTCGCCTTGGTCAGCGTCTCGTACTGGTAGATCGCGCGGCCGAACTCCGCCACGCCGGTCGCCAGCATGATCATCGGCATCAGCACGAGCGCGAACTCGACGGCGACGGCGCCGCGGGCGCGCGAACGACGAATCGACGGCTTCTTCATGATCGTCTCTCCGTTATCGAACGAGCATCGGAACCTGGGTTCCGGACGCGCTGCCGCTGCCGGGCAAGCCGTGCGTCGCGCACGGGTTGTTGCCGGAAACCGACGAGCCGAGGTATTCGAGGTGCGCCACCACGGGGCCGCTGCCGGCGCTGAACGGCAGCGGATCGAGCATCAGCACGCAATCCCATTGCGTGATGTGCACCTTGCCGCTGCTGCCGGACAGCGTCGAGCAGTCGCCCTCCGGCGCGAGCGCGACGCGGCGATCGCCGCCGAACGTCTGGTAGTTGCTCGCCGTCGCCGTGCCGTTGGTCGCGATGCCGCTGCCCGACGGCGGTGCGCCGTCGCCCTGGTAAGGCTTGAAGCTCGCGCGGTCGGCCACGAACTGCGTGTACGCGTCACCCTTGATGCCCGGCGTTCCCGGCGGCCCGTAGTTCGGCCCGACGTACGCGTAGCCGGTGAAGTCGGGCTGGCCGCTCGAGCCGTTCGCGCCGTTCGTATAGATCCCGAAGCGCGTGTTCCAGGCCCGCTGCGCCGCCGACTTCAAGCCCGTGGTGCTCAGGTCCGGGGGGCTCGTGATGTTGCAGGTATTGCCCGACAGCTCGCTCGCGAGCGTCGTCTCGTTCGTCGAGCCGTCGAGCGCCGCCCAGCCGAAGTTGCCGGGCCCGTAGGTCGACGACGACCCGGACGGCGACGAGATCCAGTCGCCGACCTTGTAGGCCGGATCGGACGGGCCGCGGCACACGAACACGGGAATCGCGCAGGTCGTCTGCCCGCCGCCGACGGTCGCGATCGCGCTCGCCGACACTTCCGCCGCATTCGCGAGCTTCGTGCCCGGCAGCACGTTCAGCACCTCGATGAACCAGTGCGCGATGTTGCTCAGCGTCGCGGTGCACTGCACGTACTTGATGCTCGCCGGCTTCGTGACCGCGCTCTTGGTCAGGAACGGGTTGGTCAGCGAATCGCTGAACGTGACGTTCGCATTCGTCGACATCTGCACCGACGTCTTCTGGAAAAACACGAAATTCAGGTGACCGGCGGCGATGCCGTCGGCCTCGGCCACCGACAGGCTGATCGCCGAAGTCAGGTCGCGCGCGGCGGACAGCGCGCAGGCATCGGCGCTGTTCTGCAGTTCGCTGCGCGTAACGTACAGCTTGCCAAGATCCAGCGCGAGCCCGACGAATCCGATCATCACCGCCAGCGAAAGGCCGACGATGATCGCGACGGCACCGCGCTGGCGATGCAGGCCGCGACGCGTGACTTTCGGATGGCGGGCTGCGCTGTTCATGGCGTTCTCCCTGAGCGTGGTGTCGTTACTGGGTAGCCTTGCCGATGCCGATCACGAACGCATTGGCGGGCGGCACGGTCTGCTTGAACGACTTGTCGTAGTTGTCGAGCGCGGCCGCGGCGGCACTGCCGTCGATCCCCGATGCCGACGCCGGATGCTCGCCGGCATGCGGATCGATGATCTGGGCCTGCATCACGGTGCGGACCGAG
This sequence comes from Burkholderia sp. 9777_1386, assembly GCF_015712265.1. Taxonomy (NCBI): domain Bacteria; kingdom Pseudomonadati; phylum Pseudomonadota; class Betaproteobacteria; order Burkholderiales; family Burkholderiaceae; genus Burkholderia; species Burkholderia sp. 9777_1386. Next base: position 400,823 of record NZ_JACCQB010000001.1, on the reverse strand, counting down.
TCGCCGAAGCGGCTGTCCCACACCGGGGTCGACGACATGCAGCCGGCAAGCGCGAACGCGAGCGGAACGGCGAGCGCCGCGCGGCGCACGAATACGAGGTAGGCGGATTTCATGAGCTTCCCCTTGGATGGCTTCAACGATCGGTGGACTGGGGTTCCGCGCCGGCGCGCGCGATCTGCGCCTTGGGCGCCGCCGCGATCCGGTGCTTCGGGCGCGCCGCCGGCTGGGCCGACGGTTCGGCGCCCGCTGCCGCGAGGCGCGCGGCGGCGGCTTCGATGCGCGCGACACGCGCCGCGGTGGCCGGGTCGGGCTGCGGGCCGGCGGCCGCGACCGGCGCCGGCGCCTTCGGCGGCTCGGCCGGCACCGGCGGCTGCACGTCGGCGTCTTGCGGAGCACGCGGCGCGGGCAGCGCGGCCGGTGCGACCGGGGCTTCCGATTGCGGCGCCGGCGCGGGCGCCGGGGCCTGGGCCGGGGTCTGCGGGGCGGCGGCCGCGCCGTTCGCGGGTTGCATCGGCTGCGCGCCTGCCTTGCGCACGCCGCCACGGCCTTCCATGTTGCCGGTCGCATACACGTCGACTTCGTTCGGCTTCGAGAAGCTGTCGGTCGGCAGCGCGACGTCCGCGGTCTGCAGCGGCTTCACCAGGTGCGGCGTGATCAGGAAGATCAGCTCGGTGCGATCCTGCTGGAACGACGTGCTGCGGAACAGCGCGCCGAGCACCGGCACTTCGCCGACACCCGGGATCGCCTTCAGCGCGCCGGTCGCGTTGTCCTTGATCAGCCCGCCGATCGCGAACGATTCGCCGTCGCTCATCTGCACCGTCGTCGATGCGCGCCGTGTCGTGATCAGCGGCAGGATCGACGTGCCGCCGATGTTGGTCGCGCTCAGCGTGACGCCCGTCTGCGACAGCTCCGACACTTCCGGCGCGACCTTCAGGCTGATCCGGCCGTTGGCCAGCACGGTCGGCGTGAACTTCAGCGCGACGCCGAATTCCTCTTCCTGCAGCGTGATCGACGACGTGCCGTTGCCGCTGCTCTGCGGGATCGGGATGAAGATCTTGCCGCCGGCGAGGAACGTCGCTTCCTGGCCGCTGATCGTCACGAGATTCGGCTCCGCGAGGATCTTGACGAGGTTGTCGGTGTTCTGCGCGTCGGCCGCGATGCTGAACGGCCGGTTGTTCGCCTTGTTGAACACCGCGCCGCTCGCGACGCCCGCGAGCAGGTTGCTGACCAGCGCACCGCTCCACGAACCGAAGCCGCCCTGGATGTTGAATGCGCTGCCCATCTGGTTGATCAGCGTCTTCGACACCTCGGCCACCTTCACCTCGAGCATCACCTGCTGCGGCGACGTGACGTTCAGCATGTTGAGCACGCCGCCGCCCTGCTTGCCGCCACCCGCCGCATCGCCCGCGCTGTCGCCGTACGCATGGGCGATCTGCACGGCCTGCTGCGCGGCCTGCGAGCTCGACACGGTGCCGGCCAGCACGATCGTGCCGGCCGCGGTCGACACGTGGATGTCGCGCTCGTTCGGCATCAGCTGCAGCAGCGACGCCTGCAGGCCGCCGGCATCCGCGCCGACCGCGACGTCGATCACGCGGCACGCACCGCTCTTGCCCTGCACGATCATGTTGGTCGTGCCGACCGCGAGCCCGAGGATGTACAGCGTCTGCGGCGACACCATCGTCGCCTGCGCGACGGCCGGATTGCCGATCGTCCGGTTGCGCACCGGTTCCGGCATCGGCACCAGCAGCGACTTGCCGAGCGGCACGGCGACGCTGGTCGATTCGCGCACGGCGCCCACGCAGTTCGGCCCGCGCAGCGGCCCCGCCGATGCGGCGGGCGCGGCGGCCGGCACCGGCGCCATGCTGATCGTCATCTGCATCGGCCCCTTGCCGACCGCGGCCGGCGCGCTGGCGCCGCCCTTCGTCAGCACCGCCGATTCGATGCCTTCCTGCGCGAGCGCGCCATACACGGTCAGCCATCCCGAACAGAGGATCGCGGTCATCATCGTGCCCCGTGCGACGCGTGTGCGCAGTGGGCCGGTACCTGTGCGTTGCGGTTTGATCTTCATTTCGTCTGATCCCCCGAGAGACCGGCGCCGTGCCGGTTATCGACTTCCAAGGCCGCCGCGCGTTGCCGGCGGCCGGTTTGTTGGTCTGGCTGGTTCGATCTGCTTCAGAAACATTCGACGCTGCCCTTCACGCCGGTCAGCACGCCGACGCAGTCGCGCCGCACTTCCGGCGCCGCGTGCGAGGCGACGTGCACGCGGACCGGCCGTACGTGGACAGGCGCCGGCGGCGCTGCCGGTGCGGGCTCCTTGCCGAGCAGCGTGAGCTTGGTCGCACCGTCGGTGTTCAGCGTCTTCTGGTCGACCTGGTTGCGCAGCACGAGCGACAGCGTGCCGACGCTGCGCGCGAGGTCGAGCCGTTCGGCCTGGTCGGGCGTGACTTCCAGCGTCACCGCGTTGACCACCTTCGGCGCCGTGTCGTCGCGGCTGACCTGCTGCGCGACGGCGAGCACGAGGATGTGCTCGAGCACAATCTTCGAGATGCTCTGCCCGTCGGTCTTGCCCTGCTGTTCCTGCGTGTTGACGATCACGTCGACGTAGTTGCCCGGCAGCGCGAAGCCCGCGACGCCGACCACGTCGTTCACGCGCACCGTGATCGCGCGGCTGCCGTCGGCGATCACCGCGGACAGCCCGCCCTTCGTGCCGACCGGCGCGAGCTTCGATTCGATCACCGGCTCGCCGCGCGACAGGCTGGTGCGCACGACGCGCCCTTCGAGCGCCTTCGTGTCGGTGAACGCGCCGGTCGGCACGCTGCCGGACGGCCAGCTCACCATGTGGATCTGGTTCGGCCCGAGCGGCTCGCCCAGGTTCAGGTCGGTGGTGGCCACCGCGACGGACGTGACCGAACTCGTGGATGTCTGCATCAGCCAGTGGGAAGCGAATACGACCGCGGCAAGACCCGCGATCATCGCGACGACCAGCATCATGACCGCTCGACTGTTTTTCATGGCAATGCTCCTCGACGAATCGTGAAAGAAACCGCTCAACCGGTGACGAACGTCCGGCCTCCGCGCTCGACGGGCGGTGGATGGCCGCCGTCCCGTTCAGGCGCCGCGCCGAAGTAACTCGCCCACGCGTCGTACAGCGCGTCGTGCGTCACCTCGGGCGGATCGCCGCGGTAACGCGCGCCGGCGGCCACGAGGCGCAGCAGGTCCGCCGGAAAGCACGCGAGAAACGCCTTGCCGGTCGGCAGATGCAGCCGATGCAGCAGGAACTCGAACGCATCGCTCGCCGACACGAGCCCGAGCGCTGCGCAAGCGGCGTCGTACACCGCGCGGTAGTCGTCGATCGACATCGCGCCGACGTGCAGCTTCGAGCCGAGGCGGCGCATGAACGCGTCGTCGCAGAACTGCTCCGGCGCGAGGTTGCTCGAGAACACCGGCCACACGTCGAACGGCAGCACGAAGCGGTTGCCGGATTCGAGCGTCATGAAATCGACGCCGCGATCGAGCGGACGCAGCCAGCGATTGAGCAGGTCGCGCGGCTCGACGCGCTGGCGACCGAGATCGTCGACGACGTACATGCCCATGTTCGCCTTCATGTGCGGCGGCGCCTGATAGAAGCCGGCCGCTTCGTCGCGCCGCAGGTCGAGCTCGTCGAGCGTCAGCTCGCCGCCCGACATCACGACCGGCCGTTCGCACAGGCGCCACCGGCGATCGACCGACTGGCCGGCGCCCGCGGCTTCCGCGTCGACGTGCACGAGCGGGTCGTAGACCTGGATCACTTCGCCGGCCGCGCAGATCGCGTACGGCACCGGCACGCGGCCGTGCATCAGCGCGCCGAGCCGTTCGGCGAGAAAGGTCTTGCCGCTGCCGGCCGGGCCGTAGATCAGCAGCGGCCGTGCCGCGTTCAGCGCGGCGGCCGCCGCATCGAGCACCGCCGTGTCGATCACGACGCCTTCGAATGCGGCCCACACGTCGCTCTGGCCGATGTGCAGCTTGCGCACCGAATGCGCGGCCACGCTCGCGAGGTACGCATCTAGCGTCACCGGCGCGGGCCCGCTGTAGCCGCTGCGTTCCCGTTCCTCGAGCGCGAGCACGCGGCCTGCATCGGTCAGGCGGAACGTCACGTCGAGATCGGTCGCGCCGCGATGGGTCAACTCGACCAGATGCTCGCGCACCAGGAACGCGAAGACTTCGTCGAGCACCGCGAGCGGCAGGCAGTGCCGCTCGACCAGATCGCCGTACGACGGGCGGCCGAGCACCAGCGTCGACTTCAGCACGAGGCCGCCGACGAACGCCATGCTCAGCCCGGTTTCCGCGAGCGAGCGCGGCGCCGACGGCAGCTGCGCGCCCAGCTTCGTATGGACCTCCCGCGACGGCAGCGGATCGGGCAGGTGTGCCACCTGCGCGTCGCGTCTCGGTTCGGTGTGGTTCGTGTTCATGATCGTTGCGTCCTCGTTGCGTCCTCGTTGCGTCTTCGTGACGGAACCGCCGCGCTATGCGCACGACGCGAACAGCATGCCCAGCGTGCCGGCCGCGATCGCCACACCGTACGGCAGCGTGCCGACCGATGTGATCCCGGCGGGGCCGTCGTCGGCCTCGGCGCGCGCCGCCGGCGAGCGCCGCACGATCAGCGTGCGCACGTTCGCCCACATCTGGCGCATCCGCCCGCGCAGCAGCGCGTAGGCGATGGCGCCGATCCCGCCGGCCAGGAACGTGGCCAGCACGATGTAAAAGGTCATTTCCGCGCCGACCCACGCGCCGATCGCGAGCATCAGCTTCACGTCGCCCGCCGCCATTCCGCGCAACAGGTAGAACGGCAGCAGCAGGCCGAAGCCGGTTGCCGCCCCGGCGAGCCAGCCGAGCACGCCCGCCGGCACGCCGTGCAACAGGCACTGGGCGATCAATGCGCCGACCAGGCCGAGCAAGACGAGACGATTCGGAATGCGACGGGTCGCGATGTCCGTGCTGGCCGCGGCGACCGCGAGCAGCGTCACGCACAACGGAACCGGGTAAGGCGGCGCAACGGGAAACATGGCGAACCTCGCGAATCGAATCGGTGGATCAGGAAACCATGGACAGCGCGGTGGTCACGGCGGTGGTCACGGCAGCCGTCACGGCCGCGGCGATCATCTCGTACGCAGCGCCGAGCGAGCCCTTCAGCGTGACGACGCTACCCAGTACCGCGATGGCGAACATCGACGCGAGCAGCGCATATTCGATCGACGTCACGCCTCGTTCGTCGGCGATCCAGCAACGTGCGACACGCATGATGGCTTGCATGATGGTCTCCGGTTTCCGGTTGGTCGGATGGCCGGGGACGGCTCGAACGCTGCACCAGCCGAGCCGTCCGCGGCACGCTCCATCAGATGCCTGCCACCGCCGAATCGAGGTCGGCCGCGATCGTGCTGAACACGGTCTTGAGGTCCTTCCCGATGGTCGACAGCGCGAGGATGATGCCGACTGCGATCAGCGCGGCGATCAGGCCGTATTCGATGGCGGTCACGCCATCTTCATCGCGAACGAAACGGCTGGCTTGTTGAATGAGCTTGGACATGGTGATCTCCTTGCGTGGTGACTTTCAAAATCCTCGCGCACCGGCTGGTCGGATGACCGTGCTTCGATACGTCGAGGAATGTCGTTGATGCCGTGTGGCGCCGACGAACGATTCGAACGAGCCGTTCGTCGTACCGTCCATCAGATGCCTGCTACCGCCGAGTCCAGATCCGCGGCGATCGTGCTGAACACGGTCTTCAGATCCGTACCGACCGTCGCCAGCGCGGCGACGATGCCGATCGCGATCAGCGCGGCGATCAGGCCGTACTCGATGGCCGTCACGCCGTCCTGATCCTGGACGAACCACGCGATCTTTTCGATGATTCTTGACATGAGCATTCTCCTTTCGGACTGCTATGAAATACCCTTCGTCGGTCAGGACGTCGGGGGGTGGGCACCACCGGCACTACTCGAAAAATCGGAAGCCGACGATCAGTCGCGGCAACGGGGTGGACCAGCGTTGTCCGTGCGAACGGGTATCGGCGAGGCGGAGCATGAGAGACGCGTGTACGGTTCGACCGGCCGGATGAACCGGACGAGTCGATCGACCGGAACGGCGCGACGGCCGTTCGACGCATGGAATCCAGTTGAACGGGAGATGAACTCCCGGCAAAGCTGCAGTGTGTCTTTAACGCGGCTTGCGATCCGCGACGTGCTGTGGTCTTTCATTTTTATTCCCCATGTACTGCCATGCCGATTTCTTATTGCCCTGAATCCACCGGGTCTCTTGGGTCGTTCGACGACGGTTGCCGCGGTTGATCGGACTGGAGCTGCGTGTTCCCCGACGCGCTCCGGACTGTCTGTTCCGCAGGTGATTCGCGAGCCGGTTCCTCTGCTGCCTGCCGGAACCGCCCGGTCGTCACGTCGTCGACTGCCGTGCCAACGCTTACGCAAAGAGCGGACCATCCCGGTCGGAATCGAGACGCATCAAGGGTTTCAGCGATATATGCAAACCTCCGCCAAACGCCCGACCGCCGAAATGTTTCAACTTTGATATATACGGTTCGGGCGCATGCGGCCGGCACGAAAGCCCGTCGTGGCGCTGCACGAAGGACCTAAAAAATTTTCTCGGGATTTTCCCGAACGCGGCAGACCGCCCGCGCGCTGCGGGTTCGGCGGCACGCACAGCCGGTAAAAATCGCGGAATGTTTCAGGCCAGAAACACGAATCCCGGCGGCGGCGTTTTCTCATACCAGAAATGGCGGTTTTCACCCGAATCGCTGAACACATTAAATGCCGGCCGGCCGTGCGTGGTTTGCATCACGCGATTTTTTCTTCAACAATGAATTCACCGGACAACGCCATTTCAGAGCGATTCGATCCGCAGGCACCACAACATCAAACGGCCGCGACAGACCACGCGGCCACACGACAGACGGGGCATCATGTACACAGCCAATCGTGGAACGCGCGATCGCGCAATACGCTGTGCTCAATGGCTGACGGCCGACCGGATCATTCCGTACAGCTGCATCATGCTGATGCTCTTCGCTGCGCTGCTGATCGTCTGGGCGGTCGTGACCGACGGCTTCACGTCGAACGCCACCGCCCGCCCCGGCACCGACTTCTCGGTCTTCTGGACCGCATCGCATCTCGTGTTGCAAGGCCATGCCGCGGCGGCTTACGACACGTCCTCATTCCTGCAGGCCGAGTTCGCGCACTTCGGTGCGTATCTGCAAAACCGGCCGCTTCCCTGGCTCTATCCGCCGACGATGCTGCTGTTCATCGCGCCGGTTGCCCTCGTGCCTTTCCTGCCCGCTTACTTCCTCTTTTTCGCGGGCAGTCTTTTATGCTACGCGCTCGCCGTCTCGCGGTTGTCGGGGCTGCGCGCGCATCTTCCCGTGCCGCGCGCCGCGGCGCTCGTCGTCGTCGCGTATTCGGCGGTGTGCATGTCCGCGCTGTTCGGCCAGAACAGCATCCTGACCGCCGGCCTCGCCGCGCTCGCGCTGCATCTGCTCGGCAAGCGTCCGGTCCTGGCGGGCGTGCTGATCGGGCTGCTCGCGATCAAGCCGCAACTCGCCGTCGTGTTCCCGTTCGTGCTGATCGCGACGCGTGCGTGGCGCACCTTCGCGGCGGCGGCGATCAGCGCGACGCTGTTCGCGGCGGCCGGCGTGGCGCTGGCCGGCCCCGCCGCGCTGCACGGCTTGAGTCACGCACTGTCGACGGTACGCGCGCAGCACTTCATGCTCGCGTCGTACTGGCTCGCGTCGCCGACGCCGTTCGCCGCGTTGCGGCTCGCCGGCGCGCCGGTGGCGGCCGCGCTGGCCGCCCAGGCGGCGGTCGCGCTCGTCGCGCTCGCCGCGGCCGTCGACGTCTGGCGCCGCACGCGTGACATGCGGCTGCGCGGGGCGGTACTGGCGGTCGCCACCCTGCTGACGACGCCATATCTGTGGAACTACGAACTGACGTGGCTCGGCATCGCGATCTTCTGCCTGATCGCACACGGCCTCGACGAAGGTTGGCTGCCCGGCGACCAGGGCATTCTCGTGCTGGCGTGGCTGCTGCCGATCTTCGAAATGCTGAACCGGCTGATGAAGCTGCCGCAGATCGGGCCGGTCGTGCTGCTCGCGGTGCTGTTCGTCGTCGTGCGCCGCACGGCGCTCGCATCCCGGAGCGCACGATGAAAGCGCCGTCGTTCGCCCGCCACGCGCATTCGGCCGCCGACGTGCATCCGGAACTCCCGATCGCCGGCCCGCGCCGCCATCCGCACTGGCTCAACCGCGATCGCGTGCGCCTCTACGCGGCCGCCGTGCTGCTGACCGAGCTGCTGTTCATCGCGATCTACCTGACCCGCGTCCTCCTGTCGCGCCACGGCGCGCTGGAACCGCTGTCGCAGGACTTCTCGCCGGTCTGGAGCGCCGCGTGGCTCGCCGCGCACGGTCACGGCGCGGACGCGTGGCATTTTCCCGCGCTGTTCGCGGTCCAGAAGCTCGCGGTCCCGACGATGACGCTCGCGGACGGCACGCTGCCGTGGCTCTATCCGCCGACGATGCTGCTGTTCGTGCTGCCGCTCGGCTGGCTGCCGTACACGCTGGCGGTCGTGCTGTGGCTCGGCATCACGATCGCGCTGTTCGCGGCGACGATGCGCGCCACGGTGCAGCGCGACGCCGCTTGGCTGTGCGCGCTCGCGTTTCCGGGTGCGTTCCTCACGGTGATCGTCGGGCAGACGAGCCTCTTCACCGCGACGCTCGCCGCACTCGGCCTGCTCGCGTTGAACCGGCGGCCCGTCTGCGCCGGAATCTGCTTCGGGTTGCTGACGATGAAGCCGCAGCTCGCGGTGCTGTTCCCGCTCGCGCTGCTGTGCGCGGGCCAATGGCGCGCGCTGGCCGCGTGGGCCGCGACGATCGCCGTCAGCGTCGCGCTCGCGACGCTCGCGTTCGGGATCGGCCCGTGGCTCACGTTCATGCACGTGATCGGCAACGTCTACGCGATCGTCGATGCGGGCCACGCGAAGCTCGCCCGCATGCCGACGGTGTTCGCGCTCGCGACGATGGCCGGCTGGCCCGCGCTCGTCGCACGCGGCCTTCAGCTGCTGTCGGCCGCGGCCGCCGCGAGCGCCGTCGTCTACGCGTGGCGCGGCGCGTGTTCGTACGCGCTGCGCGCCGCGACCCTCGCGTGCGCGTGCCTGCTCGTCAGCCCGTATCTGTACGACTACGACCTCACGTGGTACGGCATCGTGATCGCGTGGTACGCGCGCTATGCATGGACGCACGGCTGGCGGCACTTCGATCGCGAATGGCTGATGCTGCTGTGGCCGATGCCGCTCGCGGGCCTCGCGATCGTGCCGCACCTGTCGTTCCAGTTCATGCCGCTCGTGACGCTCGCATCGCTCGCGCTGCTCGTCAGCCGCATCGCCCGGGAAAGACGCGACGTGCCGTCGCTGCCCGACGCGCGCGACACCTCGACCGAGACCGGGTTCACCCACCCGCTCCGACCGCACCACCGCCCGGCGCACGGCATGCGCCGCACCGGCCGCCCGACGCTCGGCGCCGGCCGGTAAAGCGCCATCACAAGGGGAATCATCATGCGGGAACCCATCTACACGCCGCTCGTTTCGCTGGTCGTGCCGTTCTACAACGAAGGCGAAGCCGTCGAACGCTTCTTCGACGTCGTGATTCCGTTGCTGAGCGCGATCGACGCGATCCGCTTCGAGATCGTCTGCGTAAACGACGGCAGCCGCGACGACACGCTGGAACGCCTGGTCCGGATCGGCGCGGCCGAACGGCGCGTGCGCGTCATCGACCTGACCCGCAACTTCGGCAAGGAAGCCGCGCTGACGGCCGGCCTCGACGAAGCCGCGGGCGATGCGGTGATCCCGCTCGACGCGGACCTGCAGGACCCGCCGAGCCTGATCCCGGTGATGATCGGCCACTGGCGCGACGGCGCGGAGGTCGTCGCGGCCAAGCGCAGCAACCGCGCGTGCGATTCGTTCGCGAAGCGCACCGCCGCCGCGATCTACTACCGCGTGCACAACCTGCTGTCGGACGTGAAGCTGCCGGAGAACGTCGGCGATTTCCGGCTGATGGACCGCAAGGTCGTGAACGCGCTGCGCAACCTGCCCGAGCGGCACCGCTTCATGAAGGGGCTGTTCGCGTGGGTCGGCTACAAGACCGTGATCGTCGAGTACCAGCGCGATCCGCGCAGCGCCGGGCACTCGAAATTCTCCGGCTGGAAGCTGTGGAATTTCGCGCTGGAAGGCATCACCAGCTTCAGCACCGTGCCGCTGCGCAGCTGGACCTACATCGGCGTCGGCATCGCGGCGCTCGCGTTCGTGTACGGTTCGTTCATCATCCTGCGCACGCTGCTGTTCGGCAATCCGGTGCTCGGCTACGCGTCGCTGATCTCGGTCACGCTGTTCATCGGCGGCATCGAGCTGATCGGGATCGGCGTGGTCGGCGAATACGTCGGGCGGATCTACGACGAATCGAAGCAACGGCCCGTCTACCTGATCCGCCGCCGCTACCAGGCGCACGGCAAGGTGATCGAACTGCCGGTCGCGCGCGACGCCCGCCGCCAGCCGGCCCGCCGGCGCGTGCAGCCGGTCCGGGCGCGCATCGGCGCGCGCTGAACGCGCGCTCGCCATGATCGGGCTGCTGCAGGCCGAGCGCACGCGGCTCGTGCGTTTCGGCGTGTCCGGGCTCGGCTCGACCGCGCTCCACACGCTGGTCGCGACGGCGCTGTTCGCGCTGCGCGACGCGACGCCGGTGACCGCGAATGCCATCGCGTTCCTCTGCGCGACCGCGTTCTCGTATCTCGCGAATACGCTGTGGAGCTTCTCGTCGACGGTGCGCCCCCGCAACGCGCTGCGCTTTCTCGCGGTCACGCTGGCCGGCTTCGTCGAGACGATGCTGCTCGCGCGTGCCGCCGAGGCGCTGGGTGCGTCGCGCGCGATGGGCGTCGTCGCGATCGCACTGCTGATCCCGCCGACGACGTTCGTGCTGCACCGGCTCTGGACCTACCGGTAAGCAGCCGCCTTCCCGCCCCCGCCGATAATCGGTCGATCGATTAACAGATTCGATGTCGCGATATTTATGTCACGCATCGACCCGATTGATTCCGATTTTAAAATTAACTCTAAAAATCATTTTCCCGACCTGTTTACTTTTACAGCTTCCATGATTAACCAAACGGACTAATCTGCATTAGCCGTCGCCTCCGCACGTGCCGATACCGGCGCAAACCCTTGCCTCACAAGGCGATGGCGGCTGCACGAAGCAATTCGCGCAACGATGATTCCCATTACTTCAAACGGGAGCTTCTATGTCACGCGTTACCGATGTGCTCGTTTCGTTCGATACCGAAACCATTCTCAAAAAATATCCGAATCCCAGCAAGAATCCGGCGGCGCCGACACTGATCGACTGGCGCTATGTCTATATGGTGACCAACCAGGACAACGTCATTTCCGGGCAGGCGGGCGGCGAGCTCGACCTGAAGGCGCAGGTCGGCGACCTGATCCGCTGGCGCGAAACGAGCCTGTCGCTGGGCTTCGAAAACCAGGTGGTGTTCTACAAGTTCATCGGCAACGTCGGCAACGACCTGATCTCGACGCCGACGCCGCGCGTCGCGGAAGCGTCGATCCCGGTGCCGAACACCAGCAAGCCCGAAGTGCCGACGTGCCAGAAGGTCGCGAACTACTACTGGTCGTCGGAATGCCTGAAGGTCGGCCGCGTGACCTACCACTTCCAGTTCCAGATCATCGATCGCAACTGCCAGAGCCAGGGCTGCTTCTCGTGGGATCCGTTCATCTCGATCCATAACTGATCGCGGCACGCGGGCGGCCGCACGACGGCCGCCCGTGCCGCTCCCTTGTTGCGGAGGACGTGCTCATGTCTGGTGTTCGTTGCGATGGTCTCGCGATCGTCGACGCCGTCACGCTGCTGTCGGCCTACCCCGATGCGAGCCGGGACGCCGACGCGCCGACCGTGATCGACGGCCGGCACATCTACGTGTTGCGCCCCGGCGACGCCGGGCAGGTCGGCCACAACGACAACCGGCTCTTTGCCGGCCTGTCGCCCGGCGACCAGCTGCATTTGCGCGAAACCGCGCTGGCGCTGCGTGCGGAAGTGACCGTGCTGTTCATCCGGTTCGCGCTGAAGGACGCCGGCATCGTCGCGCCGATCGAAGCGGAAATCCGCGACGCCGCCACCCCGGTGCCGGACGGCGACGACCTGCTGCATCCGTCGTGCCGGCCGATGAAAGACCATTTCTGGCGCAGCGAGGTGCTGGCCCCGGGCATCACCACGTGCACGGCCGATTTCGCCGTGCTCGATCGCGACGGCGCCGTATCGGGCTACTTCCGCTGGGAAACGGCGATCGAGATCGCGGGCAGCCGGCCGGACACGAAACAGGCCGGCGTCGAACCGTAGCCGGATCGCAACCGCCGTTTCACGGTGCAGCCGAACGGCGGCCGATCACGCAAGCGCCGCCGCGTGCCGTGTTCAGGTGCGCGGCAACCCCGGCGGATTGGTCTGCGACCGGTCGATCGCCTCGGCATCCAGCCGCCAGTGATCGAGCGCTTTCCGATAGCTGCCGTTCGCGATCAGCGCATTGATCGCGAGCGTCAGCGGCTCGGCCAGGCCGCTGCCCTTGCGGGTCGTGATCGCGATGTCCGCGGTGCGCGGCCAGCCGCCGCTGACGGTGCCGATCAGCTTCGCATCGCCGCGCAGCGACGCTTGGTACGCGAGCATCGAGTTCACGCTGAAGATCGTGTCGACCCGGCCCGACTGCAGCGCGACCCACCGCTCGGCCGCATCCGCGTAATACTGGATCTCGACCGGCGCGAGGCCGCGCGCGACGTTCTGCCGGTTCCATTCGAGCAGGATCTTTTCCTGGTTCGTGCCCGAATCGGTCACGACGCGCAGCCCGGCGACATCCTTCGGCTCGCGGATCGCGGCCAGCCTGCTGCCGGTTTTCACGTAGAAGCCGAGTTGGTCCTTGCGGTAGGTCGAGAAGTCGAACTTCTCCTTGCGCTGCTCGGTGACCGTCACGTTCGAGATCACCGCGTCGACCTTGCCGGACTGCAGCGCGAGCGGCCAGTCGGCCCACGCGAGCGGCACGATCTTCAGCTTGCGGCCGAGGCTGTCCGCGATCAGTTGCGCGAGATCGGGATCGAAGCCGACCACCGTGCGCGCGTCGGTCGCATAGGTACTGAGCGGCGGCAGGTTCGGTGCGATGCCGATCGTCAGCGTATTCGCTTCGGCAAACCGGAAACCGGCCGGCAACGCCTGCTCGACCGCCGGGTTCACGGCGCCGCGCTGCCGGGCCGGCTGCTCGGGGCTCAGGTCGAACGACGCGGCCTGCGCGGCGAAGGCGCTACCGGCGATCAGCGCGGCGGCCAGCAAGCGGGCAACGTGTGTCACGGGAAAAGCGCGGCTTCTCATGTCTGGTGGAATCCCTTTTTATTCGATGATGCGTGGCGCACGCGCGGGCGGCGGTTCGGTGACGTTGCGCGTACCTTGCCGCCCGGCCCGGCTCCTTTATGCAGGCGTCGCTTCGAGTTCGACCGCGGCCGCACGCCGCGGCGCCGGTTGCACGACGGGCGCCGGCTGCCTCGCCTGCGCCGACTCGCCCGCATACAGCGCCTTCGGGTCGAACACGCGCGCCTGCAGCGGCGTGAACGCACGGAAATTCCACAGGCTGCGCGCGACGAACACACGCTGCACCCAGCGGAACGCGCGATCGTTCTCGTCGTACTGCGGGTCGAAGCGGTCGCGCGAATGCAGCGTGAAGTGGTTGTTGATCAGCACCAGCTTGCCCGGCGACACCTGCACGCCGAACGACACCTCGCGCACCGCGCGATACAGGTTGGCCAGCGCTTCCTGCGCGCGCGGGTTGACCGCCAGCACCATGTCCGGATAGAACGCGACCGTCACGCGCGGCGCATCGAGCGGCCCCGACAGCACGGCGCTCAGGTCGGTGTTGTCGCGCGGCGTCGGCGCCGCGCCGCGCCACCGGTACGGCACGCGGATGATGTAGTGCTCGCCGTAGAGTTGCGCAATGTCGTCCGGCGACAGCAGTTGCAGCGCGCGACGCGCATCGGCGAGCCGCGTGTACGGGCCGCCGCCCGCCTCGCTGCGCACGCCGAGCAGCAGCAGCGCGAACGGCGACGTGTCGCCTTCCGGCATGTGCGCCTGCGCGGCGTTCTCGATGTGGAAGTCGAGCTCGACCTCGGACCCCAGGCCCGTGTAGTCGCGCGCGGTCGCCTTGTGCGGGGTCAGGTTGTTCACCAGCTCGCGGCCTTCGTGCGCGATCGAGTACGGCTCGCCGGCCAGCGTGCTCAACGCGACCAGCACGTTCTCGCTCAACACGCCGGCCTTGAACGAGCGGCCGGTTTCCTCGAACCGCGGGCTGCCCGTCACGCCGTCGTCGATCGGCAGGTTGTCGATCTCGATCGAGCCGTGCGCGTCGGCGGTCGGCGCCTTCGCCCGATCGAATGCGTCGACGACCCGGTCGGGAAACGCGTTGTAGGCGAGCTTGCGGACCGCGCTGATATAACCGGCGCCGCCGGCCGGGTCGTAGTCGAGCGCGCCGAGCGTCGTGCGGATATGAGCGGATTCCACTGCCGTCAAAGCGATGCGTTCATCTGCGAGATAGGTCATAGGTCTCTCGTATAAAGATCTGGTTCGAAGAGCGGCGTGGCATCACCGCCGCGCTCCACCGTCCTCGGGGCGAAGCGCTCGACAAGACTAGGAGACCGTCATTGCATTGCGAAATGATATTAATTCGATTGCAAACGAAAATTATCGATATAAGTTCAGCAATCCGGGCGGAACCGGTTCACGTCGTTTGCACCTGCCCTTAACACGAATACTTGTTAAAAAATCGCTGCTTATTATTTGTATTCGCCAACGGGTCGATGCTAGTTTTCTGTCGGATTCGACGATTCAGCCGGCGTCCGACGGGCAGCCGGCTTCCTCTATCCGCCCTACGGGAACCCGCCAGATGAATCGATACCGCCTGCCGCACCCGACGTCGCACACGTCCGGCCCGCACCGGGAGCCGCGATGAACGATCGCGCCCCGGCGCTCGACCGCGTCGACCATCCACCGGCCGCCGCCGCTGCGGCTGCGCCGCATACGTCGCTGCGCGCCATCTTCCCGACCGTCGCGGCCGCGAGCCTGGGCTTCGCGATCGTCCAGCTCGATGTGACCGTCGTCAACGTCGCGATTCCGAGCCTCGGTCAGGCGTTCGGATCGAGCGTTCACGGGCTGCAGTGGATCGTCGATGCGTACACACTGTCGTTCGCCGCGCTGCTGCTGACGTCGGGCACGCTGGCCGACCGCTTCGGCAGCCGCCGGCTGTTCGCGTACGGTCTTGCGCTGTTCCTGCTCGCGTCGCTCGGCTGCGCGCTCGCGCCGTCGCTGGCGGCGCTGGTCGCCGCGCGGGTCGCGCAAGGCGTCGGCGCCGCGATGATCCTGCCCACGTCGCTCGCGCTCATCACGCATGCGTGCGCCAACGACGCCGCCGCGCGCGTGAAAGCCGTCGCGTGGTGGAGCGCGACGGGCGGCGCGATCAGCGCGGCCGGCCCGACGCTCGGTGGCCTGCTGATCGATTCGCTCGGCTGGCGCGCGATCTTCTTCATCAACCTGCCGATCTGCGCGCTCGGGCTGTGGCTCACGCTGCGCCACGTGCGGGATTCGGCCGCCGCGCGCACCCGGCTGTTCGATCCGGCCGGCCAGATCGTTGCGGTACTCGTGCTCGGGTTGCTGACGGGCGGGATCATCCGCGCCGGTGCGCACGGGATCAGCGACCCGTATGCGGCCGGTGCGCTGCTCGCGTCGGTCGCACTCGGTGCGCTGTTCGTCGCGATCGAACGGCGCGTGGCCGCGCCGATGCTGCAGCTCGCGTTCTTCCGGATCGCCCGCGTGCCGGGCGTGCTCGCGATCGGCGCGATCACGAATGCGGCGTTCTACGGGCTGATCTTCTCGCTCAGCCTCTATTTCCAGAACGCGCGCGGCTTCACGGCGACCGAATCGGGGCTCGCGCTCGCGCCGCTCACGATCATCATGCTCGCCAATATCGCGAGCGCACGGCTCGCGGTCCGCTACGGGTTTCGCGCGACCGTGATCGTCGGGCTCGCCGTGTCGCTCGCCGGCTACGTGTGGCTGTGGCAAACGCTCGCCGCGCACACGCCGTATGCGCTGCTGGCGCCCGGGCTCGCGGCGATGGCGGTCGGCGGCGGCATCGCGATTCCCGCGCTGACGTCGACGCTGCTCGGCAGCGTCGAGGCCGGCCGCTCGGGCACCGCGTCCGCGATTCTCAATACCGCGCGCCAGGTCGGCGCCGCGATCGGCGTCGCGGCACTCGGCGCGCTGGTCGCCGGCCAGGGCGCGGCCATCGTGGCCGGCGCCGCGCATGCGTTCGCCGTCGCGGCCGTGCTCGTCGCGATCTGTGTCGTGCTGGCCGTGCGCTGGCCCCGCGACACTCCCGTTACCGGCACGCGGGCCTGAGCGCGCTGCCGCACGACGTCCTTCAACCGCCCCCATCCGAGCGAGGAATCCATGCAGCATCGCTTCATCGATACCGTCCTGATCGTCGACGGCGCGTCGACCGCCGCCTATCTGGCCCCCGCGTTTCGCGCATACGGCATCCGTTGCGCGCATGTGATCAGCGACCCCGATCTGCCCGCAATCTACCGGAACCAGTTCGTGCCGTCCGACTACGTCCGCCAGGTCCAGCATCGCGGCGACATCGACGCGACGCTCGCGCAACTGGCCGACCTGCGGATCGGCGCGGTGCTGCACGGCCTCGACGCGGCGCTCGAGCTGGCCGACACGCTCGCCGAGCGGCTCGACGTGCCCTATCGCAACCCGCTCGCGACCTCCGCCGCACGACGCGACAAGTTCGCGATGAACGAGCGCATTCGCGCGGCCGGGTTGCGTGCGCCGGCGCACTTCCACAGCACGTCGGTCGACGAAGCGCTCGCTTGGGCGCGCGCGCAGGGCACGCTGCCGCTCGTCGTGAAGCCGGCGCGCAGCGCGGGCGTGACCGGCGTGAAGATCTGCCGGACGCTCGCGCAGGTCGAGGCGGCCGCGCGCGACGTGCTGGCGACCCGTTCGCTGTACAACCAGCCGAACGACGACATCGTGATCCAGAGCTATTCCGAAGGGCAGGAATACATCGTCGACTCGGTGTCGTTCGAGGGCCGCCATCGCGTGGTCAGCTTGTGGGAGGTGCATCGCGACCGCACGCACGCGCCGCGGCTCGACAAGATGCTGGTGCTGAACCATGCCGACCCGCGCTACGCACCGCTGCTCGACTACGCGGCCGACGTGCTCGACGCGCTGGACGTGCGCTTCGGGCCGACCCATCTGGAGCTGTTCGATACGGCCGACGGTCCGACGATCGTCGAGCTGAACGCGCGGCTGCACGGCAGTCTCGATCCACGGCTGACGAGCGCGGTCAGCGGCGAGAATCACGTGTCGGCCGCCGTCGAAGCGGTGCTGCATCCGGAACGGCTGTTCGGCGAGATCACCGCGCCGACGGATTTTCGCGGCTACTGCGGGCACGTGCTGCTGCTGTCGTCGCGCAACGGCGTGCTGCGGCAGGATTTCACGTGGCAGGCGATCCAGGCGCTGCCGTCGTTCGTCGGGCTCAAGCAATGGATCAAGGTCGGCGACACGCTGCGCGTGACCACCGACCTGCAGACCGCCCTCGGCACGGTCGGCCTGTACAGCCCGACCTTCGAGCGGCTGCTCGAGGATTGCCGGCGGATTCGCGAAATCGAGGCCGACTTCTTCGCGGACGAACGCGCGGTCGCGCCGGCCTAGGGCCGGATCGTCTCGCGTCAGCGCGCGAGCAGCGCACCCGCCTGCCGGCCGAGCACCGCGCGCAACGCGTCGAGTTCGGGCAGCGCGGGCGCTTCGTCGGGCGTGACGAGATAGGTCGTCACGCTGTCGAGATCGTCGAACGCGTGCGTGCGCAGTTCCTTGCGCGCCACGTGCTCGGTCGTGATCCGTTTCGGCAGGATCGCGACGCCCATCCCGGCCGCCACGCAGCCGAGAATCGCGCCGAACGTGCCGAACGACGACACCGACTCGATCGCGACGCCGCGCGCCTTCAGCCAGTGTTCCGCGACCGCGCGATACGGACAGCCGTCGTGAAACGCGAGCAAGCGCACCGTGTTGTCGGCCAGCAACTGCCGGCGCGTGACGGTCGCCGCGCTCACCAGCACCATGTCTTCCGCGAATGCGGGCTCGTAACGCAGCCCGGGCCGGACAACCGCGCGAGCGGTCAACGCCGCGTCGATCCGGCCGCGCAACAGCGCCTCGGCCAGATCGGGCTCGCTGCCGATCTGCACCGCGAGGCCGAGCGCCGGGTCGCGCTCCTTCAGCGCGGCGGCCAGCGCCGGCAGCCGCGTGGCGGCGGTGCTCTCCATCGATCCCAGCCGGAAGCTGCGGGCGACCGGCGTTTCGCGCACCACCTGCGTCGCTTCGTCGACGAGGCGCAGGATGCGGTCGCAATACGGCATCAGCCGGCGCCCGGCGTCGTTCAGCACCAGCCGCTTGCCGTGCCGGTCGAACAGCGGCGCGTCGAGCGACTCTTCGAGCTGGCGCAGCCGCGCCGTGACGTTCGATTGCGTGCAGCCGAGCCGTTCGGCCGCGCGCAGCGCGCTGCCTTCCTGCACGACGGCCCGGAAAGTTTCGAGCAGAGGGATGTTCATATCGGTTTCTCTTGTTACCGATTCAGTTTATATCATTTTACTTCGCCAATCATCCGGATTAGCCTAGCGGGTATTCCCTGCCGGCCGGCCCTTTTCAAGGAATCCGCATGCCATTCGCTGCCTGCTTCGGCTTCACCCCCGTTCGCCGCCGGCTCGAGGTTCGTCCGTGCGCGCACTGATCGCCGCGCTGGTGCGGCGTGGCCCGACCGTGCTCGCGTGCGGCGTCGGCCTCGGGCTGCTGGTGCCGCCGCTCGCGGCGCTCGCGCGGCCGTTGATGCCCGTTACCGTGTTCCTGTTCGTGCTCGGCACGCTGCTGCGGGTCGAGCCGAGCGCGGTGCGCGCGGTCGCGCGGCGGCCGGCCGTGTCGCTGCTGCTGCCCGCCGTGACGATGATCGCGTGTCCGGTCGCGCTCGGCATCGCCGCGCGGCTCGCCGGCCTGCCGTACGACTGGGTCGTCGCGCTGGTGATCGCATACTGCGCGCCGCCGTCGAGCGGTACGTCGACGATCGCACGGATGCTGTCGCTCGACGCAAGCGTCGCGCTCGTCGCGACCCTCGCGTCGATGGTGTTCGTGCCGCTGACCGCACCGCTGTTGACCGCGTGGTTCAGCCACGACGCGGCCGTGTCGATCCCGCCGTCGAGCCTCGCGCTGCGGCTCGCGCTGCTGATCGGCAGCGCCGAGGGCGTCGCGCTGCTCGTGCGCCGCCTTGCCGGCGCGCGGCTCGCACGCCATGCGACGCCGATCGACGCGATCGTCGTCGTCGCGCTGCTGATATTCGCGCTCGGCACGATGGCCGGCATGCAGCAGTCGATCATCGACGCACCGCACCGCGCACTGGCCGCGATCGCCGTTGCGTTCGCCGTCAACGCGGGTTTCCAGATCGTCGCGTACGGGCTCACGCCCGGCGACGTCCGCACGCGCCTGAACGTCGCGCTGATCGTCGCCAACCGCAACGTCGGGCTGATGTGGGCCGCGCTCGGGCTGGCCGCCACGCCGACCATGGCGCTCGTGTTCGCGTGCGCGCAGTTGCCGATCTATACGCTGCCGCGCGTCGTCCAGCATCTGCTGCCGCGCCTCGAAGCCCAGCGCCTGCGCAGGCGCGCGCGCTAGCCGGCTTTCCTCTTCCGCCCTCGATCAAGGATTCCTCATGAAGCGACTCATCGTGATCGGCGCACGCGCCACCGGCAGCAGCATCGCGCTGGTGCGCGGCGCCCTCGCACGCCAGGTGGCCGTGACCGTCGTCACCGCGCCCGGCCATCGTCTCGACGGCGTGTTTCCCGACGGCGTCGAGACGGTCAACCTCGCGCCCGACGCCGGCCAGCTCGCCGGCTGGCTGCGCGCGCGCTATCCGGACGAACTCGACACGCTGCGCGTGACGACCGCGCACGACACCTATGCGCGCACCGCCGCGTGGGTCGCCGATGCGCTCGGGCTGCCCGGCCCCGATGCACGGCACGTCGCGCACGCGGTGTCGAAGTCCAACCAGAAGGCGCTGCTCGCCGCGCACGGCATCCCGGCCGCGCAGTTCGTCGCGGGCACGCTGGCCGCGCCGGCGGCGCTCGCGGCCGCGGCCGCGCCGTTGCGCTTTCCGGTCGTCGTCAAGCCAGCGGAAGGCTCCGCGAGCGACGGCGTGCGCCGCTGCGAGGACATCGCCGCCGTGCGCGCGCAGCTCGACGCGCTCGCTGCCGTGCGGGCCGATGCCCCGTCGCTTGCGACCGAACGCGTCGTCATCGAGGAGTTCCTGGACGGCAGCGAATACTGCGTCGAGTATTTCGACGGCCGCTATGTCGGCGCGCTGCGCAAGCTGAAGCGGCATGGCGCCGGCTTTCTCGAACGCGGCTATACGTCCGAACTCGATCTCGACGCCGACACGCTGCGCGCGCTGATCGACGTCGGCACGCGTGCGACGGCCGCCGCCGGGCTCACGTGGGGGCCCGTGCATCTCGACTGCATCGTGCATGATCGCGTGCCGCACGTGATCGAACTGAACCCGCGTATCGCGGGCAGCTTCATCTGCGACATCGTGCGCGACGGGTACGGCTTCAACGTGGTCGAAGCGTTGCTCGACAAGCTCGACGGCAGGACGGTGACGATTCCCGAGCTGTTCGAGCCGCACGCGTATGCGCGCGCCGAATTCCTGCTCGACAGCGATCCCGGCGCGTGGCGCTTCGCGCAGGCCGGGGAGATCGACGACGGAGCGGTCAGGATCAGCTACGGACCGCAAGTGCTGCCCGATCGGGAACGGCGTGCGTTTCTTTATGTGCGGGTG
Source organism: Burkholderia sp. 9777_1386 (assembly GCF_015712265.1). Classification (NCBI taxonomy): domain Bacteria; kingdom Pseudomonadati; phylum Pseudomonadota; class Betaproteobacteria; order Burkholderiales; family Burkholderiaceae; genus Burkholderia; species Burkholderia sp. 9777_1386. Next base: position 379,826 of record NZ_JACCQB010000001.1, on the reverse strand, counting down.
GCGTTGCCGGCCGGGTATGATCCGGCGGACAGCGCGGGAGCGGCGGGTGCGCGCGGCGAGTTGAAATCGACTACCGAGTCGGCCTGACTTCGGGCGAGCGAGATTTGCTTGCGCCGGCAGGCGGCGTCCCGCGCCAGAAGAAAAACACGAGCGCGCCCGCGATCGCCTGTGCGCCGACGACGAACGCGACGCAGCCCGCCCAGCCCCGGCGATTCCATGCGGGAACAGGCAGGACCGAGCCGAGACTTCCGCCAAGGTAATAGAAGGAAAGGTAGATGCCGATCGCCGTCGATCGTGCCCCGCGTGCCACCCGCGAGATGAACGCATTGGCCGATGCCTGCTCGACGAACACCGCGGTTGAACTGAGCGCGAGACCGGTCAGGATCGCACTGACGCTGCTCGACAGCGTGAGCAATGCACCGACGATCGCGAGCCCGGTCGCCGCAAGCGCGAGATCGCGCGGGCCGCGTTGCGCCGCGACGCGGCCCGCGAGCGGTGTGACGACCACCGCGACGAGAAATACCGCATAGATCGCGCCGATCTCGACCGTATCGAAGCCAAATGGCGCACCGGCCAGCCGCAGTCCGACAAACGTGAACGTCGCGACCTGCGATGCGAGCACGCATGCGCCGACCAGAAACGACGCCAGCAGCGGGCCGCGTGTCAAGAGCTTCCGGCGCGGCGTCGCCACGCCATCGCCATCGCCATCCGGACGCGCGACGCCGGACCTCGGCAGGCACGCGTGGATCGCGAGGCCCGTCGCGAGACACAGGAACGCGATGAAATCGAGCGCGTGACGCCAGCCGAACGCGGACGTCAGGATATTGGTCACGAAGCGCCCGGCGAATCCGCCGAGCGTCGTACCGGCGACGAACAGTGCGCTGACCTCCGTCGCCGCGTCGTGGCTGAAGATCTCGCCGATACAGGCGATCGAGATCGCGAAGATGAACGGCATCAGCATGCCCGCGGCAAAGCGGGCGGCGAGAAACGATGAAAAGTGCGCCGCGTGCCCCGACCACAGGACGGGAAGCACACACGCCACGGCGGCGCACGAAATGACCGTCCGGCGATCGAAGCGGGCGGCCAGCGTACCGACGAACGGAGCGATAATGGCAACCGCCAAGGTAGTGGCGCTGATGCCCTGGCCGGCCTGTTCGGCGCTCACGTTGAAGGCCGCGGCGAGTTCGTGCAGGATGCCCTGCGTCGAATAAAGATTGATAAATGCCGCGAACCCGCACAGGAAAAATGCGAATCGGATGGTTCTGTTGCCCACGGGTGATGCCCTCTCTGATGTGGGTGACAGTCTGACGAGCGGGCGGCACGCGTGCCAATACTGTTTTCGTGGCCATTGATACCGAAACGACAAAAATGCTCGACCTACGCCGCCTCCGCTATTTCGTGACCGTCGCCGACGAATTGCACTTCGGACGCGCGGCGTTGCGTTTGCGTATCGCCCAGCCGCCTTTGACGCGCCATATCGCCGCGCTGGAAGCCGACCTCGGCATCCGGCTGTTCGAGCGGTCCACGCGCGCGGTGCAGCTCACGCCGGCCGGCGCGCTGTTTCTCGAACAGGCGAGAACCGTCGTTCATGCGGTCGACGAGGCGGAGGCGACCGCGCGCAAGATGGCGCAGGGTATGGTCGGCCGTGTCGTGATCGGCTATGCAAGCTCCATCCCGATGTCCGACGCGTTTTCGGACATCATCCGCAACGTGAGCCGCAGCATGCCGGAAGTCGAGTTGGCGTTTCGGGAGGTATCGACCGCCAGTCAGCGCCAGCAGATCGCCGACGGCACGCTGGACATCGGCTTCGGCTGGTCAACGGCGACGACGTCCGGCGAGCGCATCCGCTCCCTCGTCGTGTCGCGGGAACCGCTCGTCGCCGCGGTGCCGGCCCGGAGCCGATACGCAGGCAACGCGACGATCGCGTTCCGCGAACTCGCGATGGAGAACTTCGTCACGTTCCCTTCCGGGTACGGTTCCGCGCTGAACGCCGCGCTCGAGGATCTGTGCGCGCATGAAGGCGTGACGCCGCGGATAGGACCGACCGCGTCGCAGATCACGACACTGGTGTCGCTGGTAGCGGCGGAACGCGGCGTCGCCATCGTGCCCGGCTTCACGTCGACGTTGCACCGCCCGGGCGTCGCTTACGTGCCGCTGGCGAGCCCGCACGTGCTCGAGCTGGTCGTCACGTGGTCCGAACCGTTTTCGTCGACCTGCGTCGAGCAATTCGTCGAGTTCGCCCGGTCGGTCGCGCCGGACTAGGCTTCCCGCTCCTGCTGCACGTACCACGATATCCGAGACGCATACGTTGACGTCATACGTATGTGCATACGCTACGAGACCCGACTAAGCGGTGCACCATACGCGCGGCCGGAGCATGCGTGCGCACGGACGATTTCCGGATCGACCGGGCTATGTCCCGAAACGATCAAAGGTGGCGTGCATAGCTTCCAGCGCCTGTTTCCTCGGAATAGCCTGCTTCTCGTTCTCGGCGAAGCTGTCGTAGATCGCATCGAACTGCTTGCTGTTGAAGCGCTGAATCGCGATCTTTTCGGCATCGTCGGCAATGGCCTTGTCATGCGAGTAGTACCCGAGGTGCACCTTGGTCATGAGGAACAGGCCGACGCAGATCAGTACGGCTACCGCGGCAATCGATTTCGTTCTTTTTGTCATCGGTCGTCGCACCCGCTACAAACGGGTTCCCGGATTTTTTCCGGCGATCCTGCCCCGCACGCACGACCGCCCGCCTCCTCAAAGCGACGCGCCGTCGTCGCGCGTGGGCCCCGCCATCAGCACATCGGTCAGTTTCAGCACCGGACAATGCGCGCCGGCCCCGGCAACGGCATCGCGGTACGTATCCGTGACGGCCGCCGCGATCGCATGGGCTGCATCGACGCCTTCGGCCATCGCCGAGTAGTACGACAGATCCTTCAGCGCATTCGCCATATGGAACGGCAGCGCGGACGTGTCGCCGGACTCCAGGAACGGACGCAGCCGGTTCAGCGCGGCGCCACCGCCACCGCCGTTGGCGAGCACGTCGGCGAGCACCGCGACGTCCACGCCCGCGCGCTTCGCGCACGCGACGGCTTCCGACAGCAGCGCGATGGTCCCGAGCGAAACATAGTTGTGCAAAAGCTTCATGCTGTGGCCGGCCCCGACATCGCCGACGCGCGTGATGTTCTCGGCGAAGCACGCGAGCACCGGCCGGATCTCCGCGAACAACCCGGGCGTCGCGCCGACCAGCAGGTTCAGCCGGCCCTCGTGAGCCTCCCTGGCGCCGCGCGTCATCGGCGCATCGACGAAGCGCCCGCCTGCCGCTTCGACGAGCCGCGCCATCCGGACGGTCGACTCGGGAACCGCGGTCGAACAATCGACGACAATCGCGTTGTCCTTCAGGCCGGCCAACACGCCGTCCTCGCCGGTGAGCACCGCTTCCACTTCGGGGGAACCCGTCACGCAGAGGATGACGACGTCCGCTTGCGCGGCCAGTTCGCGCGCGGTCCGCACGGTCCGGACGCCGCCCTGCAGCAGTTCGTCGAGCGGCTGGTTGCCCGGATGCTCGACGACCGTGAGCGGATAACCGTGCTTCAGCACGTTGCGCGCAATACCATGCCCCATCAAACCCACGCCGATCAGGCCAATCTGCTGTTTCATGTCATTCCCGTCAAAAAAGGCGCCACGGCGCTGCGCCGCGGCGAACCGGATTGTCGTTACCGCTCGACCAGCCGCGCCGGCAGCAGCATCGTGAGGACGAGGCCCAGCAACAGGCACCCGACCATCAGGAACAGCGGCACGGCGAGATTGCCGGACAGCTGCTTCAGGTAGCCGACCGCATAGGGGCCGAAGAAACCGCCGAGGTTGCCGAACGAGCTGATCACCGCGATGCCCATCGATACCGATGCGGCGCCGAGCGCCGCGGTCGGCATGCTCCAGAACAGCGGCGGAAACGAGATGAGCCCCGCGTTCGCAATGCAAAGCGCGAACATCCCGAGCCACAGCTGATCGTGCCAGACGACCGACAGCCCGAGCCCCGTCGCGCCCATCAGCAAAAGCGTGGCGACGTGCAGCCGCCGTCCGCCGCGCCGGTCCGCGCTGCGCCCGAACAGGACCATCACGACCACGGCCACCGCGTTCGGCAGCGCGGCGAGCAGGCCGATCACGAAATCGCTGCCGATGCCCATCTGCTTGATCATCGTCGGCGCCCAGAACGTATAGCCGTAAATCGCGAAGACGTCGAGAAAGTAGATCACGCAGAACGCCCACACGAGCCAGCTCGAGAACAGGCCGCGGTGCGCGACGGACTCGGTCGTCGCGCGGTCTTCCGCCAGTACGCGTGCGAGGACGGCGCGCTCCGCGTGCGAGAAGCGCGCGCTGCGCGTGACGTCGTCGTCGAGGCCTTTCCATACGTACAGCGCGGCCAGGAATGCCGGCAGCGCCTCGAGAATGAAGATCCATTTCCAGCCCGGTATCTGCATCGCCCCGTCGAAATACTGCAGGATGAAGCCGGTCAACGGCGATCCGATCAGGCCGGCCAGCGCCAGCGCCGCGTAGAACATCGACAGGATCCGCGCGCGCCGCCGCCCCGGGAACGAACGCGCCATGTACAGCACGATGGCCGGGATGAAGCCGGCCTCGGCGACGCCGAGCAGGAAGCGCATCACGTAGAACTGCATCGGCGTGGACACGAACGCGGTCAATCCCGACACGATGCCCCACGACACGACGATCCGCGTGATCCAGCGCCGCGGTCCGACCCGCACCAGCAGCATGTTGCTCGGCACCTCGAAGATCACGTAGCCCAGAAAGAATATTCCGGCGCCGAAGCCGAACACCGCATCCGAAAAGCCCAGGTGCTGGCTCATCTGCAGCTTGGCGAAGCTGACGTTCACGCGGTCGATGTACGAAGTGACGTACGCGAACATCAGGATGGGCAGGATCTGCACGGCCAGCCGACGAAAGATCCGGTCCTCCTGCGCGAGGTCGTGCGCCGATGCCGCGGCGGCGAGGTCGCCCGGATCGCAGGTCGCGTCGATTTCCACGTTTGTCTCCGAAAGTTCATGGATGGCCCCGCGTGCAGTCGCTGTCGAGATAAGTGTGTGCGACAGGGGACCGTTCGAATCTACCGGCTGCCCCGGCCGCCCGATATGCGAAATCCTTCAAGCGGCACTTCGAATATCTCGAACGCATGCCCGCGCCGGCCATCGTACGGTGCAATGCACAAGCCACCGGAAAAACGGATTCTAGCGCCGATCGCCCGCGCGACACGGGCAGCCGCGGGATGATCGCGGCGTCGCGGTGTGCGGCGCACCATTCGCGGCCGCTCAGGGTTAGCACCACTTCGCCCGGCACCATGGAGCGCATCGATGGATGACATACTGGCCGCAGTGTCAACCGGAGTCCGCGCTTGTTCGATCTCACGTCCCTCGCCCTGTTCGTCCGTGCATCCGAGCTGGGCAGCCTGTCGCGCGCCGCGCAGCAGTCGCACATGTCGCTTTCCACCGCGAGCCGCCGCATCGCGCTGCTCGAGCATCACTTTCGCGTGGTACTGCTGAACCGCACGGTGGCGGGCGTCGAACTCACGCCGGCCGGCGAAGCGCTGTTGCGTCACGCGACCGACCTGCTGCTGCGCACCGATGCGATCTACAGCGAGTTGTCCGACTATACGAAAGGCGCGGTCGGCCGCGTCCGCGTCTTCGCGAACATCTCGGCGATCAGCCAGGATCTTCCCGATCAGTTGCGCGCGTTCTCGCAGCGCTATCGCGACATCAAGCTGCAGATCAGCGAACTGAGAAGCGCCGACATCCTGCAGGCGCTGCGCGAAGGCCGCGCGGACGTCGGGATCGTCACGTCGCGCACCGCGACCGAAGGGATCCATCTCGCGCCCTACTGCATGGACCGGGCCAGCGTGGTCGTGCCCGACGACTACCCGCTGACCGGCGAGTCGATCGATTTCAGCGCGTTGCTCGACCACGATCTGGTCGCACTCGACGACCGCTCGGAACTGACGCGCTCGCTCGTCAGGGAAGCGGCGCTGCTCGGCAAGTCGGTCCGCTTCCGCGTGCAGGTGCAGAGCTTCGAGGCGATGTGCCGGTTGATCGCCGCGGGGCAAGGCATCGGCATCCTGCCCGAGCGCGCGGTCGCGCTGTTTCGCGAACCGATGCGCCTGCGCTTCATTCGCCTGAACGATCCGTGGGCCAACCGCGTCATGTCGGTCGGCATCCGCGCGGGCGCCGTGCCGCTGCCGACGCGCAAGCTGTTCGAGTTCCTCGCGTCCTTCGCGCCGCCTTCGCTCGTGTCCGGCGAAGCCGGGCAGGCGGTCGACTGATACGCCGCCCCGCGCCCGCGCTCGCCGGCGTGTTGCAGATTTTCGAAGGTCCCGTTCGCGGATCCGCACTTCCTGCCCGCGCCTGCGAAGAAGTAGATTCGACGGACCGATTCAACAGTCCGCCGGTTACCGCAACGGAAGAGACGCAGGAGACACGGCGACGCGATCCGACGTGAGCGGTGCAGCGTCGCGTATCGCAGGTCGCGCGGCCGTTCGACGCTGCGCGGTTCACGCCGCTCCCCGTGTCAGCCCCTCCCGTGCGGGACGCCAGCTTCGTCATGGAGGCTTCCCGCCATATGAAGAACCCGCACCGCATCGCCGTCATCGCCGGCGACGGCATCGGCAAGGAAGTGATGCCCGAAGGCATGCGCGTGTTGCGCGCTGCCGCCGACCGTTTCGACATTCCGCTCGCGTTCGACGAGTTCGGCGACTGGTGTACCGATCACTACGTTCGCCACGGCACGATGATGCCGGCCGACTGGGCGCGGCAGATCGGCGCGCACGACGCGATCTTCTTCGGCGCGGTCGGCGCGCCCGATATCGTGCCCGACCACGTCGCGGTGTGGGAATCGCTGATCAAGATCCGGCGCGAGTTCGATCAATACGTGAACCTGCGTCCGGTGCGCCTGATGCCGGGCGTGCCCGCGCCGCTCGCCGGACGCCGGCCCGGCGACATCGATTTCATCGTCGTGCGCGAGAACACGGAAGGCGAGTATTCGTCGGTGGGCGGCCGGATGTTCACCGGGACCGACCGCGAAATCGCCGTGCAGCAGTCGGTTTTCTCGCGTGTCGGCGTCGACCGCGTGCTCCGGTTCGCGTTCGAGCTCGCCCGCTCGCGCCCGCGCAAGCAGTTGACGGCCGCGACGAAATCCAACGGCATCTCGATCACCATGCCGTTCTGGGACGAGCGCCTCGCGGAAATCGCGCGGTCGTTCCCGGACATCGAAACGCGCAAATATCACATCGACATACTGTGCGCACACTTCGTCCAGAATCCGGATCGCTTCGACGTCGTCGTCGCCTCCAACCTGTTCGGCGACATCCTGTCCGACCTCGGCCCCGCCTGTACCGGCACGATCGGCATCGCGCCGTCCGCGAACCTGAACCCCGAGCGCCGCTTCCCGTCGCTGTTCGAGCCGGTGCACGGCTCGGCGCCCGACATCGCCGGCCGCGGCATCGCCAATCCGATCGGGCAGATCTGGTCGGCCGCGTTGCTGCTCCAGCACCTCGGTCGCGGCGAATCGCGCTACGAAGCCGCGGCCGCCGAAATCGTCGCGGCGATCGAATCCGTGCTCGTCGCCGGCCCGCGCACCCGCGACATGGGCGGCACGGCCAGCACCGCGGAACTGGGCGCCGCGATAGCGCACACCATCGCGAATCCCGCATCGATCGAGGAATGACCCATGCAATGTGATCACTACATCGACAACGTCCGCGTCGCACCGACGACCGGCGAGCGGATCGACGTCGTCGACCCGAGCACCGGCGAAGCGTTCGCGACGATCGCGCGCGGCGACGCGACCGACGTGCAGCGCGCCGTTTCCGCCGCCCAGCGCGCCATGGGCGACACGCTCGACGGCCCGTGGGCGAAGCTGTCGCCGGTCGAGCGCAGCAACCTGCTGTTCGCGTACGCCGCGGCCGTCACGCAGCATGCGGACGAACTCGCGCAGCTCGAAGCGCGCGACACGGGCAAGGCGCTGAACACCGCGCGTACCGACGCGGCGGTGCTCGCGCGCTACCTTCAGTACTACGCCGGATGCGTCGACAAGCTGCACGGCGACACACTGCCCTACACCGCCGGGTTCACGGTATTGACGGTGCGCGAACCGATCGGCGTGACGGGCCACATCGTTCCGTGGAATTACCCGATGCAGATCTACGGCCGCTCGGTCGGTGCGTCGCTCGCCGCCGGCAATGCGTGCGTGGTCAAGCCGGCGGAGGATGCGAGCCTGTCCATTCTGCGGCTGGCCGAAATCGCGGCGGAGGTCGGCTTTCCGGCCGGCGCGGTCAACGTCGTCACGGGGTTGGGCGGCGAAGCCGGCGCGGCATTGTCAGCCCATCCCGGCATTCGTCACATCTCGTTTACCGGGTCGACCGGAACGGGCGCGCTGGTCGGGCGCGCGGCGGCCGAGCGTCACTGCCCCGCGGTGCTCGAGCTGGGCGGCAAGTCGCCGCAGTTGCTGTTCGACGATGCCGACCTCGACCAGGCGCTGCCGGTCATCGTCAACGCGATCGTGCAGAACGCGGGCCAGACCTGCTCGGCCGGCAGCCGCCTGCTCGTCCAGCGCACCGTCTACGAGCGCGTGCTCGATCGTCTCGCGCAGCAGTTCGCGCGGCTGCGTTCCGGGCCGCCGTCGATGAATCTGGAGATGGGGCCGCTCGTCAACGCCAGGCAGCATGCGCGGGTCCGGGCCATCGTCGAGCGCGCGCAGGCCGACGGCATTCGGGTGGCGGCGCGCGGCACCATCGCGGCCGGCGCATCGGGTTCGGGGTACTACCACGAAGCGGTGCTGTTCCGCGACGTACCGCCCGACAGCGAACTCGCGCAGGAAGAGGTGTTCGGCCCCGTGCTCGCGGCCATGCCGTTCGACGACGAGAACGCGGCGGTCGCGCTCGCGAACGGCACGCAGTACGGCCTCGTCGCCGGCGTCTGGACGCGGGATGGCGCACGTGCGCTGCGCCTCGCGCGCAAGCTGCAGGCCGGACAGGTCTTCATCAACAACTATGGCGCGGGCGGCGGCGTGGAACTGCCGTTCGGCGGCGTGAAGGCAAGCGGATATGGCCGCGAGAAAGGCTTTGAAGCGTTGCTCGGCTTTACCGCGCTCAAGACCATCGCGATCAGGCACGATTGACGGCCACAACGGCGCGACGGCCTTCGGGCCGTCGCCGGGGAATCGCGATATCTCGGCTGACCATCGTGGGTGCCGGCCACGTCGGCAAGAGGTTCGGCAACCTGATCGTCGTGAACCGTGTCGTCGACGTGTTGCAGATCCACGATCGCGACATCGCGCGCGCTGCCGCCGCGGAATTCGTCGGCGCCGGCTGACCGTTCCATCATCCGTCGCGCGACGCTTGCCGGCCGAGTGCCGACCTATCCCGTCTGCAAGACGGCCGGATCGATCTCGCGCGCCGTCAGCCCGAATCTCGCCATGCGAGCGCGATGGTCCGGCGAGCCGAGATACGAGCGAAGTCGCTGATTGAACGCCGCCAGCAGATCCCCGTGTTCCCGGTTGAATGAAAACGCGCCCAGCGGAGGCGTCCGCGGGCTGCCGTCGACATCCGACTCGTGCGCGACGGCCTCGATCAGCGCGCTGCCTATCCGGCCCGCCACGATTCGATTCCCCAACGCGGTGCTCGCATACGCATCGACCACGCCGGAAAGAACGGCCGCGATCGCGTCGGCCTGCTGTTCGAAGACGACGATTTGCCGCCGGCTCACGCCCGCCGCGATCGCGGAATCGTGCTGGACCTGTCCGGCAATGATGCCGAGGCGCGCGTCAGGACGTTCGGCAATCGACGCATAACGCCTGAGTGCCTTCGGATTTCCCGGGCGAACCAGAAAACCGTCTTCGATTCCCCACACCGGCACGCTGAACGCGACGGTATCGGCACGCTGCGGTGTCACGAAAAGCGGTACGTTCATGTCCCAGTGACCTGATGCAACGCCGGGCAGCAATTCGCCGAACGTCGCCGGGCAATACTCGATCCGGGTCACGCCTATCTGCCGGAGGATCGTCGCCGCGAGTTCGAGATCGGCACCGGTCGCGGTGCCATCCGCTTCGGTCCAGCCGAATGGCGGTTCTTCGATGTACGCAATGGTCACCTTCATCGCTTTCTCTCGCAAGCCGAAGAATCGATCAGGAATGCATCAGCTTACCGTGGGAAGTCGAGGTCCAGTCAGCGTGGACAAAATTAATCCGGATGTAAGCAAGTTGGCGGTATTTTCCTGACGCGCCCGTCGATGCAGTCACCAACCCGAAACATCGCAGGCCCGATGCGACAGGCGTTCTGGCGTGACGGCATGAGCCGGCGCCACGCTACTCGACGCTATCCGTCACGTCCGTCATCCGGATCATGTGCGGCTTGATGCCGTCGTCTTCGGCCGTCGCGGTCTCCTTCGGATGAATCAGCGCTTCGAGTCGCGCCTTCGTCGCGATGAACTCGGGCGTATTGACCTGCGAATAATCGCGCGGCCGCGGCACCGGCACTTCGATCAACTCCTGCACCCCGCCCGGATTCGCCTTCAGCACCAGGATCCGGTCGGCCAGAAGGATCGCCTCGTCGAGGTCGTGCGTGATGAACAGGATCGTCACGTCGATGTTGCGCCAGATGTCGAGCAGGTGCGTCTGCATCCTTGCCCGCGTCTGGGCGTCCAGCGCGCCGAACGGTTCGTCCATCAGCAGGATGCGCGGACGGTTCGCGAGCGCACGGGCAATCGCCACGCGCTGCTTCATGCCGCCCGACAACTGGTGCGGATACACGTCGGCAAAACGCGTCAGCCCGACGAGATCGAGCCACTGCAGCGCCTCGCGCTCGGCCGCGCCGCTGCTGCTGCCGTTCATGCGCAGGCCGAACATCACGTTCTTCTTCACCGTGAGCCATGGAAACAGCGTATAGCCCTGGAACACCATCCCGCGATCGGCGCCCGGCCCGTCGACCGGCTTGCCGTCGAGCAGCACGTCGCCGCTCGTCTGCGCGTCGAGCCCGGCGAGGATCCGGATCAACGTCGACTTGCCGCAGCCGGACGGGCCGATCACGCACACGAACTCGCGCCGGTGCGTGCGGAAACTGATGTCGTCGAGCGCGACGCACTCGCCCTGCGGCGTCGCGAAACGCTTGCCGACGTGTCGCACGTCGAGGATCACGTCGCGGGCCTTCAGCCGCGCGAAGCGCTCGCGCACCGCATCGGATTGAATCAGGTAATCGGGGACGGCTTGCGGGTTCTGCATGATGCCCTCTGCGAAAATCGGTCGATGGGTACGTGGGAGCGGACGTCACGCTTTCAGCGTGCGGTCCCACGGAAAGAGCCGGCGGCCGAGCAGCCCGAGCACGATGTCGGTGCCGAGGCCGATGATCCCGATCATCAGGATCGCCGCATACACGTTGTCGAAATGCTGGTAGCGCGCCTGCTGGCTGATGTACCACGTGATGCCCGAGCTCGTGCCGACCAGCTCGGCGACGATCAGGTAAGTCCACGCCCAACCGAGCAGGATCCGCTGATCGCGATACAGGTCGGGCAGCACGCCCGGAATCACGACGTGCGTGAGCAGCTTCAGCTTCTTCGTGCCGAGCGTCATCGCGGCCTCGAACAGCCCGTATTCGAGCTTGCGCGTGGTGTTCGCGATGATCAGCACCTGCTGGAACAGCGTACCGATCACGATGATCGCGATCTTCGGCGCGTCATAGATGCCGAGAATCGCGACCATCAGCGCGCCGAACGCCGGCGCAGGCAGGTAGCGGAAGAACTCCAGGAACGGCTCCTGCAGCCGCGCGAGCGCACTGAAGGTGCCGCAGACGATGCCGAGCGGCACGCCGATCGCGGACGAAATCACGAAGCCCCAGAAGATGATGCGGATGCTGTGCCACAGGCTTTCGTGCAGCCACACGCCATCGCGCGACGCGGGCGGCGTCGTGAACGCCGTGTAGAACGCGCGCAATACCTGGTGCGGCGCCGGCAGGTAGACCGGATTCGCGCGCTCGCCATCGGGCACCGCCGCGTGCGCCGCACGCGCATGCGCGAGCTCGTCGTCGAACACGTCGCGGTCGATCTGCATGCCGGTCTGGAAATAGTCGACGCTGCCCGGATTCGTGATGCGCATCTGCGGATGCCAGATGAACGGGACGTAGCTGATCAGGCACCAGACGGCGAACGGCAGCAGGAAGGACGCCAGCCCGAGCGTCCATTGGCCGCGCGTCGTCAGCTCGCGGCGCACCGCGAGCCAGCCGGTCGTGTTGCGGGTCGTTGTCATCGGAATCTCCGTATCGTTTCGGGTGCCGGTCGCGCGGATGCCGCGGCATCGCGCGACCGGGCGTTCATTGCAGCGCGCCGCTGGCGGCCTGCGCGCGGTAGGCCCGCCAGCCGCCGAAGCGTGTGATGTCCTGCGCATCGTCGAGCGCCACGCTTTCGCACAGGAAGCCCTGCACGCGCGTACCGTCGGCGAGCGTCAGCGTGCCGATGCCGAGCGGCGCCGCAATTCCGGCGACGAAGCTGCCGTAGGCGTCGACCGGCATCTCCCAGACCTCGACCGCGATCGGTGCGCCATCGTTCGGCACACGCACGAGGCCCGGTTTCGCGACACCGCCGCTTGCTTCCGCGGACAGCGCGTAGAGGCGATAGGCCGGCGCGGTGGTGGTCGCGGTGACGAAGCGCGCGCCGCGCTGCGTGAGCTGCCCGTTCAACGGTTCGCCGCGCAGATGCGCGCCGACGACGGCCACCCGCACGACACCCGGGGCTGCGGCACGCGCCGACACGGTGGCCGCAGGCGGCCGACCGTCATCGACAGCGGCAACGCCGTCGCCCCACGCGTGTGCGAGATCGAGCAGCCGCGCATCGTCGTGTGCACGCCCGACGAACGTGATGCCGAACGGCAAGCCCGCATGCGGCCCGGTCGAGCACGTGCCCGCCGGCACCGCGATCGCCGACAGGTCGAGCAGGTTCACGAAGTTCGTGTAGTAGCCGAAGCGCGAATTGATCGCGATCGGATCGGCTTCGAGCGCATCGACGGTCGCGGTCGTCGCCGAGGTCGGCATCACGATCGCGTCGAGGCCGTCCCACGCGCGGGCTGCGTCGACGCGCAGCGCCGCCAGCCGGTCGAATGCGGCGAACGCGTCGGCGGCGCTGAAGCGCGACGCCCCGCCGACGATTTCGCGGATCACCGGATGCAGCGCGTCGGGCTCGCGCGCGGCGAATGCGCCGATCGCGGCCAGCCGCTCGGCGACCCACGGGCCGACGTACAGCAGCCGCGCGGCGGCCAGGAACGGTGCGAAGTCGATCTCGACGACCCGCGCGCCGGTCGCGCGCAGCCGTTCGAGCGCCGCGCCCCACGCCGCGCGATACGATGCGTCGCCGAAGAATTCGAGCTGGTCCGCACGCGGCGTGCCGAACCGCACTTGCCCGAGCGGCCGTGCCGGCTGCGCGCGCAACCCGTCCGCACCCAGCAGCGGCTGCCATGCGCGCCCGTACGGATCGCCTTCCGTCACGCCGTGCGCAGCGGCGAACACGACGCGCGCGTCGTCCGCCGAACGCGCGAACACCGACACGCAATCGAGCGACCGGCAGGCCGGCACCACGCCGAGCGTGCTCAGCACGCCCCGTGTCGGCTTGAGCCCGACGAGCCCGTGGAAGGCGGCCGGCACGCGCCCGGAGCCGGCCGTGTCGGTGCCGAGCGAGAACGTCGCGACCCCGAGCGCGACGGCCACCGCCGACCCGGAACTCGAGCCGCCCGACGCGTAGCGCGGGTCGAGCGCATTGCGGCACGCGCCGTAAGGCGAGCGCTGCCCCGAGAGCCCGGTCGCGAACTGGTCGAGATTCGTCTTGCCGACCGGAATCGCACCGGCCGCGATCAGCCGCTCGACGACGGGCGCGCTGCGTGCCGGCGTGTACGCGTAGGCGGGGCAGCCGGCCGTCGTCGGGATGCCGGCGAGGTCGATGTTGTCCTTGATCGCGAACGGCACGCCGTACAGCGGCAACGACGCGATGTCGCGTCCGGCCAGCGCGTCGGCGTACGGCATCATCTCGTCGCGCGTGAGCGGCCGGATCCACGCATGGTGCGGGTCACCCGCATCGAAGTGCGCGGCGATCGCGTCGACGAGCGCAGGCGGCGTCAGGTCCCCCGCCGCGTAGCGGGCGCGCAGCGCGGCAATCGCATGCACTCCGCGCAGGATCGAGCGTTCCGTCGTGCTCATGCGACCTCCTCGGCGGCGCCCGCCTTCATCACCATCAGCCGCTGGCCGGCCACCACCGCCATGCCGGGCGCGCAATCGATCGTCTCGATCGCGCCGTCTTCCGTTGCCGTCACCGCCACCTCCATCTTCATCGATTCGACGATCGCGACGACCTGCCCCGCGCTCACGCGCTCGCCGGCTTCGACCAGCACTTTCCACACGCTGCCCGACACGTCCGCGGCGATCGCCCGCTGCGTGTCGTCGAGCGCGCCCGCTACCCGTTCCGCTTGCGCATCGCCCGGCTCCCCCTCGCCGACGTATTCCGCATGGCCGGCCACGCGCCACCGCTCGCGCTCCGCGTCGAACGCGGCCTGCTGCGTCGCCTTGAACGCGGCGATCGACTCCGCCTCGTCGTGGAGGAAGCGGTTGTAGGCGCGCAGGTCGAACACCGATTCCTCGATCTTCAGCGTCGCGCGGCCCGCGATGAAATCCTCACGCAGCGCACGCAGCTCGGCCTCGCTGACTTCGTAGAAGCGGATCTCGTCGAAGAAGCGCAGCAGCCACGGCTTGCCGGCCTCGAACTCGCGCGTGGTGCGGTGGCGATTCCACATCTGCACGGTGCGGCCGACGAACTGATAGCCGCCGGGCCCTTCCATCCCGTACACGCACAGATACGCGCCGCCGATGCCGACCGCGTTCTCCGGCGTCCAGGTGCGCGCGGGGTTGTACTTCGTCGTCACCAGCCGGTGCCGCGGATCGATCGGCGTCGCGACGGGCGCACCGAGGTAGACGTCGCCGAGCCCCATCACCAGATAGCGCGCATCGAACACGATGCGCTTCACGTCGTCGATGCTCGCCAGGCCGTTGATGCGCCGGATGAATTCGATATTGCTCGGGCACCACGGCGCATCGGGCCGCACCGACTGCATGTAGCGCTCGATCGCGACGCGCGTCGACGGGTCGTCCCACGACAGCGGCAGATGCACGATGCGGTTCGGCACGCGCATGTCGGCCACGTCGGCGAGTTCGCGTTCGGCGGTCTGCAGATGCGCGAGCAGCGCGGCAAGCGGTAGCGTCCGCGCGTCGAACTGCACCTGAAGCGACCGGATGCCCGGCGTCAGGTCGAGCATGCCGGGCAACCGGTGCGCGTCGAGCCAGCCCATCAGCGCGTGCACGCGAAAACGCAGGTTCAGGTCGAGCACGAGCGGCCCGTATTCGACCAGCACGTTGCGATCGCCCGAGCGCCGGTAGACGACGCCGATGCCGCCGCCAGCCGACGGATCGCGATGCAGCACGCAATCGTCGAACGAGCCGGATGCAGCCGCGGCAACGTCATGTGCCGCCTCCACGACCGCGGCAGCCGGTTCCCCCGACGATATTCCGGACGACATGCCCGCGCGCACGAACTGCACGGTATCGCCCGGCCGCAACTGCCCGAGCTTCCACAACTCGTCGCGCACGACCGTCACCGGACAGACGAAGCCGCCGAGGCTCGGCCCGTCGGGGCCAAGGATCACCGGCATGTCGCCGGTGAAATCGACGGCCCCGATCGCATACGCGTTGTCGTGGATGTTCGATGGATGCAGCCCCGCCTCGCCGCCGTCCGCACGCGCCCATCGAGGCTTCGGGCCGATCAGCCGCACGCCGGTGCGGCTGGAGTTGTAATGGACGATCCACTGCGTGCCGTACAGCATCGCGATGTCGTCCGGCGTGAAGAAATCCGGTGCGCCATGCGGACCGTCGAGCACGCCGAGCGTCCACGCATGCGTCAGCGCGGGAATGTCGGCCGCGGCCAGCGTCGCGCCGGCATCGCCACGCCCCGCTTGCGCGTGCAGATGCAGCACGTCGCCCTTGCGCAGCGCGCGGCCGGCATGGCCGCCGAACTGGCCGAGCGTGAAGGTCGCCTTGCTGCCGAGATAGTCGGGCACCTGCAGCCCGCCCTTGACGGCGAGACACGCGCGCACGCCCGCGCCCGTCACGCCGCCCAGCTTCAGGACCGCGCCCGCTCGTGCGCGCACGACCTGCCAGAACGGCGCCGCTTCGCCGTCGAGCGTGGCCGCGAGCGGCGCACCGCCGAGCACGAACAGCGTCGCGGTATTGAAGCGCAGCGTCGCGCCGACCATCGTGAATTCCAGCCCGGCCGCGTCACGCGGGTTGCCGAGCAGCGCGTTAGCAAGGTCGAATGCGCGGTCATCCATCGGCCCCGACGGCGGCACACCGACGCTCCAGTAGCCGACCCGCCCGGGGGCCTGCTGAACGGTGGTCTGCACGCCGCCGTCGAGCACGTCGATCGTATGCGGCGCGAACGCGAAGCGCGACAGGAAGGCGGTCGTCGGCGCGCCGCGCGCGAACGCGTCGGAGCCGACGACGGCACGCAGGTAGTCGAGATTGGTCTCGATCCCGTACAGCTCGGTCTGGTCGAGCGCGGCACGCAGCGCGGCCAGCGCGTCGCGCCGCGTGTCGCCGCGCACGATCAGCTTCGCGAGCAGCGGATCGTAATGCGCGCTGATCTCCGTGCCTGCCTCGATCCAGCCGTCGACCCGCACGTTGTCCGGAAACGCCACGTGCGTGAGCAGCCCGGCGCTCGGCTGGAACTGCTTGTGCGGATCCTCCGCATACAGCCGCACCTGGATGCTCGCGCCGCGTGGTGCGACGGCGAGCGTGTCGAGCGGCGGCAGGTCGCCCTCGGCCTGCAGGATCATCCATTCCACGAGATCGACGCCCGTCACGGCCTCGGTCACGCAATGCTCGACCTGCAGCCGCGTGTTCACTTCGAGGAAATAGAACTGCCGCGTGCTCGCGTCGAACACGAATTCGACCGTGCCGGCCGATGCGTAGCCCACCGCGCGGGCGAGCCGCACCGCGCTCGCGTGCAGCGCGTCGCGTTCGGCGTCGGTCAGGTCGGGCGCGGGGGTTTCCTCGATCACCTTCTGGTTGCGCCGCTGCACGGAGCAATCGCGTTCGCCGAGCGCGAGCGCCCCGCCGCGACCATCGCCGAAGATCTGCACTTCGATGTGTCGCGCATGTTCGACGAACTTCTCGAGATAGACGCCCGCATGCGCGAAGTTCGCGGCGCCGAGCCGCACGACGGATTCGAACGCCGCGCCGAGCTGCGCGGCATCGCGGCACAGCGACATGCCGATGCCGCCGCCGCCCGCGGTGCTTTTCAGCATCACCGGATAGCCGATCGCGTCGACTTCGGCAAGCGCCGTCGCGACGTCGTCGAGCAGTCCGGTGCCGGGCAGCAACGCGACGCCGTGCGCGGCCGCGAGTTCGCGGGCGGTGTGCTTGAGGCCGAACGCGCGCATGTGGTCACCGCGCGGCCCGATGAAGCGCAGGCCTGCCGCTTCGCATGCGTCGGCAAAGGCCGCATGCTCGGACAGGAAGCCGTAGCCGGGGTGCACGGCCTGCGCGCCGGTCTCGCGCGCGGCGGCGAGGATCGCCGCGACGTTCAGATAGCTGTCGGCCGCCGGCGCGGGCCCGACGCGTACGGCTTCGTCGGCGAGCGCCACGTGGCGCGCGTCGCGATCGGCATCCGAATAGATCGCGACCGATGCGATACCGAGGCGCTTCAGCGTGCGGATCACGCGGCAGGCAATTTCGCCGCGGTTCGCGACGAGGACTTTGGCGAATCTCATGTTGCCTCCCGCAGCGAACGTGTCGGCCCGGAGTAGCGCTTCAGCGCATACTCCGGCCCCATGCAAAGCAAGTGCGCGTGGGGGCCGTTCATTCCGCCTCCCATACCATCAGGCGCACGGGTGTCGGGTTGTAGCCGTTGCACGGATTGTTGAGTTGCGGGCAGTTCGAGATCAGCACCGTGACGTCCATCTCCGCACGCATCTCGACGTACTTGCCGGGTGCGGAGATGCCGTCCTCGAACGTGAGCCCGCCGAGCGGCGTGACGGGCACGTTCATGAAGAAGTTGACGTTGCCGACCAGGTCGCGCTTGGTGAGCCGCGCGCCGGCGCCGCACGTGCAGTGTGCGATCGCGTTGAGGAAGCTGTCGCGGCAGTTGTGCATGTAGCGCTTGTCGAGCGCATAGCGCACCGTGTTGCTCTCGGCCGCGCACGCGCCGCCGAGCGTATCGTGACGGCCGCACGTGTCGGCGACGATCGTCGCCATCGGGTTGCCGTGGTTCGACACGAGCACGCTGCCCGCGCTCAGGTACAGGTTGCGCTGCGCGCGGATCGTGTCCTGCGCGCTGTAGCGCTCTTCGGGAGCGTCGGTGCGGTAGAACAGCGTGTCGACGGCTTGGTTGCCTTCCAGGTCGAGAATGCGGAAAGTCTGCCCGCGCTTCAGGTCGTGCAGCCACGGGTCGCCCGCGTTCAGCGTGACGTCGTGGATCGCGTCGCGCGGATCGAGACGGCTTTCGGTGATCGGCATGGTCTCGCTCCTCATGCGAACAGACGGTCGGTGTTGGCGAAGCCGCGCGTGTTCTCCGCGCATGCGCGCCGGCACGGGTCGTCGTCGGGCGCGGCGCCGTCGGCCGGATACGCGCGGTACGCGATCAGCTTCACGGCTTTGGGCGCGTAGTCCGGACGCGGATCGAGCGGATGCGGCGCGGTCGAGAACGCCGCGAGCGTATTCATCTCGAAGCGCAGGTCGAACGCGCTGCCGGCCGGCGAATGTCCGGCAACGAAATCGAGCGCGCCGTCGTCGCGCGTGTCCAGCTTGCTGAAGAAGTTGACGTTCGCGGCGAGGTCGCGTGCCGACAGCCCGTATTTCGCGAGCTCGAGCACGAGGCTGTCGCGGCCGTTGCGGATCATCGCGTTGCGATCGGCCTGGTACGACGACGCGCCGTACTTGTGCGCGAACAACCGCGCATCGCCGACGCCGCCGAGCGGATCGTGCCAGCCGAGCGTGTCGGCCGTGATCGACGCGATCACGCGCCCCATGTCCGTATACAGCGCATGGCCGCGCGTGAGATGCGCGGTGTGCTGCGCCTTCAGCGTATCGGCCATGTTGTAGCGTTCGAGCAGGTCTTCCTGACGATGAAAGACGGCGGACAGGTTCGCGCCGCCGTCGACGTCGACGATGCGCAGCGCGAGGCCGCGGCGCAGGATGCCGGACCAGTGGGTTCCGGCGGGAATCAGCGTTTCCCACGCGACGTGCGGCGGCGGGGCAAGAATGGCTTGGGGGCTCGGCGACATGACGGCTCCGGGATCGGTTGATAAAAGGCGTGAGAGGGCGACCGAACGACATCGCGACCTCCCGGGCTTTTATCCCTCCGTGGAGCCTCGCCGTTTCCTCTCATCGAGGCGAAGGCAAGACCGGATTGCTCTCGGACCAGACATCGCGCGGCACATGCCGCACGACCGGAACCCTAGCGATCCTGAAGATGATGCAAATTGCTTCGCACCTCTCGAGCGTCGAATAAGCGAGTTGCGTGCCAGGCGCTGCCAATGACCACACGACGCGGCTCGGCGGCGCGATGATGCATGGCATCCGAATGGCGGACGCATTTTCTTGCCCTCGCGGCGGGCGTGCGGCGCACCATGCGCACGCAACCGCGCACCGGCGCAGTGCGCGTCGCGTGCTCGCACATTGCGCGCTCCGCGATGGCATGGCTATTGCTGAATCCGTGCACCGTCATCTCACGCACGATCCTTCATGAACAAGCTCGACCTGCTCCGACGCGTACTGCACGCGCTGTTCGCCGCCCGTTTCATCGAACTTCAGCGCCCCTTGCGCCGACGTTGAATCGGATGGCCGCGTGCCATTGGCACGCTTCTCGCTCGGCATGACGCCGAGAGGTGCGGCGGCGTCGCATCTTAGGGGTGCTAGGGTTCCGGTTCATCGAGCGTCTGGTCCGAGAGCAGCCCGGCGTGGGTTCATCCGTTCGCGAGACCGGATGCGCACGCGCTACACGGCGGGACAAAAGCCCGGGAGATTGGCGATGGCAACAGCCGTCGCGCCTCTCCGTGGCCGCCTCGTTCGTTCCGCATCCGCAGGAACCGGCCATGCAGTCGGAACGTGTGCTCACGCACGATCCGTATCGACGATCCCGATCCCGGTCTCCTGGAGAACAACGATGACCCGTCCCGCCCCGGCGTTCCGCCGCCTGCCGTCCTTCCGTTTCATCCGTCATGCATTGGGCGCCGCCGTTGCGGCCGCCACGCTATGGGCGGCGCCTGCCGCGCAGGCTGCCGCACCGCTGAAGATCGGCTACAGCGACTGGCCCGGCTGGGTCGCCTTCCAGGTCGCGCTCGACAAGGGCTGGTTCAAGGAGGCCGGCGTCGACGTCGATTTCGAGTGGTTCGATTATTCGGCGTCGCTCGACGCGTTTTCCGCAGGCAAGCTCGATGCGGTCGCGGCGACCAACGGCGATGCGCTGGTAACAGGCGCGTCCGGCGCGAAGAACGTGATGATCCTGCTGACCGACTACTCGGCCGGCAACGACATGATCGTCGCGAAGCCGCCCTTGCGCACCGTCGAGGCGCTGAAGGGCAAGAAGGTCGGCGTCGAGCTCGGCCTGGTCGATCACCTGCTGCTCGAAACCGCGCTGCAGAAGCACGGGCTCAAGGACGGCGACGTCACGCTCGTGAATGCGAAAACCAACGAGCTGCCGCAGGTGCTCGGTTCGTCGGCCGACATCGCGGCGGTGGCCGCGTGGCAACCGAATGCGGGCGAGGCGTTGAAACGCGCGCCGGGCGCACGCGCGATCTTCACGTCGGCGGATGCGCCGGGGCTGATCTACGATGCGATCACCGTCGCGCCGGCGAGCCTCGCCGCGCGCCGGGCCGACTGGGCGAAGGTGGTCAAGGTCTGGTATCGCTGCGTCGCCTACATCAACGATCCGAAGACGCAGGCCGATGCGGTCAAGATCATGTCGGCACGCGTCGGGCTCGCGCCGGCGCAATACCTTCCGCTGCTGAAGGGCACGCATCTGCTCGACGAAGCGGCCGCGAAGCGCGCGTTCCGCAAGGGCGACGGGCTCGATTCGATCTACGGCTCGACGCGCAACGCGAATGCGTTCAACGTGCGTAACGCCGTGTACAAGCAGTCGCAGGACGTCGACGCGTATATCGATCCGCGGCTCGTCGACGCGCATTGACGGCGGCGCGCCTGCCGGCGCGGCGACGCGCCGGTGGTAACGCCGGTCGATCGCCTGCTCCGGGGTAACAAGCGGCATGGCCTGTCCATGTCGTGCCAATGCCTCGTACGTCATCGACCGCCGTGTCCTCGACGGGGACGCTTACGCGAAGGGGAACGGGCCCTCGAAGTGCCCCACGTAACACAAGTGGGAGACCGCTGGCTGACCTCGACCTGCCCAGCGATGCAGCATGTATGCAGGGGGTTCGAGAAAAGAAGCGGGCTGCGCGTCCGCTTCAACGCGCAGCGCAATCTGAGTGGTCGTGCTCGGGCAGGTGAGTACCGGAACGCGCCCAAGACGCGTCTGCATCGACCGGTGGACGTGCCCGGCAAGAATGCGATCTACGTTGCTATGCCGCGCAAGAACCGCGGCAAATGCCTCCGCATTTCGCAACCCGTAGATGTCGAGATAAGGAATGCCGGTCATGAACGGTGGATGGTGCATGACGATAACCACCGTCCGATTGCGATGCTCGGCAAGTTCAGTGTCGAGCCACGCCAGGGTTTCGGCGTCCAGTTCACCGTGATGTAGCCCTGGAACGGAGGTGTCCAACGCCACGACGCGTAGTTCGCCCACGTCCAGCGCGAACGAGAGTGCGCCCTCGTCCGGAAGCCACGCGTGATCCGGGAACGCGGCTCGCAGATTGCCACGGTCGTCGTGATTACCCGGCAGAACCACGAACGGTCGCCTCAACTCGACGAGCAGTTCGCGAAGTTTTCGATACTCGTGTTCGGTGCCCTCGTCCGTCAGGTCGCCGGAGATGACGACCAGATCTGGCTCAGGTCGAATGCGGTTCAGCGAATCGACGGCTGCCGAAAACATGACATTGGAATCCACGGCGTCTTGATACAGGACGCCGTGAGGCCGGACATGAATATCGGAAAGTTGTGCGATGACCGTCACTCAGCGCTCCGTTGGCTTTGACCTGCCCGTACATCGATCGAGGAGATTTTAGGCCGGACAAAATTCGCCCATCGACAGAGGCGTTCGGTGACAACGGTCGTGCGCCACGCGCGCTCAATTGTGCGTCAGTGTGGCTGATGCGGGATGACAAGCAGACGCCGGGTGGCGAAGCACGAAAGGCGGCTTCTAGCCGGTAGCGGCCTCTCGCCACCGCCGACCGCAAGCCCGACGGGGAATCATCCCCCGACCCGCGCTTCCCGCTTCATACACGTCTCGGCAGCCGCACCGCAAACACGGTTTCCGTCTGATCGGACCGCGCGTCGATCCGGCCGCGATGCGCCTTGGCGATTTCCCTCGCGATGAACAAGCCGAGCCCCAGGCCGGCATCGTCACCCGTCCGTCCCTGACGCTCTTCCCCACGCTCGAGCGGATCGAAAATGCGGTCGAGCATGCGCGGATCGATCGCCGGCCCGCTGTTGCCGACCTCGACGAACACTTCATCGCCGGTCGTCGTGGCCACCACCCGCACCGGGGTATCGCGCGCGCCGTACTTGATGGCATTGCCCACCAGGTTGCTCAGCAACTGCTGCATTCTCTGCTCGTCCCACTCACCCCGGAGATCACCGCGCATATCGACGGTAATTTCGCGATCCGGATGACCCGCCCGCAACTCGTCCACCACATTGACGAGCACGTGTGCGAGATCGATATTGCGGGGAACGACGTTGATGCCCAGCCCGAGCTGGGTTCGATTGAAATCGCAGAGATCGTCGAGAAGGCCCTGCATGCGGCCGCCGCTTCGGATCAGCCGAGCGGCGGCCTCCGATACGGCCTCGCCCGCATTGAGGGCGGCAAGATACGACGCCGTGAGCTGGATGGTCTGCAGCGGCGTGCGCATGTCGTGGCTCAGCATGCCAAGCAGCAAGTTGCGCGCCTGCTCGACCTGGTCGGTAAAGAAAGCCACGGATTCCGCCAGCGCTTGGTCGATCGCTTCGTTGAAGCGAATCATGTCGCCCATATCAGGCGGCGCCGGGTGACACGCATCGATCCACAGCCGCAGCACACTGGCACGCAGCGCCCGATACTCGGCTGCCAGCTGGTTGATGTTGAAACCCCGCCGGGCGCGCAGAACGGCATGCGTCTGGGCGGCCGTCTCGCTGGCGTTCGCCGGCTCGGGCGCGCGCCCCAGGGATTTCTCGTGCTGCTCCTCCCTCGTTTGCGGCGTCGCGATGTCCTTGGCGACGGCGGTCAGGATCTCGCGCGCGTGGTCGCGTAGCCCCTGCGAGTTCATGTGCCTCGCAGCCGGTAACAACGTGGCGGCAAACGCCTCCCACTGCACCAGGATCGGTTCCATGTTCCGTACGATGAAATCAGCAAGACGCATGTCGCCCCTCACAACGGAATGAACGGTGAACGCTTCTGTCGAACCGCACGATATCACTGAACAACGGCGTTATCCGACGATTCGATCACCGCCGTCGTCATTTCCGGCCGCGTGGGCGGTGAATGCCCGGCGGCCAGGGCCCGGCGAACCGAACGATTCCCGATGCGCGATGGTCCTTTTCAGGGCCGAAGGAGGCTTCGATTCGCACGCTCGTCACGTCGGGCGGCTAGCATCGCCGATAATCGATGCGCGTCACCCCCGTTCAGCCGGACGCCGCCTTTCGGTTGCCGCGGCATCGGCAGCACGAACCTTGCTCCGCGCCCATTCGACTTCCATCTGACGGTGGAGTCGGCCGCCTCTTCCCGCCACGGCCGGCCGCCGGCACGAAACCGCACATGCCCAGGAAAAAATCCAGCCTCTGGTTACGGCATCTCGAACTGTTTTCCATCGCGACCGGTGCGCGGCCGAAGAAGCGGGCCGGCAAGCCGCGACCAGCCCCCCAAAAAGCCGCCAAAAAGGTCGTTCAACGCACCATCAAGCCGGCCGTCGCCGCCCCTGCCGCCAAACGGACGGGCACCGCGCCCGCCGCACGCGCGCCGTCGGTCGAGCTGCCCGGCACCTGGCTGCGCTCGTTTCATTCCGCCGGCCCGAGCGCCGGCCGGCTCGTGAACCATCTTGCGTATGCGCTGTATCTTCCCGCCGCACCCGCCAAGACAGCAGGCATGCCAGCCATCGTCATGCTGCACGGCTGCAAGCAGACCGCCGAATCGTTCGCCGCGGGCACGCGCATCTGCCGTCTGGCCGAGCGAGCGGGGTTCGCCGTGCTGTTTCCCGAACAGGCCAAGACGACCCATGCGCACCGCTGCTGGCACTGGCATGGCGATGCGACCGAGTCCGAAGCCGCGGCCGTCGCGTCGCTGGTCGACGCCATCGTGCGGCGCCACGGCTTCGATCGCGACCGGATCTACGTGGCCGGCCTGTCCGCCGGCGCCGGGCTCGCCGCGGTGCTGGCGCTCCGGTATCCCGACCGTTTCGCGGCCGTCGGCCTGCACTCCGGCCCGGCCATCGCGCCGCCGTCGTCGACGATGGCCGCGATGAGCCTGATGCGTCGCGGGCTCCGCGACGATCCGATCGCCGCGCTCGACGCGTGCGCCGACGTCGCGTCCTATCCCGGCATGCCGGCCCTCGTCATCCACGGCGCGCTCGATACGGTCGTGACCGACCGGAACGCGACGCAGCTCGGCATCGCGTTCGCGCGGCTCAACCGGCTCGTCGACGAACACGGTGCGATCCGCGTCGGCGAGCAACGCAGCTACGCGCAGGACGATGCGGACTACGTCGATTATCTGAAGGGGGGGCGGCTGGTCGTCAGGGTGTGCATCGTCCGCCGGCTGCCGCATGCGTGGAGCGGCGGGGACCCGAGCGAGCCGTTCCATTCCGCCAAGGGGCCGGACGCGACCGCGATGTTCTGGCATTTCTTTCGTCGTCAGCGCCGCAAGCGATCGGCGTGACGCACGACGCTCGCAGCGGCCGCTCGCGAACGGCCGCCGTCATGACGTCAAACCCGCTGCTCCAGCGCTGCGGCGTCCGCGCGGTCGCCGGCACGCCGAACCGGCAACCGTATCCGGAAGGTCGTGCCGCGCCCCGGCTCGCTGGTCACGTCGATCGCGCCGCGATGACGCTCGACGATGCCGTGCGAGACCGACAGCCCGAGCCCCGTGCCCTGCCCGACCGGCTTCGTGGTGAAGAAGGGATCGAAGATCCGCCGCACGACGTCGGGTGTCATGCCGGCGCCGGTATCGCTGATCGCGATCGACACCTGTTCGCCGTCGCTCGACGTGCGGATCGTGATCACGCCGCGCTCGGGAATCGCCTGCGCGGCGTTGACCAGCAGGTTCATGAACACCTGGTTCAACTGCGACGGCAGGCATTCGACGTGCGGGACGTCGCCGTAATCGCGCACGATGTCGGCCTTGTACTTGAGCTCGTTGTGAACGACGTTGAGCGTGCTCTCGAGGCCCGTATGGAGATCGACCACGCTCCATTCGTCGCTGGCCGGGCGCGAGAAATCGCGCAGGTCCTGCACGATGCGCCGCACGCGCAGCGCGCCGTCGATCGATTCGTCGATCAGCGTCGCGATCTCGTCGCGGACGTAGTCGAGATCCGCCGCGCGGTGCGCGGCCGTCAGCGCGTCGCGGGTGGCCGGATCGAGCTGCGGCAGCGCGGCTTCATGCGCCGCGACCACGTCGAGCAGGCTGCGCACCCACGTCTTCAACGTGTTGAGGTTCGCGCTGACGAAGCCGATCGGATTGTTGATCTCGTGCGCGACGCCGGCCGCGAGCTGGCCGATCGACGCGAGTTTTTCCGACTGCAGCAACTGCTCGTGCGTTTCCTCTAGCGCATGCAGCAGGCGTCGCTGCTCGTCCTTCTCCTGTTCGAGCAGCGCGTGCGCGGCCTTGCGCTCGTCGATCTCGGTCGCCATGTTCTCACGCGTGCGTTGCAGCATCTGCGTCGTCTGCTCGTAGCTGTGCAGCGCGCGTTCGAGTTCGCTGGTTCGCACCCGCACGAGCCGTTCGAGCGTATCGGTCATGCCGCGCAGGAAAGTGGTGCGCGCATCGAAACGGCACACGAGCAGCGTGACGACCAGCGTCGCCATCGTAAACAGCGCGACGGTCGTCGCGAGCCACGGCGCGTCGACGCCGTTCGCGGCGCCGCACCGCGCGTCCGGTGCGAAATGCGCGGCCGCCATCGCCGTGTAGTGCATGCCGGTAATCGCGATGCCCATGATGACGGCCGCGCCGATGCGCTGCGCGGTCGCGTGGCGCGCCTGCTGCATGCGCAACGCCTGCGCGATCCACAGCGCGGCCGTCGACGCGACCACCGCGATGCCGATCGACGCGGCGAACAGCGCGGCGTCGTAGCGAATGCCGGGCTGCATGTGCAGCGCGGCCATCCCCGTGTAGTGCATGCCGGCGATCCCGCCGCCCATCAGCACGCCGCCCGCGCACAGCCGCCGCCAGCCCAGCCGGGCGCGCGTGACGACGTTCAGCGCGAAATACGACACGAGCACCGCGATCGCGAGCGAGGCGCCCGTTTCCTGCCACGCATAGCCGAGCGGCACCGGCAACGAAAACGCGAGCATGCCGACGAAATGCATCGACCAGATTCCGGTGCCCATCGCCGCCGCGCCGCCGCCGAGCCACGCGCGCTTGAGCTTCGGATTGTCGAGCAGCGAAATGAACGCGGCGAGATCGAGCGTCGTATAGGAAGCCAGCGTCGCGATCGCGAGCGACAGCAGGACGAGCGGAAGGTTGTAGATGCCATGCATGATCGGGGCGCCCGCAACGAGTTGAATGCAGCGTCGCGGTGCGGGCGGTCGCACGCCCCGCGGTCGTCTTCGATATCAGGCCGGCGGCGCCCCTCCATTGGGTGCGTGCGCCTGCCCGGCCGGACGGGCCAGCACGAGAATGTCGAACGGCGTGCCCTCGCGCGTCTCGAAGCGGCGCACGAGCTCGATCTGATGCGCGGACATCACGCTGCCCTTCGTCATCAACAGCACGCCGCGATGCGTGCGCAGATCGTCGGCGAGCTCCATCCCTTCGCGCAGTTGCGCCGACCGGATCTCCGCGACGGACGCCGCGATGCCGAGGCTCGCCGGATCCCGCATCAACTCGATGAAGCGCGCGACCAGTTGCGGGTCGTAACGCACGTTCGCCTGCGAACGCAACACGTCGATCGCCTGCTCGATCGAATGCGGCGCACCGATTTCGCCATGGCGCAGCCCTTCGAAATCGCGCGCGATCGCGACGATCCGCGACCCGACCGGGATCGCGTCGCCGACCAGCCCGTCCGGCGTGCCGCGGCCGTTGAAGCGCTCGTACTGGTGCAGCACGATCGACGCGACCTTGTGCAACTGGGCGACCGGCGTCAGCACCATCTGCGCACGCAGCGGATGCTCCTGGAACACGCGGTGCTCGTCGGTCGTCATCCGCGCGAGCGGCTTGTGCAGCAATTCGTCCGGCAGCGACAGCTTGCCGATGCCGTGCAACAGCCCCGCGAAATAGACGTCCTGCGCGTGCAGTTCGCTCATCCCGGACGCCAGCGCGAGCCGCCGCGCGATCTCGCCGACCCGCATCGCATGCCCGCTCGCGGCCCCGCAGCGCAGCTCGATCATGCTCGCGCACACCTGGACCATCGCGGTGAAACTGCTTTTCAGGTCGCTCTGCGCCGCTTCGAGAAACATCACGGTCTGGCCGAGCTCCTCGGTGCGCGCGCGAACCTGCGTTTCGAGGTCGGTATTGAACCGGCGCAGCGCGTCGTTCTGCGCTTCGGTGAGGGCCGCCAGCCGCGCCGCTTCGCGACGCAGACGGCGCTGCTCCAGCGCCTGCTCGATGGTCAGCAGCAGGTCGTGATCGTCCCACGGCTTGTTCAGGTAGCGATACACGCCGCCTTCGTTGACGGCCTGCACGACCGACGCGATCTCCGCATAGCCGGTCAGCAGGATGCGCATCGTGTCAGGGTACAGCGCCCGCGCGCGCGCCAGGAATTCCGCGCCGCTCATGTGCGGCATCCGCATGTCGGACACGATCAGGTCGATGTCGGTCGACGCCAGGATCTCGAGCGCGGCCTCGCCGCTGTCGGCCGTCGCGATGTCGTAGCCGGTGGGCCGGAATACGCGCCTGAGCGCCGACAGCACGTTCGGTTCGTCGTCGACGAGCAGGATCGACGGTACGCGGGCCGCTTCACCGGATGCCACCGCGGTGTCGGACGTTTCGGGCGACACGGCATTCAGGTCGTTTGTTGCAGATGTCGTCATAATCGGCCTCGGATCAATTATTCACGCCCTCTCTGCGACATCGGCCGGCCCCGCGTTTTCCACATTGGTGGAAACGCTAATACGTGCGTGTCGATTTCATTCGGAATCCATCACGCGAGCGCTACGTCGTCGCCGTGCCCGGTTCGCGCCGGTAGTAGATGTCCCATTCCGCTTCGCCGGTTCGCACGAAGCCATGCCGTTCGTAGAAGCGGTTCGAGTCGCTGCCGCGCAGCGCGCCGACGTGAACGGGCATCCGGTGTTCGTCGGCTTCGGCAAAAATCTCGCGCAGCACGGCGGCGCCGATGCCCTTCCCCTGATGCGCGGGCACGATGTACAGATGGTCGAGCAACCAGTGATCCGCCCTCGGGCGAAGCGTGTAGAACCCCGCACGCGAATGGTCGACTTCGACGAAACGGCATCGCGCCGGATCGAACGACGCGAGAAACCGCTCGCGCGCACGCTGCGGATCGAAACGGCCGATGCGCTCGAGGCTGTCGCGCATCGCGGCGATGCGGATCGCGACGAGCGCTTCGGCGTCGGCGTGCGTGACGGGGACGAAGATCAGGGGCATGGAGCTGACGCGATTGACGCGATGCGTGGGACAGTGTCTGATGTGCCGCTACCGACGATGCAGCGTTGCCTGACCTTACCCGATAAAGGATCGCGCGCAAAGCGAGCGGTCATGCAGCAACCGCTCGCCTCGCTCTGAACGAACTTCCCGAACAAAACGGTCTTTCGGTTTGTCCGGATAAGCGCCCGGCAAACGAGCCGACGAGATCGGCTCGAGGAATAAAAAACGCTGGCCAGTGAACTGGCCAGCAAATTGGTTCTGGCGATCCGAGGTTGGTGCGTGCCAGAACCACATGCATTAGACGGCCTGCGCGTACAGACGGACGGGCTCGTCAGACGACCGCGTCCCGAGAATCGGAGCGGTCCCGGACCGCGCCCGAGCAACAATCTGTGATCGCAGTTCAGGCCACGCTGGCGGAGGCGATCAGGTCTGCGCGCGCGCCCGGAAACGCGAAGACATCGTCGCGATTCGGCACTTCCCACGTTGCGATCGTCGCCGCCGTCGGAAGATAGTCGGGATCAGCCGACGCGACCCCGACCCACACGCCTTGCGACACCTGTTTGCCATGGAGATAAAACTGCAGCTCCCGGCCACCGCGTTCGCAAGTACACCTGATTCTCCCCACCGATTGGCCCAAGCCTCTGATCCGTGCGACCTGGTTGCGATCCAGTTCGAACATGGCACTCATCACCCCGTCGCAATCGCCGATGCCGAGCATGTTGCTGTCATCGGTGAATGTCCACGACGGATGCGGCGTGCCTAAGCGCAGCATGAAAAAATCTGCGGACGCTGAACCAACCATCATCTTTCTCCGGCAAAAAATACGTCGTCCTACCCACTGAAACTCGCCAAGAACGAACGCTCGTCCAGTCCTGTTCTCGTCGCGGCGCCTGGATGGCCGAGCGGGCGCCCCCCAATGCGTGACATTCGCCGGGCGCGACATTGAAAAACGCCCGCCGCCCGTCGCTTCCGAAGCACCTACACGCTTGCCTGACGCGTCACGGTTTCCGCGGCCATGTCGTCTGAACCGGAAAGCCTCACCGCGACAGCGGCCGCCGTCGTGCTCCCGTACACGTTGAGCGCGGTTCTCCCCATGTCGAAAAAGGCGTCGACGCCCAACAGCAGCAGCACCGCATCGGCCGGCAACCCGATCGACGTGAGGACGATGGTGATGGCGACGATCGCCCCGGACGGCACATTGGCCGCTCCGTCGATGGTGATGATCGTCAGGATCAAGATCGTGATCACCAGCGGCCAGGACCAGGCCAGGTGATACGCGTCGGCCAGATAGCCGACCGCAAGGGCCGTATAGAGCACGGCGCCGTCGCGATTGAAAATATAGGCGAGCGGCAAAATCGTGGACGCGACGCCGTATGGCACACCCAGTTCAACCAGCTTCTTCAGGTGCAACGGGTAGGTAATTTCGGACGAACGCGTCGTGAAACCGAGGATCAGCGGTTCCTTCACCTTCCTGAGAACGGCGACCGGCGACTGACCGGCAATGCGAATGACGATCGTGAGTACGACGGCCAGCACCGCCATGCCGAGATAGGCCACGCCCAGCAGTTCGATGAGCGAGTGCGCGCCGGTAAAGCCCTTGGCCGCCAGCAGTTGCGCGATCGCGGCGAAGATCGCGAGCGGCGACCATGCGATCACCCACTGGACCATCTTGAACAGCCCCGACAGCAGCGCCTCGAAAACGGCGATCGCAGGCTCCGCACGCTCCGGTGCAGCCGCCAATGCCGCGCCGAAAATGACGCCGAAAACGAGCACCGGCAGAGAATTCCCCGCGGCGAGCGCCGCAACGATGTTCGCGGGAATCAGGTCAACGAGAAACTTCGTCCAGTCGATGCTGGACGCGAGCGCTGCCGGCATCGATCCCGACTGCGCCATGCTCGCACCGAGCCCCGGTCGAAATGCGAAGTTGAGCAGCAGGCCGAGCGACGCAGCCAGGCCGGTCATCAACACGAAGAAGGCGATACTGGACAGCGCGACCTTTCCAAGCTGCTCGCGAAGCTTGCCCGCGCGAAAGACACCGACCGTGACCGACAGGAAGATCAACGGCATCACGACCATCTTGATCGCGTGGCCGAACATCGTGCTCAAGAAGCCCAGCTTCGCGGCAAAGCCCGGTGCAAGCACGCCGCAAGCGGCGCCCAGGACAAGTCCGCCAAGCATTTGCATCGGGAGGGAAAGCCCTTTATTTTTCGTGTTCATGCCGCGCCTTTAGCAGTTTTATCCGTGCCGGCGTACCGTCAACGATGTGGTTCCACATGTGCTGACGCGCCAGCTCGCCGTTGTTCGCTTCGATTGCCTGAAAGATGTGCAGATGCTCGATCGTGCCGCGCCGGACGGTTTCGGCGTCGCCACGCGGGAGTTCGTTCAAGGCGAGCGTCTGGGCCCGCAACAAACCATACGCCGACGAGATTCGAACGTTCCGTGCGGCAGCGAACAGCTCTTGATGAAACACCCAGCCGATACGTTGCTCGAGCATGATGTCCGCGACGTCCCGGTCGATCAGTTCCCGCATCTTCCCCGCCGCCTCGCAAAGACCCGGCGTGACGCCCGATCTCGCGGCAAGAAACGCCGCGGTACTCTCCAGCGCCAGCCGCATTTCAAAAATTTCGCGGAGATCGCTCGTCGTGGGCGAGGCAACATAGGTTCCACTCTTTTCGATGACGACGACCAGCCCTTCGGATTCGAGCAAATGCAATGCGCTGCGCACCGGCATTTGGCCGAAACCCAGTTCGTCGGACAGGCCGCGGTGAGATACTTTCTGTCCAGGCGCAAGGCGGCCGTCAAAGATCCTCGATCGGATCTCGTCGTAGGCAAGCTCTGCATCTGTCGAGACTTTCGACGTCATCTGTGATCGCAGTTAGCGTATGATTGGAAAAGAAGTGGCGGATAGGAAATTACCCTTACCGGCAATATCCGGCAACTGCTAATTTTGCGAGTGGGTATACCGAAAGAGAACTGCAAGAAAATCTGCGTCACGAAAAGAGCCGATAATTATATGATTTCACAAGATGTGCGCTTTACCATCTGTGCCGTCCGTGCGGAAGAAACCTATCCCCTCAGGGCCGCCATCCTGATGGCGGGAGATGAGGAAGGAAGTGCTTTACACGGCGATCTCGCCCCCACGACAACGCATTTTGCCGTTCGCGATAACGATACGATCGTTGCCGTGGCATCGGTGTGTAAAGAAGCACAATCCGGCGTTTCGAACGCCGGGGCCTGGCGCCTGCGCGGCATGGCCGTCCATCCGTCAGTACGCGGGCTGGGGTTCGGACGCCTGCTGGTCAATCTCTCCCTTCGCCATGTACGCGAACAGCATGGCACGCTGCTGTGGTGCACGGCCCGCGAGTCGGCGTATCGATTCTACGAAATGCTCGGCTTTAATCGCGATCCGGTGCCGATTTCAATGCAGGGCCGCGACGACATGAAATTCTATCTAATGCAGCGCGAGATCGAATGCTGAGTTTCGTCTGCGACTGGCGTTCGGTCGCAATCGCAACCTGTAAGGTACTGATAGCTGATCCGAAAACAGTGCGACACACGAAAGCTCACGTGCGACTAACGCGCAACATTCAATAATCTCCTTATCCGTTTCGATTATCGCAATCGACGCGCAAATGGACCGGTTACCGAGCACCACGCTTGGTGACCGATTTTCCGCGATGGCTTTCGGCTTCTCGAACGGACCTCATTCGACCGGCGCCGCGCAATCAGCGAGATCTGCCGACCGGTACTTTCCGCCCCCGATTGTCGCCCCTTTCAGCCGGATATCGTCCTCCGCCACATAGCGCGCATTCGCTTGCCCTTGTCGAGATCATCGGCATGATGGCGCGGACGTCGACAGCACGTCGCCCTGATGGCAGTTCCTATAAGGGAAACTCCGTAAGGCGCGAGGTCATCAAACGAGATTAACTTATATCAAACTAATTTTGACGGGAATTTATGTTCCTGATATGGTTTTTCCACCTGCAAAGTGCGACCACGTTGCAGGGGCGTGGCGCGCGCCGCGGCAGCACGGCTGAAGCGACAACGTAGCAAGGCAGCAGCTTTCGTTCACGTCGTGGCACCACGATCGTTCCAATCGAGCGGGTGCCGGATCGCTCGGGCAATACGGCGTTCTCCACACAAGATTGTAAGGATCACGAAATGAGTGAATCTGGTCCGCCGCTGTGGCGAATACGACGCTGACCGTCGCGACCGAAACGATGCGCAAGCCGTGCGCGTCACCTGCATTCGAATACAACAAAGCCGTTTCAACCCATCCCGAAACCCACTCCTGACAGTGAAATGCAGATGAAAAACAAGAAAATCAACATCAGCGTTATCGCGGTTGCCGCCTTCGCAGCATCGTCGGCAGCAATGGCGCAGTCGTCGGTCACCCTGTATGGCATGCTCGATGCGGGCATCGGCTATACGTCGAACATCAATGGTCACAGCCGGTTCGGCCTCGATGGCGGCGCCGCCGGTTCGAACAAGTGGGGCCTCAGGGGGCAAGAGGATCTCGGGGGCGGTCTCCAGGCGGTATTCAAGATCGAGAATGGTTTCAACATCGGCACCGGCGGCATCGGCGGCCAAGGGCCGATCGGCACCACGCGTTCGCTGTTCAACCGCCAGGCTTACGTCGGCCTCGCGTCCGAACAGTACGGCGCACTGCGCATGGGGCGCCAGCTCGACGCCGTGACGGAGATGGTTCAGGCCCTGACGGGCGACGTCATTTCGGCATCGACCTTCTCGACCCCGGGCGACGTCGACAACAACGACAACACGACGAACCAGAACAACGCCGTGAAGTACATTTCGCCGATCATCCACGGCTTCCAGGCTGAAGGCGCGTACTCGTTCGGCGGCGTGGCCGGCGCAACGGGTTCGGGTCAATCGTGGTCGGCGGCCGCGACCTACGCTCAAGGCGGCCTGACGGTCGCCGGCGGCTACTTTCGTGCGGTCAACCAGGGCGAGAACGGCTGGTTGAACGCAACGGCACAACCGAGTTTCGGGGGTGCGCTCGGCTATCCGAGTTCGGGCTACAACGGCGGCAATGCGTTCAAGAGCGCGGGCATCGCGCAAATCGCCGCGCAATACCAGGTAGGGCCGTACACGGCCGGCCTGCGCTACTCGAACGCCCAGTACCACGGCAACGATGGCCAGCCTTCGATCCACTTCAACGTGCTGGGGGCGCTGCTGCAGTACCGGGTCACGCCGGCGCTGTCGCTGGCGACCGGCTACACGTATGTGTACGGT
Source organism: Burkholderia sp. 9777_1386 (assembly GCF_015712265.1). Taxonomy (NCBI): domain Bacteria; kingdom Pseudomonadati; phylum Pseudomonadota; class Betaproteobacteria; order Burkholderiales; family Burkholderiaceae; genus Burkholderia; species Burkholderia sp. 9777_1386. The sequence goes on along the minus strand of NZ_JACCQB010000001.1, from coordinate 345,597 downwards.
TCCGCGGCCACGCCCAAGCAAGCGGCCGAAGGTCGCACGATGGCTTCGATCAACCAGGTGTCGCTGGGTGCCACGTACTCGCTGTCGAAGAGTACCGCGCTGTACGCGATGGGGGCCTACGTTCACGCGAAGGGCGCGCAGGCGTCGGCTGCCGACTTTGGCAACACCTCGTCGGGCGGCAACCAAGTGCAGGTCAACATCGGCATGTTCCACGGCTTTTGATCGCCGACTCGCCGGTCCGGACGAGTGGGCGCACGACGCCGGCGACGAAGGCTTCCGCCAGTTTCGTCGCCCCTTGCCGCCCGATCTGACCGGCGAGCCTAGCCACCCTCCTGGCTCGCCATGCCTTCCATCCATTCCTCGAACGCGGACACCGCCGCCTCGTCGGCGCGATCGGCGTTCGTCACCAGCATGTAGTCGTCGGCACGCCATACGGGCGCTGCGATGGGACACACGAGGCGCCCCTCGGCGAGATCGCGCCCGATCAGCGGCAGCGACGCCAGCGCGACGCCGAGCCCCTCGATGGCCGCGCCGAGCTGAAGATTCACGTGATCGAATTCGACATGGCGCGCCGCCCGCAGATCGGCAGCCCCCGCTTCCTTCAACCAGTGCGACCACGCGGAGCGCGTCGTGGCCGAATGCAGCAGGGTGTGATGACGCAGGTCGGCCACGCTCTGTATCGGATGCTGGCGCAGCAAGGCCGGATTGCAGGCCGGCACGCGCAGGTCGGGCATCAACGGGCGCGATACGACGCCCGCGCCTTGCTCGGGACCGGAACGCACGCCGATATCGAAAGCGTCGGCGACATAGCGCAGCTTGCGCGAGGTCGTCGACACCCTGACGTCGATGTCGGGATACCGCGCGTGAAAATCGGCGAGCCGCGGCAGCAGCCAGCAAAGCGCGAAGCTCATCGGCACATTCACGCGCACGACCCCCGATATCCGCTGCGTGAACGTGTTGTGGCGCAGCCGCACCACCGCGGTGCCGAGGCGCTCGAACGCGTGGCTGACGTCGTTCAGCAACGCGGCCCCTTCGTCGGTCAGCACGACACCGCGCGGACGACGGTCGAACAACGGCAGGCCGAACCAGTCCTCCAGCAACCGGATCTGCTTGCCGACGGCCCAGTGGGTGACATGCAGTTCCGCCGCGGCCCCCGCGAAGCTGCCGTGCCGCGCGACCGCATCGAACGCGCGCAGCGCATTGAGCGGAGGCAACTCCCCGCGGTGCGTCGCAGCATCCCGGCTCTCGTTCATGACGTGACTTTTTCTCTCCATTGACGCGATTTTAGCTCAGTTGAAATGGCTGTCCCGTCAGCCATAAAATTCACCCATCGAGCCTGAAAACGATACCGCGCGCGGCTTCCATGACCCGCTCGCACGGAGCGAACGACGATGCGCCTGCCGGTTTTTTCCCCACCCGTCATGTCGGAAACCGCGCCATCCCGACGGCGCGTGCTATGGCTATCCTGCATTGCACACGCGATGCACGATGGCTATACGGACATGATCTATGCGTTGCTACCCGTGTGGCAGTCGGAATTCGGGCTCGACTTTGCGGCGCTGGCGATCCTGCGCGGCATCTACGCCGGCACGATGGCGACGCTGCAGTTGTCTGCCGGGCGGCTTGCCCAGCGTCTGGGCAGCCGCACGACCCTCGCACTCGGTACGTTGCTCGCCGCGCTCGGCTATGCGATCGCGGGCCTGTCGGGCGGCCTGCTCGGATTGGGCGTGGCGCTGGCGATTTCGGGCGGCGGATCGAGCACGCAGCATCCGATCGCGTCGGGCGCCGTGTCGCGCCTCTACGGGCGCGACGCGCGGGGCCCGCTGAGCATCTACAACTTTTCCGGCGATCTGGGGAAATCCGCGCTGCCGGCCGCCATTTCGCTGCTCGTGACCCTGATGCCGTGGCGCCACGCGCTATGGATCGTCGCCGGACTGGGCTGCGTCGTGGCTGCCGTCATCGCGTTGTGGTTTCCCGCCGTGCCACGCGGCGCCGCCGCGAAGACGACAGCCAAGGTACGAGCGTCCACTCAACGCAGTGGCACCGGAGCAAGCGGATTCGCCGCGCTGTTTTCCATCGGCGTGCTCGATACGGCCGTACGCATGGGACTCCTCACCTTCCTGCCTTTCCTGCTCAACGCAAAGGGGGTCTCGCCTCAGCTGTTGGGAACGGCTCTTGCACTCGTTTTCATCGGCGGCGCGGCCGGCAAGTTCATGTGCGGGTGGCTCGGCGCGCGCATGGGTATGGTCAGTACAGTGCTGTTCACGGAGGGCGGTACGGCGGCATGCATCGTCGCGGTGATGTATCTCCCGCTGGCGCCGGCCATGGTGCTGCTGCCGATTCTGGGCATGATGCTGAACGGCACCTCGTCGGTGCTGTACGGCACCGTTCCGGAGATGTCCGCGCCCGAGCACACCGAGCGCGCATTCGCGATTTTCTATACGGGAACGATCGCATCGGGCGCGATATCGCCCGTGCTCTACGGTTTTCTGGGCGACAGGATCGGTGTGCACGGCGCCACGTATGCGACCGCGTTGACCGCCGTCGCGATTTTCCCGCTCGCGCTCGCACTGCGCCCGCATCTGGCAAACGACTCGACAGGACGAACACCATGACGAAATCCCCCCACCCGCGCGTCGCCCTCGTCGGTCCGGGCGCGATCGGAACGACGGTCGCCGCCGCCCTTCACGAAGCCGGCCGCACGCCGGTGATCTGCGGCCGCTCGGCGCACGCGCAGTTGACGTTGCGCTTCGATGGCGGCGAGATCGTCGTGCCCGGGCCCGTACTGACCGATCCGCACGCGATCAACGAACGGGTCGATCTTGTCTTCGTCGCGGTCAAGGCGACGCAGGTGGCGAGCGCCGCACCCTGGATCACCGCGCTATGCGATGCGAATACCGTCGTCTGCGTGCTGCAAAACGGTGTCGAGCAAAAGACCGCGTTCGCACCGTATGCGGCCGGCGCCGCGGTGGTGCCGTCGGTCGTCTGGTTTCCGGCGCAACGCGAACCGGACGCGTCGGTGTGGCTGCGGGGCAAGCCCCGGCTCACGCTGCCCGATACGCCGGCGAGCGATGTGGTGGTGTCGGCTTTACGCGGCACGCGCTGCTCGCCCGAGGTCGCGGAGGATTTCATCTCGCTCGCGTGGCGAAAGCTTTTGCAGAATGCCGTGGCGGGACTCATGGTGCTGACCGGCCGCCGCGCCGGCATGTTCTCGCGCAGCGACATCACGGCCCTGGCGCTCGCCTACCTGCGGGAATGTCTCGAGGTCGCGCGTGCGGAGGGCGCGAAGCTGGGCGATGACGTGCCGCAGGAAATCGTCGATGGATTCCATGGCTTTCCACCCGATCTGGGTACGTCGATTCTTGCCGACCGACAGGGCAACCGCCCCCTCGAGTGGGACTGCCGGAATGGCGTCGTGCAGCGGTACGGACGCACCCACGGCATTCCGACGCCGATCAGCGATCTGGTCGTGCCGCTGCTCGCGGCAGCGAGCGACGGGCCGGGTTGATCGCGCATCAACCGCTATCCAGCCTGACCGGCGCGAATCGTCGTCGCCGACGCCTCCCGTGAGGAACACCACAGCGGCCCGTCAACCCGCCGCGCCCGGCTTGCTGCGATGGAGGCGGCGTCATTGCTCGTCGAGCTACCCCAAGTAGGGCTTGATGTTCGTCAGCGCGCGTGAAACGTACTCGTCCTTCTCCCCGACCGGCGCGACGTAGTGCAGCGCGCTGCGCGCGGCGTCCTCGCCTTCCAGGCGCGCGATGAGCCACGCGGCCAGATACTGCGAAGCAAAGCAGCCACCCGCCGTGGCGACGTTGCCTCGAGCGAAGAATGGCTGATCCAGGACGTCGACGCCCGCCTCGAGCACCCACGGTTTGGTCGTGAGATCGGTGCAGGCCGGGATGTTGCCGAGCAAGCCGAGCTTCGCCAGAACCAACGTGCCCGAACATTGCGCGCCGATGAGCTGCCGGGCAGGGTCGAACTCGAGCTGCGCCATCAGTGCCGCGTCATTGACGACCTGGCGGGTTTGCATACCGCTGCCGATGAGGACGGCATCGGCCGTGCAAGCGTCCGCCAACGTTGACTGCGCCTGCACGGTCACCCCGTTCATCGAGGTGACGGCAGGCTCCGGACAAGAAAGGGTTACCCGCCAGCCCGGCTTCCTGATTCGATTGAGCACGCCGAGCGCAATGAGGGAGTCGAGCTCGTTGAAGCCCTGGAAGGTCACGATCGCGATATGCATGGGACACCCTGTATCCAGTCAGTCGGTGCATCTTGCCAGATTGCCGTCGCGAACGGCCCTGCTTTGCCGACAACTCAGTGTTACAGCCGGCCGGCTTGCCCTGATGGTCGACTTCATCCCGATACATCCCGGGCGGGCACACTCGCGCCGCCCAGGCAATTTCTCGCCGCTCCATGAGTCCCCGTGCCCCTGGCGATACAAACATACGACGAAAGAACGTGCGGCCATGCCGTACGACGTAATTGCCCGCCGCCACCCGGCCCGGGCCATCCGAAGCGACATCAATCCCGGTAAAAATTGACGGATCGAACAAATTGTTACCGTCGGTTTCAAAGATTCCCAAATAGTAGGCTGCCGCCTCGCTATTCTTCCGTCACCCACAATAACGATCCCACTTGGGGGTGACATATGAACAACATCATCAAGAGCGCCCTGTGCGCCGCCTTCGTACCATTCGTCCTTGCAGGTTGCGGCGGCGGCGACGACGGTGGCGGCACGCAAACCGGTACGCTGCACGTCGCGATGACGGATGCGCCATCGTGCGGCTTCGACCATGTGTACGTCACCGTTTCGCAAGTCCGCGTCAACGCCAACGCGAACGCCGCCGACAACGACGGTGGCTGGTCGACCGTTTCCCTCGCGACGCCGCAGAAGATCGACCTGCTGTCGCTGACCAACGGCGTGCTCGCCGATCTCGGCCAGACCGCGCTGCCCGCCGGCCAGTATCAGCAAGTTCGGTTGGTGCTCGCGCAGAACCAGGGCAACACGCTCGCGAACTCGGTCGTCCCGACCGGCGGCACCGAACAGGCGCTCGCGACGCCGAGCGCGACGCAAAGCGGCTACAAGATCATCCAGCCGTTCACGGTTCAGCCCAATACGCTGGTCGATCTCGTGCTCGACTTCAACGCCTGCAAGTCGATCGTCCAGCGCGGCAACGGCTCGTATGCGCTGAAACCCGTCGTCACCGCGATTCCGACCGTCGTGAGCGGTGCGATTTCCGGTTACGTCGCAGCGGCCGAAGCCGGCGCGACCGTCTATGCCGAACAAGGTGGCAAGGTCGTCCGCGGCACGGTGGCCGACAGTTCCGGCAAGTTCGTGCTGTCGCCGCTGATCCAGAGTTCGACGCAGGGCAATTACGATGTCGTGATCGTGCAGAACCACTTCGCATCGGGCATCGTCCGCTCGGTTCCGGTGGTCGTGAACACGACCACGGCGGTGTCGGCGTCGAACGCGCCGATCACGCTGCCGGCCTCGACGATGAGCACCGTCGGCGGTACGGTGACGGCGAGCGCGAACGCCTTCGTGCGTGCGCTGCAGACGATCGATGCGAACGCCTACGAGATCACGTCGATCAACGCGAACATGGACACCGGCGCCTATTCGCTGTCCGTGCCCGCTGCCGCACCGATCGTCGGCACCTACTCGGGTTCGCTGCCGGTCGCGCTGGCCGCGGCGCCGGCCGCCGCGGGTCAATATACGATCGAGGCCGACGCGGCATCGGGCGCGACCCAATCGGCAAACGTCAACGCAACGACCAGTCAGTCCAACGTCAACTTCAGTTTCTGACGCGCTGACGGCATCATCGAAAGGGCCGAACGGCCCTTTCCTTCCAACGGGAGAACGAAGTGAAAAAAGGGGTGATCGCATTGCTCGCAGCGGCGAGCATGGTGGGCGCGCTCGGCGGGTGCGTCGCCTATGTTCCTGGCGCGCCGGTCGTGGTCGCGCCGCAAGGCGGGCCGGGAAATGGATTCTGTCCGCCGGGACAGGCCAAGAAAGGCAACTGTTGACGAAAAGCCCGCGCCTCGCGGGCTTTGTTTCGTCCGTCTAGCGAGCCGACCGGCGGCCACGCCGGTCGTCTGCACGCATCCCCGCTTTCCCGCTCGTCACTCCGCCATCTTCGGCGGCCACGCATGGCCTTCTGCCTGGCAATGCCGGCACCACGCATACAGCGCGTCGTACATGACGAGACCATGTTCGAGCATGTCGTGATCGTCGGAAAACATGTCCGACAGCCCGAGCGAGATGGCATAAAGCCCGCTGGACTGCGGCGTCAGATCGAGTCGCGACGTATCCGCGCCGCGAATGATGCGGGCCATGTGCTGCAACGCGCGATCGTCGGCCAGACCATATTTGTCGAGAAACGCATCGAAGCTGCATTGCTCGCCGACGTGCGTCAGCTCCACCCCCGGAATGTCGTACGGAATCGCACCGGTCTCGTCGGCGATCCGCAGCACGTCGGCCGGCGCAACGTACAGAAATTCGGGGGTCTCGTCGATGAACCGGGCAATGAGCCAGGGACACGCCACCCGGTCGATTTTCGGACGTTGTCGCGTAATCCATTGCATGGCGGCCTCCACGGTCAGTGATGCAACAGCGGATACACGATCAGGCCCAGCACGGCGGCTCCGCCCACGACCACCGGCTCCGACAGCTTCTTGAACCTGACCAGCAACACGATCGTCGCGAGCGCCACCAACGCGGTCGGCACATCGACGATCGAACGTCGGGCCAGCACGATCACCGACCCCGTGATCGCGCCGACGGCCGCGGCCGTCACGCCGTCGACGAACGCCAGAATCGCCGGCAGCCTGCCGTACTTCTTGAAGTACGGGGCCGGCAACACCGTGAACAGATAGCACGGCAGGAACGTGCCGGCAGCCGCCACGCACGCACCGGGCAGCCCGGCCACCAGATAGCCGATGAAGCCCACCGTGATCACGACCGGGCCCGGCGTGATCATCGCGACCGCCACGGCGTCGACGAACTGCTTCTCGTTGAGCCAATGGTGCTCGGTGACGACGCCGCCATAGAGGAACGGCACGATGGCAAGCCCCGAGCCGAACACGAACGCGCCGGCCTTCGCAAAGAACGCGGCAAGTTGCGCGAGCTGCGGCCAGTCGACGATACCGAGCCACGCGCCGGTGGCGGAGACGGGCAACACCATCGCCGCATTGACGCGCCGTTGGCGTAGCCACCTGGGCGGCGCGCGCGTGAACCAGACGAGCAGGCCCGCCGCGAGAAACAGCCACGCCACTTCCGATTCGGTGATCACCGTCACGGCGACCAGCGCGAGATAGATCGCCCACAGCAGCTTGTCGTGGCCGATGCTTTTCGCGGTCAGCTTGCGCGCGCTGATCGCGATGATGCCGATCACCGCCGCGCCGACACCGTAGAACACCGACTGCATCCACGTCAGGCCGCCGAATCGCGTGTACGCGTAGCCGAGCCCGACCACCATCAGGAACGACGGCAGCACAAACGCGATCCCGACCAGCGTCGCGCCGACGATGCGGTAGTGCACGTAGCCGAGATAGATCGCCAGTTGCGCGGCAAGCGGGCCCGGCGCGAGTTGCGCGAGCGCCAGGCCTTCCTTGTAGTCCGCGTCGGCGATCCATCGACGCGTGTCCACGAGATCGCGATGCATGTAGCCGGCGAGCGCGACCGGTCCGCCGAAACCCGTCGCGCCGAGCCACGCGAAGTACCTGATCAGTTGCCACAACGTATAAGCCGGGCGGTCGCGATGTGTGTTCATGTTCGGGCGAGCAACAAGGTCAGGGTTGGCGGTTGCCGCGGAAATGCACGTACAACGAATCGAGTACGGCGCCGATCTCCGTCAACAGCGCATCGTCGTCGGCGAGACGCTTTCGGGCACCGGCGAGAATGGCCTCGAACCCGCCGGCTTCCGGCACGGTCGCGCCGCCCACATCCAGCGCATGCACCATGGCGCCCAGCCGGACGAGTCCGTCGTTGTCGCCGAGCCCGAAGCTGGCGACCAGTACCTCGAACGACACGCGGTCGCCCACGTGCGTGAACGGCGCGCCGTCGAAATCGAAACCGAGCGCGTCGGGCGGGCAATCGGCGAGGTTGTCCAGCCACACGAAGCGTGCATGCGGATCGATGAAACGCTGAATCAGCCACGCGCTGGCGACGCGATCCACCCACAGGTGACGGCGCGTCGCCCACAGCCTGCCCTGATACTGCGCAGGGTCGCGGCGTGGAATGCCGCGTTGGGCGGCATGCGGCTCGCCGGGCGAGCGCAACGCTTCGATCGCGGCGGTGAAGTCCCGCCATTGCGCATCCGCGCGCAGCGAGGTTTCACCAGGAAAGAAATCGATGCGTCGAATGGCCTCGTACGTGCGAGCGTGGCGGCGTTGCATGCGATTGAGATCGGCTGCCGCCAGTTCGGGCAGCGTCTTGCGAGCCTCCGAAAGCTCGGCGAGCCAGCCCGTGTAATCGGCCGCGCGATCGAACAGCGCCTTGTACGCGTCTTCGTCCGCGGGGTCGTCCGCACGGACATCCAGCAACCACGCCTGCCCTTCGCCGTTACGGGCCTCGTCGGCGAGGTTACGCAACTGCGCCGCCTGCTCGGCATGCGCGGGCAACAGGTAAGCGCCGTCCCGCAGTGCGCCGCAGCCGAGCGCCTTGACGGTACGCCAGATGCGCATGCGCGCGGTCGCGCCGGCAGTCGGCAGACTGACGATCAACAGGAGCCAGGAAGTCGGGACCGGATTCATGAAGGCAGCATAATGGGCCGTCACGAACACTGCAATTCAGTAGATATCGCTACAACGTTTCGTCAGCCGGAAGCCCCACTCGACGCGTGGCGCGCGCGCCGCACCTGACGACCGGATCGCTCTCGTCGCCGGACCGCAACGCGCACGCCGACCGAAACCGGATACGCAATCGCCCCCGCACGGGATCGTTACGATATCCTGCGAATCGAGCGGTTCAACGCATAGACTGAACACACATCACGGCGAACGCCCGTCACTCCATCGCACGCTTTCCCCGCCGCCGTTCCGAATGCAGCCGGGCGGCAAACGCAGGCCCATCTACGAAACCGCTCCAATGACAATCGATCCCGGCTCCATTCCTTACTATCTCGTCCTTCGGGCCGGCTGGCCACCGTATGTGCTGAATTCGGATCGTCAAGTGCTGCGCCGCCAGGCGAGTCCGCTATTGCTGGCATTCGCGCGCACGCGCGGCGCGATCGCGCATGTCGACGACAGCGCGTGGAACGTCTTCTCCGACAGCGAGGGGCTCACGGTAGTCGAACGTCGCGAGACCGGGTTCTTTTCGCTGGTCGCGGGCGACGAGACCGAACGTCAGTTGCATTTGCTGACGACGCTCTGACGTCGTCGCCGGGCGTGCCGCTGCGTACTTGCGGCCACCGAATAAATCGACCGCTCGGCAAACGATGCGCGTATGATGGGTCCATCCGCGCGATCAGCCGTCCTTTGGCCGTTCGCCCCTCCACCCGCCCGCTTGCTGCATCGCCCCGCCTTCGCGCTGCAACGTTGTCCCCTTCACCCACTGGCCCGTCCCACAACGGAAGTACAGGCCGGATGTGTTCGCCCATGCGACTCGTCGTGGCCGAACGCCAGGAGTTCGTCATGAGCATGCACGTCTATCGTGGATTCGAGATTTATCCACTGATTTACTCTCACGTGGCCGCGCCGCATGGCTGCCCGCACAACTACGACGCCGGGTTCGACGCGGCAGTCAAGATTTGCCTGCGCGGCACCACCGATACGCTGACGCAGAGCCAGACCTTCAGATTGCGCGACACGTCCCCCTTCGACAACGCCGGTGACGCGCGTCGTGCGTCGGTCCGCTATGCCGAGAACATCATCGACGACAATCGCGGCAAACAGGGATTCTTCGCCAACGCGAGCTGACGCGGCTCGTCAATGCCATACACTTTTTCGGTATTTTGGAGGTCGAAATGATCATCGACGAACTGCTCGGCTTGATCAGACGGCGTGAAGTCACCCGGCTCGACACCGCCGTGCCCGCCGGAATCGCCGATTCAGCGATGTGCCATCAACCGGAGCTCCACATGTTCATGGCGGTACGTGCGCTATCGATCGGAGCAGGCTATTCGGAATTCGAATCCGACGAGATAGCCAGCGCCGTCATGACACGGCTCGGCTAGCCTTCCGTTCCAACCGCTTTCCAGACAGGATCTACATGACGACAATTACGCCGAAGCTCAACGAACCGATCGATGTCGCACTGCGGCGATTCCGGCGCGACATCGAGAAAACCGGGCTGATTCGCGAGCTGCGCAGTCGCACGAGCTATGAGAAGCCCACGACGGAGCGCAAGCGAAAAAAGGCCAGCGCCGTTGCCCGACAGCGCTTGCAGACGAAGCGCCTGCTTCCGCCCCGGAAAATGTACTAGGAGCCCATCGTGTACAACATGCCGGCCGACGCGCTTCCGTTCTTCCCGTTGACGAAATGCGAAGTCGATTTCGATCGGCAGAACGACATGGTGACACTGCTGCCGAGCTTCTATGCCTTCGGGTGCGAGTACACCAGCCGCGGGTTTCTGATCGCGCGCGGCGATGCGTTCAAGCTGATTGCCGCGCTCGAGAAGGCGCTCAGCGTGCAGGGGTGAGCCGGCACCGGCACGGCAGCACGCTCGTCGGATTGCCGGTGTCGATGTCCTGCATCATCAGGCAGTCGCCGCGCGCGAGAATCCCCAGCCCGACACGCGCCGCCGACAGAAGCGCCTCGTTGTCGTTGCCGATCATGCTGCAGCCTGCGTTGATCGCATGTTGCTCGCCGTCCGGCGTCCGCTTCCCCTGCGGATACGTGTGCAGCCCGGTGACAGGATGCAGCGACCGCCCATGAAGGCCGCGGGCCGACTCGACGTCTCGTCGTCTCCGCGCAGGCACGCCCGCACATGCGATCCACGACGTCCGGTGATAAGCTCAGCATCGACGCACCGTCGCGCGTCCGTCACCCGACCGACCCCATGCCTCCCGCGAGTCCGCTCATGCCCATCGCTCCCGCTGTCGTCTCCGCCTTCACGCCCACCGGCAAGCTCCGCGCCTCGATCAACCTCGGCAACCCGATCCTCGCGAACCGCGACCCGGCGACGGGCGAACCGTTCGGCGTCTCGATCGACCTCGCCCGCGCCTTCGCCGAGCGCCTGTCGGCCGACCTGGAACTCGTGGTGTTCGACGCCGCTGGCAAATCGGTGCAGGCGCTGACCGACGAGCGCGCCGATTTCGGCTTCTTCGCGGTCGATCCGCTGCGCGGCGAAACGGTCGCGTTCACCGCGCCGTACGTGCTGATCGAAGGCTTCTATCTCGTTCCCGACGCCTCGCCGATCCGCACCAACGCGGACGTCGACCAGCCGCACAACCGCGTGGCCGTCGGCAACGGCAGCGCGTACGACCTGTTCCTCACCCGCGAACTGAAAGCCGCGCGGATCGTGCGCGCGCCGACGTCGCAAGCCGTCGTGTCGACGTTCGTCGAGCAGCAACTGGAGGTGGCGGCCGGCGTGAAGCAGCAGCTCGAAGCCGACGCCGCGAAAACACCCGGCCTGCACCTGCTCGACGAGCGCTTCATGGTGATCCGGCAGGCGATGGGCGTGCCGAAGAGCCGCGGCGACGCGGCCGCGGCGGCCCTGAACGCATTCGTGGAAGACATGAAGGCGTCCGGCTTCGTCGCCGATTCGCTGCGCCGGCACGGCATCACGGGTGCATCGGTCGCGCCGGCCGGCTGATCGAAAACCGTGGGCCGCCGCGCGCAACGCGCGCATTCGCCGACCGCCGGGATCGTCCGGTGCGTGGCGCAGGCCCGCGATTTCAGCACGAGGCAGCGGGATCTCCGTGCGCATGACCGGGGCGAAACGCGCGGCGCCGGTCGTCGCAATGCGGCGGCCTTCATACAGGCGACGTGCTGCTCCGCACAAACCGGCATCGGGTTGCACCGGCGTCGGGCACGAAGCGCCACCGGTGCAATCGCCGTCGCCCGGACCGGCCATCACCCGGCGCTAGCGCAAACCCGAACCCGGTTGCACTGTTCATCGTCATTCTGGTCCTGTATCGTCCTTCCATCCCCCGATTGCGAAACCGCTGCATGGGAGGCTCACGATGCGCAAAAAGAATGCTGCAGCCGTCTGGATCCTGATCGCGATGGTGGCAGGCATCGCGATCGGCTACATGGTCTTCACGAGCTTTCCGGACAAGAAGGCCGCCGCCGAAGTCGCCGGGTACATCTCGCTCGTCTCCGACGTGTTCCTGCGCCTGATCAAGATGGTGATCGGGCCGCTCGTCTTCTCCACGCTGGTCGTCGGCATCGCGCACATGGGCGACGCGGCGTCGGTCGGACGCGTGTTCGCGAAATCGATCGCCTGGTTCATCACCGCGTCGCTGGTTTCGCTGCTGCTCGGGCTGCTGATGGCGAACCTGCTGCGGCCCGGCGACAATCTCGGCTTGCCGCTGCCGGACATCGGCGCCTCCGCGAACCTCGCGACGTCCAAGTTCACGCTGAAGGATTTCGTCGGCCACATGGTGCCGAAGTCGTTCGCCGAGGCGATGGCGAACAACGAGATCCTGCAGATCGTCGTGTTCTCGATGTTCTTCGGCGTCGCGCTCGCCGCACTCGGCGACCGCGGCAAGGTCCTCATCGCCGCGATCGACCAGCTGTCGCACGTGATGCTCAAGATCACCGGCTACGTGATGAAGCTCGCGCCGCTCGCGGTGATGGCCGCGATGGCCGCGACCGTCGCGGTCAACGGGCTGTCGGTACTGCTGAAGTTCGCGGTGTTCATGGGCGACTTCTACGTGAGCCTGTTCCTGCTCTGGGCACTGCTCGTCTGTGCGGGGCTCGTGTTCCTCGGGCCGCGCGTGTTCAAGCTGCTGGTGCTGATCAAGGAAGCGTTCATGCTGTCGTTCGCGACGGCCAGCTCCGAAGCCGCGTACCCGAAGATCCTCGATGCGCTCGACCGCTTCGGCGTGAAGCGCAAGATCTCGAGCTTCGTGATGCCGATGGGCTATTCGTTCAACCTCGACGGCTCGATGATGTACTGCACGTTCGCGTCGCTGTTCATCGCGCAGGCGTACAACATGCACCTGTCGCTCGGCACGCAGATCACGATGCTGCTGGTCCTGATGCTCACGTCGAAGGGGATGGCCGGCGTGCCGCGCGCATCGCTCGTCGTGATCGCGGCCACGCTGCACCAGTTCGGGCTTCCGGAGGCCGGGCTGCTGCTGATTCTCGGCGTCGACACGTTCCTCGACATGGGCCGCTCGGCCACCAATGCGGTGGGCAACTCGATCGCGAGCGCGGTGGTCGCGAAATGGGAAGGCCAGCTCCTGTCGGAAGCGGAAGCCGAAGCCAACGCGGCGCGCATCGAAGCGGAACAGGAAGCGACGATCGCACATCCGACGGAAGTCTGACGGAGGCCCGGCGATGAAGATGCAGCGATTCTGGCGTGCGCTCGCGCTCGCGGGCCTGCTTGCGACGGGCGCGACCGCGCGCGCGGAAGATGCGCCTTCGACGCTGCCGCGCGTCGAGCCGTTCGCGCCGGCCCAACTGACCGGCACGCTCGCGAAGGTGCGCGGCAGCGGGACGATCGCGCTCGGCTATCGCGACGCGTCGATACCGTTTTCGTACCTGAACGCGCGCAACCAGCCGATCGGCTATTCGATCGAGCTATGCAAGGCGCTCGTGTCGTCGATCGAGGATGCGATCAACCGGAGCCTGACGATCCGCTGGGTGCCGGTCACGTCCGACACCCGCATCGACGCGGTGGTCAGCGGGAAAGTCGATCTGGAATGCGGCTCCACGACCAGCAACCTCGAGCGCCAGAAACGCGTGGCGTTCTCGCCGGTCATCTTCGTGGCCGGCACGAAGGTGATGGTGAAACGCGGCGCGCCGATCCGCTCGTTCCGCGACCTCGCGGGCAAGAAAGTCGCGGTGACGGCCGGTACGACCAACGAGAAGGCGCTGCGCGACCTGAACGACAAGTTCCGGCTCGGGATCCAGCTACAGGTGGTGCCGGACCATGCGCAGGGTTTCGCGCTCGTCGCGAATGGCGGCGCCGACGCGTTCGCGACGGACGACGTGCTGCTGTACGGCCTCATTGCCGAGAATGCGGGCAAGGGTGGCCAGTACGACGTGGTCGGCGACTTTCTTTCGTACGACCCGTACGGAATCATGTTCCGCAAGGACGATCCGCAACTCGCGCAGGTCGTGAAAACCACGTTCCAGGAATTGGCCGCCGACGGCGAGATCGCGCGTCAGTACAAGCGCTGGTTCCTGCGCCCGCTTCCGTCGGGCTTGAGTCTGAACCTGCCGATGAGCCCGCAACTGGAGACCATCATCGAGACGATCGGCGTCAACGGGAGTTGAGCGCGTCGACATGAACGACGAAACACGCGCGGCCCCGATGCCTCGCCAGGCACCGGGGCCGCTCACCGGACACGATGCGTTCAGCCGACCCGCGCCGCGCCCTGCTGCTCCGCTTCATCGTCTTCGCTGGCCGTTCGTGCGAGCACCGGCTTCAACGCCTGCCCCGTATGGCTCGCGCTCACCTTCGCGAGCGCTTCCGGCGGCGCCGCCGCGACGATCGTGCCGCCGCCCACGCCGCCTTCCGGCCCAAGATCGATGATCCAGTCGGCTTCCGCGATCACGTCGAGGTCGTGCTCGATCACGACGACGCTATGCCCGGCATCGACCAGCCGATGCAGCACACGGATCAGCTTCGCGACGTCGGCCATATGCAGGCCGACCGTCGGCTCGTCGAGCACGTACAGCGTATGCGGCGCCTTCTGGCCGCGCCGCGTGATGTCGTCGCGCACCTTCGTCAGCTCGGTGACGAGCTTGATGCGCTGTGCTTCGCCGCCGGACAGCGTCGGCGACGGCTGACCGAGCGTCAGATAGCCGAGCCCGACGTCCTTCATCAATTGCAACGGATGCGCGATGTTCGAAATCGGCGCGAAGAACTCCACCGCCTCGTCGATCTCCATCGTCAACACGTCGCCGATGTTCCGGCCGCGCCACGTGACGGCGAGCGTTTCCGGATTGAAGCGCTGCCCGTGGCACACGTCGCACGGCACCTTGACGTCGGGCAGGAAACTCATGCCGATCGTGCGCACGCCTTGCCCTTCGCAGGCAGGGCAGCGCCCATCGCCGGTATTGAACGAGAAACGCGATGCCGTATAGCCGCGTGCGCGCGCCTCGAGCGTATCGGCGAACAGCTTGCGGATCGTGTCCCACACGCCGATATAGGTGGCCGGACACGAACGCGGCGTCTTGCCGATCGGCGTCTGGTCGACTTCGAGCACGCGATCGATCTGCTCCCAGCCGCTCAGCGATTCGCAACCCTGCCATGCGTGCGTGACGTTCAGCGACGGCCGCGGTGCGCTGCGCGCCAGGACGCTCGAACGGCGATTGGTGGCCGGCGCGTCCTGCTGCGCGGCCTTGCGCGCACGCCGCGTGGCCGGCGACGACAGCACCGAGCGGCCGACCGCATCCAGCAGGTTCGTCATCAGCACGTCGCGCGCGAGCGTCGACTTGCCCGACCCGCTGACGCCCGTCACCGCGACGAGCCGCGCGAGCGGAATGCCGACCGTGACGTCGCGCAGGTTGTGCAGCCGGGCGCCATGGACGGTCAGCCACGCTTCCGGCACGGCCGCACCGCCCTTCTTGCCCGGCAGGCTCACGCTGCGGCGCGGCTGCAACGGATGCGTCATCGGCTGCGCGAGCAGGCGCCCCGTCACCGAATCGGCCTGCGCCGCGAGGTCGGCGACCGCGCCTTGCGCGACCAGCGTGCCGCCGCGCTTGCCGGCGCCCGGGCCGACGTCGATGATGTGATCCGCGCGGCGGATCGTGTCCTCGTCATGCTCGACGACGACCAGCGTATTGCCCTTGTCGCCGAGCTTGCGCAATGCGTCGAGCAGGATCTGGTTGTCGCGCGGATGCAGGCCGATCGTCGGCTCGTCGAGCACGTAGCACACGCCCTGCAGGTTGCTGCCGAGCTGCGCGGCGAGCCGGATGCGCTGCGCTTCGCCGCCCGACAGGCTCGGCGCCGCACGATCGAGGCTCAGATAGCCGAGCCCGACCTCCTCGAGAAACGCGAGGCGGCTGCCGATCTCGCTGACGATGTCGCGCGCGATCTGCGCGTCGCGCCCGGTGAGTTCGAGCGCATCGATCCAGCGGCGCGTATCCGACACCGTCCATTGCGCGACCTCGACGATCGGATGCGCGTCGAACGTGACCGCGCGTGCGGACGGATTCAGCCGCGTGCCGTGGCAGTCCGGGCACGGCTCGTTGCCGACGCCTTCCGGTTCCTGCTCGTCCGACGGCAAGGTTTGCTCGCGGCCGCGATCGTCGCCGGCGAGCACCGTGTCGTCGTACGCGGCGCGCTGTTCGCGCGTGAGCGTGACGCCGGTGCCGACACAGGTCGTGCACCAGCCGTGCTTGCTGTTGTACGAGAACATCCGCGGGTCCAGCTCCGGATAGCTCGTGCCGCACACCGGGCACGCGCGCTTGACCGACAGCACCTTGACCGCGCCGACCTGCGCGGTCGAATGATCGTTCCGCATCGCATCGTGCAGCCCGTCGAGCGGCGCGAGCAGGTGCATCACGCCCTTGCCGAGCTCGAGCGTCTCGTCGAGCCTGCGCCGCAACTCGGCTTCGTTGTCCGGCGACACGACGATATCGGCCACCGGCAATTCGATCGTGTGCTCGCGGAAACGGTCGAGCTTCGGCCACGGATCGACCGTGACGAACTCGCCGTCCACCCGCAGATGCGTGCTGCCGCGCGCCTTCGCCCACTTCGCGAGATCCGTATACACGCCCTTGCGGTTGACGACGAGCGGCGCGAGCAGCCCGACGTGCTCGCCGCGATGATCGCGCAGCAGTTGCGCGGCGATCGATTCGACGGATTGCGACGTGACCGGCGTGCCGTCGTGGATGCAGTGCTGCAGGCCGAGCTTCACATACAGCAGCCGCAGGAAATGCCACACCTCGGACGTGGTCGCGACCGTGCTCTTGCGCCCGCCGCGCGACAGCCGCTGCTCGATCGCGACGGTCGGCGGGATGCCGTACACCGCGTCGACCTCGGGACGGCCGGCCGGCTGCACGATCGAGCGCGCATACGCGTTCAGCGATTCGAGGTAGCGGCGCTGGCCTTCGTGGAACAGGATGTCGAACGCGAGCGTCGACTTGCCGGAACCCGATACGCCGGTGATCACGTTGAACTTGCCGTGCGGGATGTCGACGTCGAGCGACTTCAGGTTGTGCTCGCGCGCGTTGACGATCCGCACGACGTCCTCGCCTTCGATCGCCCGGCGCGCGCGCGCCGCGTTCAGCACGGCCTGCAGCGGCACGCCTTCGTCGGCGCGCACCGCCTCGCCATCCATCTCGCGGTCGTACTGCAGCAGCGCCACGCCGGTATGCGATGCGGCGCAGGCCTTCACGTCGTCGGGCGTGCCGGCGCACAGCACGAGGCCACCGCCGTCGCCGCCTTCCGGGCCGAGGTCGATCAGCCAGTCGGCCGCGCGGATCACGTCGAGGTTGTGCTCGATCACGATCAGCGAATGGCCGGCGGCAAGCAGCTTGCCGAACGCCTGCATCAGCTTCGCGATGTCGTCGAAGTGCAGCCCGGTGGTCGGCTCGTCGAACATGAACAGCTTCGCACGCGCGATGCGCGCTTCTTCCGTCGCGACCCGGCGCCCGTTGGCCGCCGCCGCCGATTCGGCGAGGAAGCCGGCGAGCTTCAGGCGCTGTGCTTCCCCGCCCGACAGCGTCGGCACCGGCTGGCCGAGCTTCACGTACTCGAGGCCGACGTCGACGATCGGCTGCAGCACGCGCAGCACCTCGGCGTCGGTCGCGAAGAACGCGGCTGCCTCGCTGACGGTGAGATCGAGCACGTCGGCGATGTTCAGCGCGCGGCCGTCGCGCTCGATGCGCACTTCGAGAATCTCGGCGCGGTAGCGGCTGCCGTCGCAATCCGGGCAACGCAGGTAGACGTCGCTCAGGAACTGCATTTCGATGTGTTCGAAGCCCGAGCCGCCGCAGGTCGGGCAACGGCCGTCGCCCGAGTTGAAGCTGAACGTGCCGGCGCCGTAGCCGCGCTGCAGCGCGAGCGGCGCCTTCGCGAACAGCTTGCGGATTTCGTCGAATGCGCCGACGTAGCTAGCCGGGTTCGAGCGTGTGGTCTTGCCGATCGGCGACTGGTCGACGAACACGACGTCGCCGACCTGGTCGGCGCCCGTGAGGCTGCGGTACGCGCCCGGCGACTCGGTCGCCTTGCCGTGGTGCCGCGCCATCGCCGGATACAGCACGTCCTGCAGCAGCGTGGATTTGCCGGAGCCGGATACGCCCGTCACGCACACGAGCCGCTGCAGCGGAATCTCGACCGTGACGTCGCGCAGGTTGTGTTCGGTCGCGCCTTCGAGCACGATGCGCGGCGTGTTGGCGTCGACCACGCGGCGCGCCCAGTTCGACGCATGCGCGACCTGCTTGCGGCCGCCGAGATACTCGCCCGTCAGCGTGTGCGCGGACCGGATGTCGGCCGGCGTGCCGTCATAGACGATCGTGCCGCCGCGCTCGCCCGGGCCGGGGCCCATGTCGATCAAGCGATCGGCCGCGAGCATCACCGACGGATCGTGCTCGACCACGACCAGCGTATTGCCCGCGTCGCGCAGCCGCTGCATCGCCTCGACGATCCGCGTGAGGTCGCGCGGATGCAGCCCGATGCTCGGTTCGTCGAGCACGAACAGGGTTTTCGTGAGCGACGTGCCGAGCGCCGTCGTCAGGTTGATCCGCTGCACCTCGCCGCCCGACAGCGTGCGGCTTTGCCGGTCGAGCGTCAGGTAGCCGAGCCCGACGTCGCACAGATATTTCAGGCGCGTGCGCACCTCGGCGAGCAACAGCTTCAATGCGTCGTCGAGCAGCACGCTCGGCAGGACGATGTCGTCGAAGAAGCGCCGGATGCGCTCGATCGGCAGCAGCATCAGGTCGTGGACGGTCAGGCCAGGCAGCGCTTCGAGTTGCGCGCGGCTCCAGTCGACGCCGCGCGGCATGAAGCGGTCGGCCGGCGCGAGCACGGCGTCCGCGTTCTCTTTCGAGCCGAGCCGCCATTGCAGCGATTCCGTCTTCAGGCGCGCACCGCCGCACACGTCGCACGGCGTATAACTGCGGTATTTCGACAGCAGCACGCGGATGTGCATCTTGTACGCTTTCGATTCGAGATAACCGAAGAAGCGCTTCACGCCGTACCACTGGCTTTGCCACTTGCCGTTCCAGTCCGGCGACCCGTTGACGACCCAGTCGCGCTCGGCGTCCGTCAGCTCGGACCACGCCACGTCGCGCCGGATGCCGGCCTTCGCCGCGTAGCGCATCAGGTCGTCCTGGCACTCTTTCCATGCGGGCGTCTGCATCGGCTTGATCGCGCCGCCACGCAGCGTCTTGCGCGCGTCGGGAATCACGAGGCCGAGATCGACGCCGATCACGCGGCCGAAGCCGCGGCAGGTTTCGCACGCGCCGTACGCCGAGTTGAACGAGAACAGCGCGGCTTGCGGCTCCGCGTAGCGCAGGTCGCTGTCGGGATCGTGGAGCCCGGTGGAGAAGCGCCAGATCAACGGCTCGGCCGTCGCGTTTTCCGCTTCCGCCGCCAGCACGTACACGTTCACGCGGCCGCCGCCGCGCTTCAGCGACGCCTCGATCGCCTCGACCACCCGCACCTTGTCGGCCTGCTGCACGCGAAAGCGGTCGGCCACCACGTCGAGCATCTTGCGCGGCCCGGTGGGCGACGCGACTTCGCGCTGCGCCTGCACGCGCGTGTAGCCGCTCGCCGACAGCCACTGCGCGATTTCCTCGTCGGACACCGCTTCCGGCAATTCGACCGGGAACGTGACGACGACGCGCGGATCGTCGGCGCGCGTGCGCGCGACGAGCTCCGCGTAAATCGTCTCCGGCGTGTCGTGCCGCACCTGCCGCGCGGTCTTGCGGTCGAACAGCTCGGCCGCGCGCGCGTACAGCAGCTTCAGGTGGTCGTTCAGCTCGGTCATCGTGCCGACGGTCGACCGCGAGCTGCGCACCGGGTTGGTCTGGTCGATCGCGATCGCGGGCGGCACGCCGTCGACGCGCTCGACCTGCGGGCGATCCATCCGGTCGAGGAACTGCCGCGCGTACGCGCTGAAGGTTTCGACGTAGCGCCGCTGGCCTTCCGCGTACAGCGTGTCGAACACGAGACTCGACTTGCCGGAGCCCGACGGGCCGGTCACGACCGTCATTTCACCGGTGCGCAGGTCGAGATCGAGATTCTTGAGGTTGTGCTGACGTGCTCCGCGAATGCGGATCAGATTGCTGGATGACAATTTGCCTGCCCGTCTGAATGAGTTAGCCAGAGTTCACGGTGCCGGAACGCTGCGGCGGATGCCCGCAGGCGCGGCGCACGGGCCGCAAGGGTTGGACCTGCGCGGCTCGAGTTCGACGGGTACTATACTGTATATTCATACAGTTTTCCATGACGACCCTGCGGGCGTCATGGACAGGCGGCGGGGAGGGGCCCGTCCTGTCGGTTGCGCCTCCCGGGGAATCGACGAGTCGACCGGCGTTTCGCGGTGCAAGCCCGGCGGCGCACGTCGATCGCGGCGGCTCCTGCCACCTCCTGCCTCGGCAGCGCGGCTCATGTTTCCACGTGTGTCGCGCCCAGTTCCCTGTACGTCTCGGCAATCCAGTCGGCGATATAGTCGCGAACGTTCGTCACGTTGTCCGCGCTGCAGTGCTCGACGCCCCCTTCCGCCGCGGTGAAGAATTTCAACTCGCGCTTCGGGCTGTTCACCGCACCCTGATACTGCTGGATCGCGTATTCCCGCGGAATCTGCCGGTCGGCGTCCCCGTGGACGATCAGGAACGGAACCGTGACCTCGTCGATGACCGGAGCCAGCGTGATCCGCTCCGAGAAGGCCATGAATTCTTCAAGCGTGGTCTTGCCCCATACCCATCGGACATGATCCCAGTAATGCGGCACCGGATTGTCGCCCTCCCGCGCGAGACGGCGTCGCTGCAGTTCGCCCCAGTTGAAATTCGCGCCCCACGCGACACACAGCCGGAAACGCTTGTCGATCGCGACCGCGCGCGGCGCGTAGTACCCGCCGAGCGACCACGCGCACATGCCGAGCATCCGACTGTCGACGTCGTTACGTCGCGCCAGGTAGTCGGCGACGGCCCCCGCCCACACCTCCGATTCGATCAACGCGGTCAACCCGTTCACGCGCAGCGCTTCGCCGGTGCCCGGTTGATCGATCGCAAGGCTCGAAATGTTGCGCGCCGCGAGCGCCTGCTGCACGCCGCTGCCGTAAATCGTCTCCTTGAAACTGTCCAGACCGTTGGCGAACACCACGCACGGCGCGGCGGCCGATGCGTTGTCGTGCGCCGCGACGAACACGCCGGCGAGCGTGGTGCCGCGATACGGGACTTCGACCCGCTCGCAATTTTTCTCGTGAAGCTCGGCGAACCGCGCGAAACAGCGCAGCGCCTTCGCATAGGCAGCCCTGCGGGGTTCGAAAGACGGATGCGTCATGCGCTCGCCCGTCAGGTAGTACACCGCCGCACGGCCGAATTTGGCGCCGGCGCTCAATCGTCGGCCGGCAGCCAGGTCGGCTTCCGCCAGCCCACGAAGACGATCGCCCAGCCCGCACCAAGCCAGAAAGAAGGCTTCGGTTGCGCCGTCGTCGCTTCGTGTCGACGCGTCGATCAACGGACGGCACACCGCGTCGATCTCGCCGCTGTTTCCGCCCGACGCCAGTGCGATGTTGACGGACAGGTTCCATACATAGTTGGTGGGGAAATATTCGACCATTGTTTGCTCGACGGGATTCGACCGCATCCCGCATAACGTGACGACAGAAAGAAACAGCGATGCAGATGACGCGCGGCGCCATGGAATGCCGGCGTTCCGCTCGATCAGACCGACGCTCCGCCCGCCCGAATGCCCGCGGTAATGAACGTCACCAGATGCGCGGTCTTGCTCTTCAACGCGCCGGCCTTGATCTTGCCGTTCGAGATGCGCTCGATGCGGCTATCGAACGCGCTCATCACCAGCGCGCCGACGGCGAACAGGTAGGCCCAGTGGGCGTAGCTGGCGCCATGGCCGGGGAGCGCCTTTCTGATCGCGCCGACGAATTCGGCCGCAAACGGGTCGAAATATTCGGCGACGATGCCGCGCTCCGCTTCGCGCGGATCGGATGCTTCGCGTGCCACGAGCTTCGCGTACGCAAGACCGGCGTCCGTACCCTGGATCTGCATGACGGGCAGCACGAACGCGCGCACGATGTGCTCGAGCGGATCCTCCCCCGCGGCCACCGGCTCGCGCAGCATCGCCAGCCGCGCGTCAAGCACGGTTTTGCGGCGCTCGAACAACGCACGGTACAGCCCCATCTTCGTCTCGAAGTGATACACGATCAGCGGCAAGCCGACGTCTGCCGCCGACGCGATATCCCGCATCGACACCCCGTCGAACCCTCCTGCGGCGAACAGGCGCTCCGCCACGTCGAGGACGCGCTCGCGCTTGCTCGTCTGCCCCGCGTCCTGCGTTCGCCCCCCGCCCCGCGTGCCGGGCGCCTTCTTCGTGGTTTCCTTTGCTTGCATGGTCCTCCCCATTCTGTGCAGGTCTTCGCACCTGTCGTTCCGGTCATCGGGCAACGACGGTTTGCATTCGCATCAAACTGACTGTACGATCGTACAGTCAATCATAACACGAGCGAGGGCGCCCCCGGTCGTCGCGGTTGACCGCACACGCGAATGCCCGTCGCGTACCCGGACTGCAGAGCCGGCGGCCACGGTCGCACCCTCCAACCACGAGTACCCGAACATGACACGACGCTTCGTCGATCTTTCGATCTATCTGGAAAACGACGTCATTTCCGATCCGCCGGGTTACGGCCCCACGATCCATTATCTGGCGCACGAGGAGACGGCCAAGAGCGTGACGGCCTTCTTTCCCGGGTTGCAGGAACACGACCTGCCGGACAGCGAAGGCTGGGCGATCGAGCACGTCCGCTTGAGCACGCACAACGGCACCCACCTCGATGCGCCTTATCACTTTCACAGCACGATGAATGAATCGACCGGCGAGCGCGAACGTGCGATCACCATCGACGAGGTACCGCTGGACTGGTGTTTCCAGCCGGGCGTGAAGCTGGATTTCACCGACCGGGCCGATGGCTACGTCGTTACCGCCGCCGACGTCGAAGCGGAACTTGCGCGCATCGATCACGTCCTCAAGCCGCTGGAAATCGTCGTGGTCAACACCCGCGCGGGGATGCGCTACGGTCAACCCGACTACGTATCGAGCGGTTGCGGCATGGGCCTCGACGCCACCCTGTACCTGCTCGAACGAGGCGTCCGGCTGACCGGCACCGACGCGTGGAGCTGGGATGCGCCGTTCGTGCATACGGCCCGGAAATACGCCGAAACGCACGACGCGTCGCTGATCTGGGAGGGGCACAAGGCTGGCCGCCATATCGGCTATTGCCATCTGGAGAAGCTTCACAACCTCGAGGTGCTGCCGCCCCACGGTTTTTTTGTCTCGTGCTTCCCGCACAAAATTCGCGGCGCCTCCGCGGGCTGGACCCGCGCGGTCGCCATCTTCGACGATGCACTCAACGCCACGGCTTGAGACCGCATCGAACCGCTTCATGCGAGGAATATCGATGGAACTGAATCACACGCACGACGTCACCCGGCGCAGCTGGGTGGATACGGCCAACGAGGCCGGAACCGACTTTCCGTTGCAGAATCTGCCGTTGGGTATCTTTCGGCGCGCGGGACGGGACGAACCCTGGCGCGGCGGAGTCGCCATCGGCAACCAGATCGTCGATCTCGCGGCGTTGCAGCAGGCAGGCGTGCTCGACGGTCTGGCCGCCGACGCCGTTCGGACCGCCACGGCAACGACGTTGAATGCGCTGCTCGATATGGGCCCCGCCGCGTGGCAGGCGTTGCGCCATGCGCTGTTCGCATTGCTGGAAGCAGGCAGCCCGCACGAAAAAACCGTGCGTCACATGCTGGTGCCGCAGACGGAAGCCGAACATGCCGTGCCCGTGCGCATCGGCGACTACACCGACTTCTACACCTCGCTCGATCACGCGTTGAACTGCAGTCGCCCGCTCGGGATGGCGATCAGCCCGAATTTCGACTGGCTGCCGATCGCGTATCACGGCCGCGTGTCGTCGATCGACGTGAGCGGCCAGCAGGTCTATCGGCCGGTGGGACAGTATCGGCCCGACCCGTCGTCCGCGCCCGTTCGAGGCGCGTGCCGCCAGCTCGACTACGAGCTGGAAGTCGGGGCGGTGATCGGCACCGGCAATTCGCGCGGCACCGCGATTCCGCTGGCCGATGCCCAGCAACACCTGTTCGGACTGTGCCTGCTGAACGACTGGTCCGCTCGCGATATCCAGGCGTGGGAAATGCAGCCGCTCGGGCCGTTCCTGGCGAAGAACTTCGCGACGACCCTGTCGCCGTGGCTCGTCACGGTCGAGGCGTTGTTGCCCTATCGTACGACGTGGTCGCGCGTGGCCGATCGTCCGCAGCCGCTCGACTATCTGGATGCCGAGGCCAACCGGCAGGCCGGCGCGTTCGATATCCGGCTCGAGGCGTCGATCCTCAGCGCGCGGCAGCTCGCGCAAGGGCAGCCACCGCGTACGTTGACGCACACCAGTTTCCGACACCAATACTGGACGCTCGGGCAAATGATCGCGCATCACACGATGGGCGGCTGCAATCTCCAGAGCGGCGACCTGCTCGGCAGCGGCACCGTTTCGGGACCGTCGCCGGGCGAAGCCGGCGCGTTGATCGAACTCACGTCGGGGGGAACACGCCCGGTGGACATCGGCAACGGCGAAGCACGCGCGTTCCTCGAGGACGGCGATACCGTGATCTTTCGTGGCTGGTGCGAGCGTGACGGTTTTGCGCGAATCGGGTTCGGCGCCAACTATGGCACGGTACTGCCCGCGCCGGTCGCGGACAGCGGACGCTGATCGGCACGCGTCTCGCGCCGGTCAGCGCGCGGCGTGGGGGCCGGCCCGGATGTCGAGCCGTACGCGCCGATGTGCTCATGAAATCGCCGCGAGCCATGCCGCTCGCGGCGATTTCCATTCGTGACGGACGCGCAGCGCTCAAAAGAGATGCCGCGCACCAACGACGAAACTGGCGCTGCCGCCGGTCGGCGCGTAGAGCGCGCCGTTCACCGTGAACCCCGTATGCATCGACCCATGGTTGTTCACGAAGGCCGCGGCGCCATACAACGTCGTTCGCTTCGACAGGAAGTAGTACAGCCCGGCGGACGTCAGCAGCGCATGGCTGGCCGGATCGTTGCTGTCCCGCATGTACCAGACACCCGCGTCGGTGGACAGCGCGGGCGTGATCAAATACTCGCCGCCGACCGAGTACACCTTCTCGTTGAAGGAATGGGCGATCTTGTAGCTCGTATACGAGCCCTTCAACGTCGCGGCGCCCCACGTGTACGCCGCGCCGATCGTGCGGCCCGCGAATTCGACCGTCGATGGAAACGGCGTGGACGTACTCGCCGAACCGCCGGGATTGCCGCTGAAGAGCGCCGCGTTGGCCACCAAGTTTCGCCACGCGTATCTCAAGCGCGCCGCGTATTGACGGCCGGCCTGAAATTTTCCGGGATCGCCGCCCAGCGCCAGCAGCGCGCTCGCCTGGAGACCGGCCACGGTCGGGCTCGTATACGACACGGCATTGGCGACGAAGATGCCCGTCGCAAAAAAATTGCCCATGTAGATGCCGGCCTGACTGCCGAAGAACGATGCGTGCCGCGCGTCCGTGTCGACGATCGCAAGCCCGAACGGCGAGTACTGCATGCCGGCCTTGACGGTCCCGAATCGTCCCGAAAGGCCGACGAACGCCTGTCGTCCGAACAGGTTGCCGTTCGAATTGCCCAGCGCGCCGTTGTTCATGGTGAAACCGCTTTCCAGCGTAAAGATCGCCTTAGTGCCTGCGCCGAGATCTTCTACGCCGGTTATCCCGAAGTGGGAGCCGGAAATCCCGCCGTCCGCCATCGAGATCCGATGGGCGCCGTTCGTCCCGGTTCCCGCGTCGAAGCTGCGACTCGTGTACATGACACCGGCATCGACGACGCCGTACAGCGTGACCGTACTTTGCGCATGCGCACTCGCGCCGACCACCAACATGGCGGCTGACGCCTGCATCCGCATGAGCGAACCGCCTCCCCTTTTCCGATTCATGATCCGATATCTCCTTTAATTTAATAGGCATGCTTATTAATATTCTTAAAAAACTTATGCGCGACACACGACGAAAGCCATCCTGGCGATATCGATCCGTCGTTTTATCAGTCATCCATATCGATATGCATCGATACTGCCCTGCCACTGAACGCGTGACGAAACATGACGGCGCTGCGCTGGACTGCCCGCCCGCAACGGGCGAGCCCGCGGAAAGTCATGCGTTCACGGAAAAGGCCAACGGCATCAAGTCGTCCGGTTGCGTCCGCGTGAGGGCGTAGAGTTCGAACCAGTTGTACCACTCGACCATCAGGTGGTCCGCGTGACCGCGAATCAAGTCGTCCGGCGCGGTCGACGGCCAGAAAATTTCCAGCCGTGCATCGAACCCCGGCGACGTATCCCTGAATTGATGCAGCAGATACCCGACCGTCTCGCCGTCGATCGACTCGATTCGCCCCATCATGCGATGCGGCATATCGGGCGCCAGTTCGATCGGGACACCGCTCCAGTCGTCCAGATGTCGGAACTTCAGCAACGCGGGGAACTGCGTATGACCCGGCACTTCGAGAATGCCCACGCGCTCGCCGGGAAGCGATAGCGCGCCGAGATGTTCGGGGTGAGCGCGCAGCATCGCGGCGCTGTTCGGGCCGCGGTAGCCGTCCCAGAACCACTTGATGAACGCCGCACCGTCGCCCGCCGCGACGTGCGCCTCGGCCACCGACGAACGGAAGCGACCATTGGCGCGCCGCGACCAGTCCCGCTCGTTCGCCTCGTGTGCCGCGATCTCCTTCGCGAACACCTTTACCATGCCGTCCGCCCCGAGCTTGTCCATCAACAGGGCCATCATGTGCCGCGCCCTTTTGACTTCCATCCTGAGGATGTCTTCGCCGGTTACCTCTGTCCCGGCTTTGAAAAACGTCACCGATTTCAATTCAACCTCCTGAGCGCTATCGAACGAGACGACATGTTTTCGCATCCCGCCCACTAATGCAAGTAAACTTGCATTAGCGTTTACCGCAAGCGAGCCCGTCCCGGCTCGGTCGGGCACGGGTTCGACATGGAACGTCCCGCCATCAGCCCTCGACGCCGCGTGTAAAATCCGCTCATGCCCAATTCCGCCGAACCACAATCGCCATCGCGTCGCCGCCGCCCTGGCGGCCGCAGCGCACGCGTCCGCGATGCCGTGGTCGCGGCAACCATCGCCCAATTGCAGGAATCCGGTTTCGAGCGGCTCAGCATCGGCGCGGTCGCCGCGCTTTCCGGCGTGAACGAGAGTTCGATCTATCGCCGCTGGAAGAGCAAGGAAGGGCTGGTGATGGAGGCCGTGTTCGAGCTTTTTGCCGAGAACATCGTGATCCCCAATCGGGGTTCGCTGCACGCGGATCTCGTCGCGCTCATGTCGGCAACCGTGCGCTACTTGCGCACCGGGGTGGGCCGGTCGGCGATCCAGTTCGTGCTCGCCACCTACAACGACGTCGGCGTCACCAGCGAGTTGCACCGGCTGTGGACCAACCGGTTTTCCGCGGTCCAGCAGATTTTCGAACGCGCGACGCAGCGGGGAGAGTGGCAAAGGGATGCGGACCCGATGCCGTTGCTTCACTGCCTCATCGGCGCGGTGTATCTGCGAACGTTCCTGCTGCGCGAACGCGTCACGGTCAATCAGCTCCGGGAATTGACGCTGTGGCTGCTGCGCGGGCAAAACGCCTGAACACGCAGATCGGTTGGACGCGAAGGAAGTCGCGGGACCGTGTTCGGGCAACCGGCTGGGCGCGACGCCGTGCTACGCGGGTTTGCGCAACGGCTCCAGCAGGTGCCGCAAGCCGTTATGGTCGATCTCGTGCATGAGCGCGAGCTGTCTGCCGAGTTCGCCGCGCGGGAACCCTTCGCGCGCCAGCCAGTTGAGGTAGGGGCCGGGCAGGTCGGCGATGAGTCGGCCCTTGTATTTTCCGAAGGGCATGGTGACGGCGACAAGGCATTCAAGATCGGGGGCTCGCATGCGCGTATTGTGCACGGCTTTCCGCCCTGCCGCGCGCATCACGGCCGCCGCTTCGCGCCCGCCGATCCACGGCTGCGAATCCGGCCCTTCACGGCGAGCCGAATCGACGAACCGGCCCCGATTGACGGCCGGAATTCGCGTCGGCCGCCGATTTCGTTGCTGCCTGCTAGACTGAAATTTCCCCCTGCAAACCCTGGAGGGAATCATGATGTCCATCTATGTCGTGAAGACCGGCGAGCAGTTCCTCTGCACCGCCGAGGACGGCGACATCGGCATGGCGCCGGCCATCGAGGATGCCGCCTCCTTTGGTTCGTATGACGAAGCGGAGAAGGCCGCGAGCGCGCATGCCGACCCGGGATACGAAATCGTGGCCGTCTGCGTGATCAGGCACTGAGCGTCGATCCACGGCCCGGTGCGAATGGCGATCCGCGTGCCGGACGCAAGGCAGCATGCGGGGCGTCGTCGCCAGGCGACGGACTCCGCATGCACACGCCGCGACGGATCTTCCTCCCGCCGCCGTCTGCGTCGTGCATCATCGCCGCAAGCGAGCCGTCGTGCTTCGACGGCCACGCTTGCGGCAATTCTGTCGCAGCGCCCTACTTCTGCAGCGAGATTTCCACGCGACGATTGCGCGCCCGTCCTTCGACCGTATCGTTCGATGCCGCCGGATTCGCTTCGCCGTGACCGTTCGCGGCAAACGAATCCGCTTTCAGCCCGTGCTCGCGCAAATATCCGGCGACCGCATCCGCCCGGCGCTTCGACAGCGCCTGATTGTGCGCATCCGAACCGGTCGCGTCGGTATAGCCGTCCACTTCCACGCGCGCGAAATGGCGGTCGCCTTGCTGGTTCAGCAGCTTGTCGAGCGCGGCGGTGGCCGCGGGCGTCAGCGCGGCCGAGTCGGTCGCGAAGTACGCATCGCCGGTCAGGCTCACCTTCTCGACCGGCGCGGGCGCCGGCGCGACGGCCGCGGCGGCCGGCGCGGGCGCCGCACCGCACTGGAACACGATCGAATGCGGATCGGCGCCGTCGCGGTACGGCGTGGTGGTGTCGACCAGGCGCACGGGTTCGTTGCCGCACATGCGCGTCGCGACCTTCATGCAGGTCTTCGCGGTCGACAGGATGCCGTGGCAGTCGACCTGGAACGTCCGGATGCCGTTTCGCGACTGCAGTTCGTATGCGTTGTACGTCGGCCCCGACGCACTCGAGCAGGCCGTGAGGGAAACGACGGACGCCAGCAGGACAAGATGGTGTTTTTTCACTTGATGACTCCGAGAATGCGATGAGCACGGCGCGTGCGGCGCGAGGTCGCGACGCATCCGCGCACGTTTGCGTTCGGCGCGGTCCGCTCCGGCAGCGCGTGCCGGAACGAACCGCTGCGCGCGATCACTTCCACTGATACAGCATGCCCGCGCCGACGACGCGCTGGCTGCCGGCGAAACCGCCGTTCAGCGTCGCCTTCAGGTTCTCCGTGACGCGCGCCTGCACGCCGACCGCCATGGCCTTCTGGCCCTGGAACGTCGCCGTGCCGACCCCCATCGCGAAGTTCGAATCACGGTCCATGTGCGGGATCGACGCCATCGCGGCGGTCGCGGCGATCCCCTCGCGGGCCATCGAATCGGTCTGCTGGATCTGCTGCTGCATCTGCGTGAGCTGGTTGTTGACCGTGTTCAGCGACTGCGTGAACTGGTTCGATACCGCATTCAGCTGATTCACGTTCACGGCGTCCGTGCCCTGCGTGCCCGCCGCGACGTTCACGACCTGCCGCGCCGAATCGGCCGAGCCGACCGCAACGACGTTCGAGCGGCCGCCGTCGTTGCTGCCCGTGCCGAGCGCGGTCGAGTTGTTGCCCGATGCCGTCGAGCCCACGCCGATCGCCGTAGAACCGTTGCCCGATGCGAGCGAACTGTTGCCGACCGCCGTGCTGTTCGAGCCCGATGCCACCGCGCCCGAACCGCCCGCCGACGAGTTCGCCCCGGTCGAGCCCGGCGGCACGTTCGCGCCGTTCGGGTTCGTCGTGTACTGCCCGCCGAGGTTGGTCGTGCGCTGGTCGATCAGCGTCGTCAACTGGTTCGCGATCGAATCGAGCTGCGACACGTTCACCGCATCCGTACCGTTCTTGCCGGCCGCGAGCCCCGTGATCTGCCGGTTGCCGACGTTCACTTCGCCGGCCGACGACTGCGGGCTGCCCAGCCCGTACGCGACGTAGTTCGTCAGCGCGCCGACCGTGGTCAGCGAACCGGCGCCCAGCGCGACGCTGTTCGCGAACGTCGCCGACGCACCGGCGCCGAGCGCGAGCGCATCGGTCGCCGTGCTGCGCGCACCCGAGCCGAGCGCGACGCTGCCCACGCTGACCGCCACCGCGTTCGCGCCCTGTGCAACGGACTGCGCGCCGGTCGCCGTCGCGCCGCTGCCCAGCGCGATCGCGTCGGCCTGCGCGGAGCTCGCCGCCTGCCCGATCGCCACGCCGCCCGGCGCGGTCTGGTCGACGATCGCGCCGTTGCCGATGCCCACGCCGTGGTCGCCGTTGACGACCGTCGTCGGCCCCACCGCGACCGATTCCGCGCCGGCCGCGAGCGAATCCGCCGCGGTCGAATTCGCGTGGAAGTACTTCTGGCCCGTGACCGCGAACGACTGCAGCGCGCCGGTCAGCTGCCGCACCGTCACCGCGTCCTGCTGGCCGGTGCCGTCCGCGACGTTGGTGATCTGGCGGTACGTCTTGTTCGTCGCATCGCCGACCGACACCGCGCCAAGCAGCGTCTGGTCGGTCGTGTCGAACGGGATCGACGCGCTGCCGTTGCGCAGGATGCCCGACGACGGCACTACCGCGCGGTCGGCCACCGAGCCCGAGCCAAGCGCGATGCTGCCGTCGACCTTGGAAATCGCGTTCGGGCCGATCGCGACGCTGTCGACGCCCACCGCCTGGCTGTCCGGCGCGGTCGAATTCGCGTGGAAGTACTTGATGCCGTGCGCGTTGATGTTGTCGATCGCCGAGCCGACGTTGTTGTTGATCGTGGTCGACCCGTCGCTGTTGTACGTCACGTACGACGGCGCCGAGATCGTGCCGGTGGTCGGATCGTAGGTGGCCCCGCCGCCGATCGCGCCGGCCGTGCTGTTGCCGAGGTTCGTGTTGTTGTTCGCGATCGAGCTCAGGCCCGTCGACAACGAACTGATCCCGGTCGACGTGGCGGTCGACAGCGAGGTCAGGTTGCTGTTCGTCGAGCTCAGGCCGGTCGACAGCGAGCCGACGACCGTCGAGGTCGACGTGGACAGCGACGTGATCGAGCTGTTGGTCGAGCTCAAGCCGGTGGACAACGAGCCGACGACGGTCGACGTCGACGTGGACAGCGACGTCAGGTTGCTGTTCGTCGAACTCAGGCCGGTGGACAGCGAGCCGACGACGGTCGAGGTCGACGTGGACAGCGACGTGATCGAACTGTTCGTGCTCGACAGGCCGGTGGACAGCGAGCTGATGCCCGTCGAGGTCGACGTCGACAGCGACGTCACCGTGCTGTTGGTCGAACTCAGGCCCGTCGACAACGAGCTGATGCCCGTCGAGGTCGACGTGGACAACGACGTCACCGAACTGTTGGTCGAACTGAGGCCGGTGGACAACGAACCGATGCCCGTGGACGTCGACGTGGACAGCGACGTCACCGCGCTATTGGTCGAACTCAGGCCGGTGGACAACGAACCGATACCCGTGGACGTCGACGTGGACAGCGACGTGATCGAACTATTGGCCGACGACAGGCCCGTCGACGTGGAAGTCGACAGCGACGTGACCGCGCTGTCGGTCGAACTCAAGCCCGTCGACAACGAGCTGATGCCGGTCGACGTCGACGTGGACAGCGACGTCACCGCGCTGTTGGTCGAACTCAGGCCCGTCGACAGCGAGCTGATACCGGTCGACGTCGACGTGGACAGCGACGTCACCGCGCTGTTGGTCGAACTCAGGCCCGTCGACAACGACGAAACCCCGGTCGACAACGACGTGATGCTCGACGCCGTCGACGTCGACAGCGAATCGAGCGCCGTGTTCGTCGCGGCAAGCTGCGAACCGTTGATCGCATCCGTGCTCGCCGAATTGACGCGCCCGGCCGCGACGTTGGTGATCTGGCGCTCGGTGCCCGCCGCGCCGACGCTGACGACGCTCGTCGGATTCGTACCGTTGTAGTTGTACGTGACGCCGCCGAGCGTACCGGTCGCCGTCGGATGCGGCACGTCCGTCACTGAACCGGAGCCGAGCGCGACATCGTTTGCATTGTTCGCGACGGCCGACGCGCCGAACGCGATCGCGCCCGCGGCTGCGGCGGTCGACGTGTTGCCGAGTGCGAGCGAACCCGTGCCCTGCGCATTGTTCGTATTGCCGATCGCCACCGCGCCGTTGCCGTTCGCGGTGTTGTTCGAGCCCATCGTGACCGCACCGGTGCCGATCGCGCTGCTCGGATCGCCGATCGCGACGGCGCCGTCACCGCTCACGGTCTGGCCCTGGCCGAGCGCCACGGCGCCGGTCCCGCCCAGCACCTTCGAGTTGTTGCCGCCGGCGATCGAACCGGCGCCCGCGCCGGCCGCGACCGAGTTGGTCGCACCGATCGCGACGGTCCAGTCCGCCGCCGCCACGCTGTTGATGCCGATCGAGGTTGCCCCGACGGCGGATGCAGTCGCGCCGGGGCCTAGTGCGGTTGCCGACGTGCCGGTCGCGAGCGCGAGATTGCCGAGCGCGACGCCGAACAGCGCCGTCGCGGTCGATTGCACGCCCATCGCGATCGAGCTGACGCCCGACGCGTTCGCGTTCAGGCCGAATGCCAGCGCATTGTCCGCGCCGGCCGTCGTGTTCGAGCCCATCGCGATCGAGCTCGTACCGAGCGACTGCGTGCCCGACCCGGGTACGCCCGCGGTGCCGCCCCAGCCGATCGCAATCGACGACGTGCCCTTCGCCCCGCTGTTGACGCCCATCGCGACGCCGGAATTACCGCTCGTCAGCGCACCGCTGCCAACGGCCACGCCGGCCGCGCCCGAACTCGTCGCCTGGTTGCCGACGGCGACCGCACCGGTGTCGGTTGCATGCGTTGCATAGCCGAGCGCCACGCTCTGCGCGCCGGCCGCGCTCGCGCCGAGACCGAGCGCGGCCGCATACTGGCCGGAAGCCAGCGCGTTGTTGCCGAGCCCGACCGCGGAAACGCCGGTCGCCGCCGCGCCGCTGCCCATCGCCACCGCACCGCTTTGGGTCGCGCTCGACAGGTTGCCGATCGCGACCGAGTAGTTCCCCGATCCGATCGCCTGAACGCCGAGCGATGCACTGTTGACGCCGGTCGCTTGCGCATTGATGCCGATGGCCGTCGATCCGTCACCCATCGCGTGCGCACCCGGGCCCAGTGCCGTGGCTGATGTGCCTGCCGCCGTGGACAGGTTACCGAACGCGGTGGAATTCACCTGCGTGGCCACCGAACCGTTACCGACCGCGATCGAACTGGCGCCGCCGGTCGCGGAGCCGCCGCCCGCCGAATACTGCGCGTGCGCGCCGGCCTGAAACAGCCCGAGATACGCGGCCGCCAGCGTCATCACGATACGCCGGGGGGACAACCCTGCATGCGCGCCCGGGCGCACGGCGGCGCCCGCCTGCGCGACGTGCTCGGCCGCCCTTCTCGACGACGCCACCCGCTTCCCGCGCGCCCGGTCAAGTTCCGAAGCCGCAACCCAGGCTCCCAGTGCTTCGTTCCAGATCGACTTGAACGACTTGTTCATCTCGTGTTCCCTCGGTTCTCATGTGCTGGATGACGCAACAGCGAACGCGACATCAGGCGCGGCGCGGACCCTCTCCGCTTTCGCCTGCCCCGCGACGCTCCGCTTGCTACTTCGCATTACTAATAAAAACTACGAACAGCGTTGCTCGACACGCTCGACACCATCGCAACGGCACGGCCGATCGACGCGCGTGCCCGTTCGGCACGACACGCGATCACGATCGCCGGCTAGCGGCTCATGGAAATCGACTTCGCCGGCCCGGCGGCGACACGGTGCATGCCGCGCTGCGAGACCGCACGCGCGTCCACCGTCGCACCCGCCGACGGGCGACTTCGAATCTCATCGGAAAAGCGTCGCTCGGACGCTGGACGAACGGAGGCCGGCCCGCATCGCGGGCGGCCCGTCATGTGTCATTCAGGCGGCGAAAGGCGCCATGCTGTCCCCGGGTCTGAAGCATGCGCCGCCGGATCGCTGACGCTGACAGCCGGCACCGGATCGATCGACCCGAGGCCCTGACCTGCCATGCTTGTCGTATTCATATTTTTCGTATCCGCCTGATTCGATAGAGCGCCGCGCACGGCCTTCGGATCGATCAAACCGCCCGGCGGCCCACGCGAAACCACTCACCCCTTTCCGTCCGGCGGGCGACCCGTTTTTCCGGATTTCCGGAAAAAACCGGCTACTCGACGAACGACCCCGGCATCGAATTAATCGATCGAATTTGCTTGACGATTTCTTCTCGCTCGATGCCTTTCACCCACACCCACGCCGTCATTTCTCGATTCGCCTTGTATATCTAGCATTTCACGAATCATGACGTTTTCATTACCCTCGTGCCTGTTATTCTTTTGTCACCGTCCTCTCATCATCTGAGAATGCCATCATTCAATGTGACATTGAATATCGGCTGCCATGGAGGCGACGGAAACAGCAATTTTCGTGGCAACCGGAGTCGGGGAAAGAACCGATTCCAGCCGCGTCGGGGCTAGTGTGCCGGCATTCGCTCAAACAAACCTTTTCCGCAGCGGACAAATCCTTTTCCCGAGCGGACAGCATTTACATTCATACACATTCGCAGGAAATTCGATTTTCCGGAAAGCGGAATATCCCCGCGACATCAACGAAAACTTAATCACCACGACAATGAATTAGCAGATTCAATTCAGACCGCACCATCGAATTTCGACAGCACGCTCACAAATTCATCATTCGGGCCATTTCGATTCCACCAGTCCATATGACCGGAAATAAAGACCGGAATTATCAAAATCGATTCGGCACATTTTTCCGAATCATTTCGTCGGCAGCGAACCACCTCGCCGGGCCGTTCCCGCGCCCGCCCGACAAGTCCACACGCGCCGCACGGAATCCTCACAGGCGATACTGTTGTCGGCATATAATTTTTTGCAACAATCGTGCAGATAGCGATGCCTCCGACCTGACAGGCCATTCCCTTCCAACGCGTTCGCAACCATGCCATCCCGCTTGTCCAGTTCGGCGTCGCCACGCACCACGCCGGATCTCGCTGGCGCACATATCCTCATCGTCGACGATCGCCCGAACGACCTGCGGCTCCTGACCGAAATCCTGCGCGCCGCGCAGTGCCGGATCAGCGTCGCGTTCGACGGGCTGCAGGCCTATCACCGCGCGCAGGCCATCGCGCCCGACCTGATCCTGATGGACGTGCGCATGCCGCGCATGGACGGCTTCGCCGCGAGCCGGCTGCTGGCGTCGACCCCGTCGACGCAATCCATTCCGGTGATCATCCTGACAGCCGCCGGCGATCTCGAGGATCGCATCGCGGGGCTCGAAACGGGGGCGCTCGACTACATCGTCAAGCCGTTCGAACCGGCGGAAGTCATCGCGCGCATCCGCAATCACCTGAAGCGCGGGCGGCGCAGCCAGCCGTTCGCGCATCTGCCCGAATTGCCCGACAACCCCGACGCGGCGCTCGTGCGCGCCGCGAGCGACGTGCTGCTGCGCGACCTGCGCCATCCGCCGGCGCTCGAGGAACTCGCCCGGCAGGTCGGCACGCACGAAAAGCGGCTGTCGCGCGTGTTCCGCGATCATCTCGGCCAGACCGTGTTCGAGTACCTGCGCGACACGCGGCTGCGCGCCGCGATGCACTTCCTGTCGGAAACGTCGATGGGGATCGGCGACATCGCCGAGGAAATCGGCTTCTCCACGCCCGGCAATTTCGCGACGGCGTTCCGCGAACGCTTCGGCATCACGCCGTCCGACTGGCGGCGCCAGCGCCACGCGGTCGGCGCGCCGGCCGCACCCGGGGGGCACCACGGCGATGCGTAGGCAATACGCGGCATGGGCAGCGGGATGTCGCGGATTGCTCCTGCTGCTGGCGGCGCTGGCCGTCACGTGCGCGACGGCCCGTGCCGCAACGGCGCCGAATCCCGCGCAACTCGAAGCCGTCGCGGTGTTCGAAGAC
This sequence comes from Burkholderia sp. 9777_1386, assembly GCF_015712265.1. Taxonomy (NCBI): domain Bacteria; kingdom Pseudomonadati; phylum Pseudomonadota; class Betaproteobacteria; order Burkholderiales; family Burkholderiaceae; genus Burkholderia; species Burkholderia sp. 9777_1386. The sequence goes on along the minus strand of NZ_JACCQB010000001.1, from coordinate 309,155 downwards.
GCCGGCACGACGCTGTCCGTCGCCGACGTGGCCGCCCGGCTCGACGATGCGCGCCGCGACGCGGCCACGGCATCCCGCCCGTCGTTCAACGTGACGTTTTCGCGCTCGGCGTGGTGGGTCCGCGCGACACTGATCAATCGCGACAGCGAAACGCGTCCGCTGGTGCTGGCGATTCGCGATGCGCGCGTCGACCGGGCCGACTTCTATGTCGAGCGGCACGGTCGCTGGCTGCCCGACCACAGCTTCCCGGCCGATCGCGGCGACGCGCGCGAGGCGCCGTCGCGCTACCCGACCCTCGACGTCACGCTGCACGCGGGCGAACAGCTCCCCGTGCTGATCCGCATCACGTCGCGCAAGGAAATGCGGCTCGCGCCGATCGCGTTCACCCGCGACGCGTGGATCGCGCAGGAGTTGCACGCGTCGATGTGGAACTTCGGCTTCTTCGGCGGGCTGCTTGCACTCGTCTGGTGCGCGCTGCTGATCGGCTTTTTCTCGCGCAGCGGCGTGTTCCACGTGCTGGCCGTGCTGACCCTGAACACCGCGCTGTTCGAAGCCGCGTACCGTGGCTATCTCGCGATGGCCCTGTCCCCCGCCGCCCGAGAATGGTCGACGCGCGGCGAAACGATCTTCGCGTACCTGTCGGTCGCGTGCTTCATCGTCTTCATCCTGATGGTCGCGCATCGCGAGAAGGCGAAGATTCCGATGCGCGCGGTGTACGTGGTGTTTCTCGCGCTCGAATGCGCGGGAATCGCCGGCGCGGCGTTCGGCGATCTGGGGACCTTCGCACGGTTCTGCCTGTGGCTGAACACCGCGCTCGCGATCGTCAACATCAGCCTGGCGCTGATGCTCGTGATCCGGCGCACGCCGACGGGCCGCGTGATGCTGATCGCGGTCGCGTTCGCGACGTTCAACATGCTGATCCGCATGCTCGATGGCCGCGACGCGTTGCCGTCCGTGCTGTCATGGATCCGGTCCGACGTCTTTCCGAACCCCGTCATCGCGATCATCGGGCTCGCGACGCACCTGCTGGTGCTGGCCGCGTGGATTCACCACGTGGGCAAACAACGCACCGAGGCGCGCAAGCGGCTCGAACACTGGCAGCTCACCGAACAGGACCGGCTGCGCGACGAAGTCGCGCGGCGCACGGTGGCGCTCAACGATGCGTTGCAACAGTCGAAGACGCACCTGCAGCAGAAGATCGAGACGCTCGGCTACGTCAGCCACGACCTGCGCGCGCCGCTGTCGACGATCAACGGCTATGCGAAGCTGCTGCTGCAAGGCGCGACGCGCGGCCAGGCGCGGCTGATCCGGTCGATCGACCGCAGCATCCGCTACCAGCTCGCGCTGATCGACGAATTGCTCGCGTTCACGAAGGCCGAACTGCAGCCGCTCGGCGTCGCGCCCGACCGCACCGACCTGCCCGGGCTGCTGGACGACATCGGCCACTACGCGCTCGCGCTGTGCGCGCAGCAGGACAACCGGTTCGTCTACCAACCGGTCACGGCGCTGCCGCGCACGGTGCTGATCGACGGCATCCGGCTGCAACAGGTGCTGTTGAACCTGCTGTCCAACGCATCGAAATTCACGCGCAGCGGCACGGTCACGCTGTCGGTTCACGCGTCGCGCGAAGGCGACGCGTGGCGCCTGCTGTTCGAGGTCGCCGATACGGGCATCGGCATCGACATCACCGCGACCACCGACATCTTCCGCGCGTACCAGCAGGTGCAGGCCGTGAACGGCGGCACCGGGCTCGGCCTGTTCATCGCGCAGCGGATCGTCGCCGCGATGGGCGGCGAGCTGGCCGTCGCGAGCCAGCCGGGCGTCGGCACGTCGTTCTCGTTCGCGGTCGTCGCGCCGGCCCTCGGCCATGCGCTCGCACCGGCGTCGGGGCTCGTCAGGCGGTTTCATCCGGCCGACGAAGCGCAGCCGGCCCGCGCCGCGCCCGCGATGCGCAGCCCGCCCGCCGATGCACTCGCGGAACTGATCGCGCTCGCCGGCGAAGGCCGGCTGACCGATATCGAGGAATGGCTCGGCCAGTATGTGGACGAGCCGGATCACGCGCCGTTCGTGCACGAAATGCGCGCGCACCTCGACGCACTGGACTTGCACGCGATCGAAAAACTGGCCGGCTCGCTGAAACGCACGCGCGTCGCGGATACGTCGTTCGACACCGAGACGGACGCGACCGGGCCGGCCTGACGGCGCGAACCCGTACGCGTCATTTCACCGCGGTACGCTCGCGCTGCCGATCGGCCCGCTCGACCACGCGGGTCAACCGAATGATGTCGGTCAGGCCGAATTCGCCGGCATCCGGGCGCGGGCGACCATGCTCGTCGGCCACGCGCATCGCGAACGCCAGCGCTTCGGAACGTTCGCGCAGCAGCACCCGCAGCGCATCGGCCACGATCCGGCAGTCGCGCGCGTCGCCCAGGTCGAGCAGCGGCCGGCGGCCGTGCTCGATAGCCAGCGTATCGGCCACGCCCGCCGTCATGTCATCACGCTTCATGCCGTTCTCCTCGCGCAAAGGGGGCGCGGTCGCACTACGACCGCCGCATCGTCGAGACCAGCGCGATGTCCTCTTCCGGCGGCGCCGGCCGCGCGGGGGCAGTATCGCGCGTCGGCCGCTGCGCGCCGAGCCCGGTGCCGCCGGTGCGCCGCCGCGTCGCGTGCCGCTCGATGACCCGCTGCAGCACGCAGAACACGCACAGCAGCGCGCCGATCACGATCCGCGTCCACCATGAACTCAGCGTACCGTCGAACGTGATCAGCACCTGGATCGTGCCGAGGATGCCGACCCCGAACACCGAACCGATCACGTAGCCCACGCCGCCCGTCAGCAGCGTGCCGCCGATCACGGTCGCGGCGATCGCGTCGAGCTCCATTCCCTGCGCCTGCAACCCGTAACCCGACAGCACGTACAGCGTGAACACCACGCCGCCGAGCGCCGAACAGAAGCCGCTCAGCGCGTAGACGCCGATCTTCGTGCGCGCGACCGGCAAGCCCATCAGCAGCGCCGAGCGTTCGTTGCCGCCGACCGCATACACGTTGCGGCCAAAGCGCGTGAAATGCGCGACGTAGATCGCGACGGCCAGCGTCGCGAGCGCGATCAGCGCGCCGGCGCTCAGCGTGCCGCCGCCGACCGGCACGCTGATGCCGGCGATCGCATGAAACGCCGGCTGGTTGATCGTGATCGACTGCGTCGTGATCAGGAAGCACGCGCCGCGCGCGAGAAACATGCCGGCGAGCGTGACGATGAACGGCTGCAACCGGAAATAGTGGATCAGCGCGCCCATCGCGGCGCCGTACAGCGCGCCGAATGCGAGCACGAGCGGCACGATCACCCATACCGGCCAGTGCAGCCGTTCGGCGCCCACCGCGCAGAAGATCGTTGTCAGCGCAACGACCGAGCCGACCGACAGGTCGATGCCGCCGGATACGATCACGAACGTCATCCCGATCGCGACGATCAGCAGGAACGCGTTGTCGACGAGCAGCCCGGTCAGCACCTGCATCGAGAAAAAGCCCGTGTACATCACGGACCCGAAACCGAACAGCGCGACGAACAGCACGATCGTCACGACGATCGGCAGCGTGCGCGGATCGGCGAGGCGGCCAAGGAAACGGGTCATCGCGGCGTCGCTCCGGTGGTGGTGGCGCGCGATCGCGCGGAAGGCAGCAGTCGCGACGCGTGCCGGACCAGCAGCGCGCGCGCCGCGTCCGACTGGATCAGCGTCACGACGATCACGACGACCGCCTTGACGACGAGCGTCGCCTCCGGCGGCACACCGATCGAGTAGGTCGTGTAGGTGAGCGTCTGGATGATCAGCGCGCCGAGCACCGAGCCCGCGAGACTGAAGCGGCCGCCGAGCAGCGACGTGCCGCCGAGCGTCACCGCGAGGATCGCGTCGAGTTCGAGCAGCAGCCCCGCGTTGTTGCCGTCGGCGCTGCGCACGTTCGAACTGGCGAGGATGCCCGCGAGCGCCGACATCACGCCCGAGCACAGATACACGCCGAACACGACCGCGCCCGAACGCAGCCCGACGAGCCGCGTCGCGACCGGGTTCACGCCGATCGCGCGAATGAACAGCCCGAGCGCCGTGCGGTTCACCAGCAGCGCGGTCGCCCCGATCGTCGCGAGCGCGATCCACACCGCGCACGGCACGGTCGCGAGATAGCCGCCGCCGAGCGCGAGATAGCCGGGCGCGCCGATCGGGATGATCTGGCCGCCCGTCAGCAGTTGCGCGACGCCGCGCCCCGCGACCATCAGGATCAGCGTCGCGATGATCGGCTGCATCCCGACGAATGCGACCAGCAGCCCGTTCCACGCGCCGGCCAGCAGCCCGACGCCGAGCGCGGCGGCCAGCGCCATGCCGACCCGCGACGGATCCGCCTCGAGCACGATCGCGGCCGCCGCGCCGGCGATCGCGACGATCGCGCCCACCGAGATGTCGATCCCGCGCGTCGCGATCACGAGCGTCATCCCGAGCGACACGATCACGAGCGGCGCCGCGCGATTGAGGATGTCGATCGGCGCGCCGAACAGGTGGCCGTCGAGCAATGCGATCGACAGGAAGCCCGGGCGATGCGCGACGTCCAGCGCGAACAGCAGCGCGAGCGTCAGCACCGGCCACGCGAGCGGATGACGAAACAGCGTGCGTAACCGCGTCATGACTGGCCTCCCGCGATCAACCGGTAAACCTGCTCCTCGGACGCATCGGCGCCCGTCAATTCGGCGACCTTGCGGCGGTCGCGCAGCACCGCGATCCGGTGGCTCACGCGTACGACCTCGCCGATCTCCGACGAGATGAACAGGATCGCGAGCCCCTGCGCGCACAGCGCGAGCACACGCTCCATGATGTCGAATTTCGCGGCGACGTCGATGCCGCGCGTCGGCTCGTCGAGAATCAGCAGCTTCGGGTCCGTCGCGAGCCAGCGCGCGAGCAGCACCTTCTGCTGGTTGCCGCCCGACAGCAGCCCGATCGGCTGCTCCGCGTCGCGCGCCTTGATGCCGAGTCGGGCGATGTACGTGTCGGCGATCTCGCGCTGGCGCGCCCGCCCGATCAGCCGCCACCAGCCGCGCCGCGCCTGCAGCGCGAGGACGATGTTCTCGCGGATCGACAGCGCGGCGACGATGCCCTCCTTCTTGCGGTCCTCCGGGCAGTACGCGATGCCGTGGCGCACCGCATCGTGCGGCGATGCGAGCCGCGTGCGCGCGCCGCCGATCTCGATCGCACCGGTATCGGGGCGCGCGGCGGCGAACGCCAGTTGCGCGGTTTCGGTGCGGCCCGAGCCGAGCAGCCCGGCCAGCCCGACGATCTCGCCGGGGCGCACGTCCAGATCGAGCGCGCTCATCATCCCGCGCCGGCCGACCTGCTGCATCGACAGGAACGGCGCGGGGGTCGCGGTGTCGCGCTCGACCGCCGCGGCGCCCGCCTGCAGCGTCTCGGACATGCGCTCGCGGCCGGTCATCTTCGCGACCAGCAGGTCGACCGGCAGGTCGCGCGCGAGATACTCGCCTTCGCGCTCGCCGTTGCGCATCACGGTGATCCGGTCGGACACCGCATAGGTCTGCTCGAGAAAGTGCGTGACGAACAGGATCGCGATGCCCGACGCCTTCAGCCGGCGCAGCACGTCGAACAGCCGCGCGACCTCGCCGTCGTCGAGGCTCGAGGTCGGCTCGTCGAGGATCAGCACGCGTGCGTCGACCGACACCGCGCGCGCGATCGCGACCATCTGCTGCACCGCGATCGGATATGAATCGAGCGAACGCGTGACGTCGAGCGCCAGGTCGAGTTCGGCGAGCGCGTCGCGCGAGCGCGCATGGATCGTCTTCCAGTCGATCGCGCCGCGCCGCATCGGCTGCCGGCCCGCGAAGATGTTCTCGGCAACCGACAGGTTCGCGCACAGGTTCACTTCCTGATAGAGCGTCTGGATGCCAGCCGCCTCGGCCTCGCGCGGCGCGGCGAAGTTCACCGGCGCGCCGCCGACGCGAATCTCGCCCGCATCGTGCGCATGCACGCCGGTGAGCACGTTGATCAGCGTCGACTTGCCCGCGCCGTTCTGGCCCATCAGCGCGTGGATCTCACCCGGAAACAGCCGGAAGTCGACGCGCTGCAGCGCGCTGACGCCCGGAAATGACTTGTCGATGCCGATCATCTCGACCACCGGCGAACTCTGCATGCAGCCTCCCTCGAAGCGTCCTCGGACGGTGGCCGCCAGGCCGCCGCCCGGGCGGACAGGTCAGTACTTGCGGGTCGGCAGCACCTGCGCCGCGACGTTCATCGGAAACACCGTTTCGTTGGTCACGATGCGCTTGGGCAACTGCTTGCCGGCGACGACGTCCTTCACCGCGGTCATCAGCTGCGGGCCGAGCAGCGGGCTGCATTCGACGTCGACGTTGATCTTGCCCGCGACCATCGCCTGGAAGCCGCCCTTGGTCGCGTCGAACGACACGACGCTCACGTCCTTGCCGGGCTTGATGCCGGCCTCTTCCATCGCCTGGATCGCGCCGAGCGCCATGTCGTCGTTGTGCGCGTAGACGACGTTGATCTGCTTGCCGTAGGTCTTCGCGAATGCTTCCATCACCTGCTTGCCGCCGGCGAGCGTGAAGTCGCCGCTTTGCGACGCGATCACCTTGAATTTCGGATTGTTCTTGATCACTTCGAGCAGGCCCGCGCGGCGGTCGTTGGCCGGCGCGGAACCGACCGTGCCCTGCAGCTCGACGATGTTGATCGGGCCCGCGTCGTTCTTGTAGCGCTCTTCCAGCCAGTGGCCGGCGCGCCGCCCTTCCTCGAGGAAGTCGGAGCCGATCATCGTCACGTACAGCGACGGGTCCTTCACGTCGACGCCGCGATCGGTCAGGATCACCGGGATATGCGCGGCCTTCGCTTCGGTCAGCACCGGCTCCCAGCCCGATTCGACGACCGGCGAGAACGCGATCACGTCGACCTTCTGCGCGATGAACGAGCGGATCGCGCGAATCTGGTTCTCCTGTTTCTGCTGCGCGTCGGAAAACTTCAGGTTGATGCCGGCGTCCTTCGCCGCGCTCTTCACCGACACGGTGTTCGCGGTGCGCCATGCGCTTTCCGCGCCGACTTGCGAGAACCCGAGCGTGATCGGCTTTTGCTGCGCGTGCGCGCCGCCTGCCAGCACCGTCGCCGCGGCGACGATCGCGCCGGCCGCCAGCTTCCTGATGAATGTCATGGTCCGTCTCCGATGATGTCGTTGTGTGCCGCGGCGCTGTTGTGTTTCTGCGTGGCGCTGGCGCGGATCGGGCTGCGCCGGCCGGCGTGTTCGGCCGGCGCGGTATACAGGCCCCGCATCAGTCTAGAAACAAGTCCGATAACCTTCCAATGAAATATTGGATTGAGCCGATGTCGGAATCGGCATACGTATAAACACCTAAGCGCGACACCCCGCGGGCGCGGCGTCTCGGCACGCCGGCCGCCTTGAACGGAGGCCGGATATCGACGATGACGAAAGCATCAGCGCATCACGCCCCTGGCGCGCAGTTCACGGCCGATACGCCCGATTTCGCGCTCGCCTTCCACCAACGCGGCGGCGCTCGTGTGCACCGAGTAGGCGCCCAGATGAAGATCGTGCGGATGCGGAATCGCCGTACCGACCACGAAGCGCGCGTCGGTCACGGCCTCGAATTCGATCGGCGCGTCGGACGCGTCGAACACGACCAGCTCGCCCCGCCCGACCGGGTCCGGCGTGCGCAGGCGGCCGTCCATCACGGCGGTCCAGCCGACCCGGTGGCCCTGCGGCGGCCGGCAGGTCCAGCGCTCACCCGCCTTCAACTGCACGACGACGTAGTTGATGCCCGGCGGCGCATCGACCGAGCTGACCGCGTCGCCGTGGCGGCCGAGCAGCACGCGGGCCGGCCCGTCCGTCGGGATGTCGTCGATCGACAGGTGCTGACTGAACGCCGGCGCCAGCTCGCGCCCCGGCGGCAACGCCACCCACAGCTGGAACGCCTTGACCGGCGGCACCACGGAACCCGTATGCCAGACGCCGCGCCCCGCGCTCATCCATTCGATGTCGCCGGCCCCTATCGGGCCTTCGTGGCCCGTCGATTCCACATAGGTGCCGTGCCCGTCGAGCATGAGCGTCAGCGTGGCGATGCCCGAATGCGGATGCCAGCCGAAGGCCGGCTTGCCGAGCGGCGCCCGCGTATCGATCAGGTCGAGGAACACGAACGGCTTGATCATCTCGCCCACGTCGGACGGGCTGACCATGCGGACGAGCGGCCCGTGCGCGTTGCCGCGCGTGCGGAACACGACACGACGGCCGGCGACGGTGGTCGAGGGAACGGAATCGAGGGTATTCAACATCGGTTCTCCGGTGGCCGGTATCCGGCGTATTGCGTCAGGCCGCGAGGGCCGCTGCCGCTTCCTTCGCCGATGCAATCGCGCCCGTGCGCTTGTCCGCCCCCATCGCGACGCCTTCGGCACGAATGAACGTGATGTCGGTGATGCCGAGAAAACCGAACGCGTCTCTCAGATAGGTTTCCTGATGATCGAACGACGCGAACGGCGACCCGACGCTGTACACGCCACCACGTGACGACGCGATGACCAGCTTCTTGCCGCCGCACAGGCCGACCGGCCCGTTTTCGTCGTAGCGAAATGTCGTGCCGGCCACCGAGATGCGATCGACCCACGCCTTCAGTTGCGACGCGATGCCGAAGTTGTACATCGGCGCGCCGATGACAACGATGTCGGCCGCAAGGAATTCCTCAAGCGCGCGCTGGCCGATCTCGACGTCCGCCTTCAGCGCGTCGTCGACCGGCGCGCCTTGCGCGGCGGCAAGGTGTTCGGCGGCCAGATGGCCGAGCGGCGTGGCGGCGAGGTCGAGGTGCGTGACCGTGAGGCCGGGATCGCGGGCGCGGAAGCGGGCGACGATTTCCGCCGACAGTTCGCGGCTGACCGAGCCCTGGCCGAGGATGCTCGAATCGATGTGCAGCAGTTTCATGCAGATTCTCCTTGAGACGGATGGATTCGCCGGTAGCGTGAGACCAGTATGGAGATCGATTCGGCTTTACACTAGATGGATAAACAGGATTTGATTAATCCATTTCTGGAGTAATCCCATGCTCGATCTGAATGATCTCGCGCTGTTCGTCCAGGTCGTCCGCGCCGGCAGCTTTTCGGAGGCCGCACGACGCCTGCGCATGCCGGCCAATACGCTGAGTCGGCGCATCGACCAGTTCGAAGGGCACATCGGCACGCGCCTGCTGCATCGCTCGACCCGCAAGCTGGCGCCGAGCACCGAGGGCCTGGCGCTGTTCGAGCGCTACGCGCCGGCACTCGACCGGATCTTCGAGATCGAACGGCAGCATGCGGACGGGCAGGAACCGGCCGGAACCGTGCGCGTGGCGGCGATGGCCGGCCTGTTCGAAGTGATCAAGCTGGAATGGCTGGCCGAGTTCTACGCGCGCCATCCGCGCATCAGCATCGACTTCCTGCTCGACGACACGCCGTCCGACCTGATCGCCGAGCGCATCGACCTCGCACTGCGCATCGGCATCGAGACCGGCGGCAGCTTCCGCGTGCGCCGGATCGCGCCGGGCACGATGATCCTCGCCGCCAGCCCCGCTTATCTCGAACGACGCGGCACGCCCCGCACGCCGCGCGAGCTGGCCGACCACGATTGCCTCACGGTGTCGAGCCGCCAGGGACGCAGCATGTGGCGCCTGCAGGGGCCGCGCGGCACGCAGGAGATTTCGATCGACAGCCGTTTCTCGGTCAACGACATGCGCGTGGTCATGCAGGCGTGCCTCGCCGGCCTCGGCATCGCGCTGGTGCCGCGGGTGCTCGCCGCGGCGGCGATCGACGAAGGCAAGCTGGCGCGCGTGCTGCCGGCCTACCAACGCTCCGGCGCCGGGCTCGGGCTGCAGCTCGTCTATACGAGCCGCCCGCCGCTGCCGCCCGCGGTGACGGCCGTCGCCGAGTTTCTGCTGGAGAAGCTCGACCAGGGGATGTCGAGGTGTCCCGAGCCCACGGCCGGCCGATGACGTTTCGTCGTCGCCGCGAACGGCATTTCCCGGCCGCTCTGCCGTCGCGTCGTACAGCCAGCCGGCGCACGATTCTTGCTCCCGTTCCGCAACGACCGCTCATGGCGTGCTGCAGGTCGCCGTCCGGGCCCATTACGAACAAGGGAGCAAACACATGACCGCCGCCCACGAGCACGGGTCGCCATCCGTCGCCATCGCCGTCTCCATCGCCGCCAACCGGCACACGCGCGCATGAAGCAGCCCGCTTCGAGCACGGCCGCGGCGCTGCGCCACGTCGACGACCGCCAGCCCGGCTACACGCGCCGCCGCCTGCGCAACGGCTTCGCGTATTACGCGCAAGACGGCACGCGGATTCGCGATGCCGCGGAAATCGCCCGCATCGACGCGCTCGCGATCCCGCCCGCGTACACCGACGTGTGGATCTGCGCGGACCCGCTCGGCCACCTGCAGGCGACGGGCCGCGACGCGCGCGGCCGCAAGCAGTATCGCTACCACCCGCAGTGGCGGGCGACCCGCGACGCGAACAAGTACGCACGAATGGCCGCGTTCGCGCGGGCGCTGCCGCGCATCCGCGCGCGCGTCACGCGCGACCTGGCGTTGCCGGGCATGCCGCGCGACAAGGTCGTCGCGACGATCGTCCGCTTGCTCGACACGACGCTCGCGCGGATCGGCAACGCGGAATACGCACGCGAAAACGGCTCGTACGGGCTGACGACGCTGCGCAAGCGCCATTTGAAGATCCAGCCCGGCCAGGTGCGGCTGCGCTTCACCGGCAAGAGCGGGATCGAACACGACGTGACGGTCGACGATGCGCGGGTCGCGCGGATCGTGCGGCGCTGCGCGGAACTGCCCGGTCACGAGCTGTTCCAGTATGTGGACGACGACGGCGTGCGCCATCCGGTCGGGTCATCCGACGTGAACGACTACCTGCGCGAAGCCGGCGGCGCCGATTTCACCGCGAAGGATTACCGGACGTGGGCCGGCAGCGTGCACGCGCTCGGGTTGCTGCGGCGCGTGGAGCACCGCGGCGTCACGCATGCCCGCAAGCAGATCGTCGAAACCGTGCGCGCGGTGGCGGACCTGCTGCGCAACACGCCGGCCGTGTGCCGGCGCTGCTACATCCATCCGGTCGTGCTCGACGCGTTCGAGTCGGGCGCGCTCGCCACGCTGGCGGTCCGGCGCTCGCCGCGCGGCCTGCGCGCGGATGAAGCGGCGTTCGTCGCGTTGCTGGTGTCCGCGAGCCGGCGCGCGGCGAGATGACCGTCCACGCCGCGCCCCGCCCGCCGGGGTGCAATCCGGGCGACGTCCCCGCGTGTCGTTTACCACCGGTTTCCGGGCGCATGACCGATAGCCGCTCGCGCCCGTTTCTCTAAACTGGTTCGCACAATACACCTGCCCGGTGCCGTCCCGCTGCGCACGTCACGCCGCCGGCATCGAGGCATCCCCGAGACATCCGCCTTCGCAGTCCGCCGGCCCGCACGACCCCGCTGCATTCCCGCCGGCCGGTTGCCAAGGCCATTCCAGGAGAGTTCATTGAGCCCGTCGCAAGCGCACCCCGCGAAAGCCCGGTCTTCGCGCAAGTCCGTCAAGCTGGATGACATCACGATCGTCGACCCTGCCGTCCTCAAGCGCGCGGTCGGCGCGATGGCGTTCGGCAATGCGATGGAATGGTTCGACTTCGGCGTCTACAGCTATATCGCCGTCACGCTCGGCAAGGTGTTCTTCCCGTCCAGCAGCCCGTCCGCGCAATTGCTCGCGACCTTCGGCACGTTCGCGGCCGCGTTCCTCGTGCGCCCGCTCGGCGGCATGGTGTTCGGCCCGCTCGGCGACCGCATCGGCCGCCAGCGCGTGCTCGCCGCGACGATGATCATGATGGCCGTCGGCACCTTCGCGATCGGCCTGATTCCGAGCTATGCGTCGATCGGCATCATGGCCCCGATCCTGTTGCTCGTTGCCCGCCTCGTGCAGGGCTTCTCGACCGGCGGCGAATACGGCGGCGCGGCGACCTTCATCGCCGAGTTCGCGACCGACAAGCGTCGCGGCTTCATGGGCAGCTTCCTCGAATTCGGCACGCTGATCGGCTATACGCTCGGCGCGGCCACGGTCGCGCTGCTGACGGCCACGCTGTCGCAGGACGCGCTGCTGTCGTGGGGCTGGCGCGTACCGTTCTTCATCGCCGGTCCGCTCGGCCTCGTCGGCCTCTACGTGCGGCTCAAGCTCGAGGAAACGCCGGCGTTCAAGAAGGAGGCCGAAGCACGCGAAGCGGACGAACGCGCGCGGCCGAAGCAGCGCTTCGCGACGCTGCTCGTCGAACAGTGGAAGCCGCTGCTGCAATGCGTCGGTCTCGTGCTGATCTTCAACGTGACCGACTACATGGCGCTGTCGTACCTGCCGAGCTACCTGTCGGCGACGCTGCACGTTCGCGAATCGCACGGGCTCTTCATGGTGCTGCTCGTGATGGTGCTGATGATGCCGATGACGCTGTACGCCGGGCACCTGTCGGACAAGGTCGGCCGCAAGCCGGTGATGATGGCCGGCTGCGTGGGCCTGCTCGCGCTGTCGGTGCCGGCGCTGATGCTGATCCGCACCGGCGGCATGCTGCCGATCTTCGGCGGGATGCTGATCTACGGCGTCCTGCTGTCGACGTTCACGGGCGTGATGCCGTCCGCGCTGCCCGCGCTGTTCCCGACGCGGATCCGCTACGGCGCGCTCGCGATCGGCTTCAACGTGTCGGTGTCGCTGTTCGGCGGCACGACGCCGCTCGTCACCGCGTGGCTGGTCGATCGCACCGGCGACCTGATGATGCCCGCGTACTACCTGATGGGCGCGTCGTTCATCGGCATCGTGTCGGTGCTTGCGCTACGCGAGACCGCGCGCCAGCCGCTGCCCGGCTCCGGGCCGTGCGTGGCGAGCCGCGCGGAAGCGTTGAGCCTCGTGCGCGGCGGCGCCGACGAAGCGCGTGTGCGCGACCGGAGGTTCACACCGGCCAGCGAGCGCGCGTAACGCAGGTCGATGCGACGCCGCGCGGCCTGCGCGCATGTCGCCGGTCGCGCGGTCGTCAGTTCGCGTGCAGCGGCTGCGCGTCGAACCAGTCGAGCAGCGTGCGCGTGACGAACGCGGGATTTTCCAGGTTCGAAATATGGCCGGCGTCCGGCACCAGCGCATGCGCGCAGCCGATCACGCTCGCCATCTTCACGGTTTCCGACGGCGGCCGCGCCATGTCGCCCGCGCCGCACATCAGCAGCGTGCGTTCCGCGTCGAGTTCGGCCAGTGCGGACAGCGTGTCGGGCCGGCCGAAGATCAGCCGACCGAGCGGCGCGATCGATTGCCGCAACCGGTCGGCGGGCAGGTTCGCCAACGCATCGCGAAACGCGGTCGGCACCGGATCTTCCAGATTCACGTCCGGCCGGAAGAACAGCGGCACGATCGCGTCGAGCAGCGGCGGCGCGATGCGGCCCGCGGCCTCGATCGCATCGAGCATTCCGAAGTAGCGGGCGCGCGTCGCGTCCGGCTCGGCGTCGAGCGACGCGTCCATGATCACCAGCGAGCGCACGCGCTGCGGCTCGCGCAACGCGAGCCGTGCGCCCCACATGCCGCCGACGCTGAGGCCGACGATCGCGCACTGTTCGATTTCCAGCGCGTCGAGCAGCGCGCTCGCCTGCGTGGCGAGATCGTCGAGCGTGTGCGTGCCGTCCGGCAGCGCGCCCGATGCGCCATGCCCCCAGAGGTCCGGCACGATCACGCGATACCGGCGCGACAGTGCGTCGATCTGCGGCGCCCACATCGTGGCATCCCACAGATAGCTGTGCCCGAGCAGCACCGGAAAACCGGTGCCGTGATCGAGGTAATGCAGGGTACTGCCTTGAATGCCGTGTGCGGGCATGCTGTCTCCGGGAGGTCAGGACTCGGCGGTGGCCCGGAACCGGGCGTCGCGGTCGGCGGCGTTCCGTGACGAACGCGAAGCGGCGCATCATCGCACAGGTTGCAGGTATTGCGCATGACGCCGCGCACGACGCATTCGCCGGGCCGCGCTATCCGACGCGATACATCGGCAGCACGTTGCTGCCGGCCGTGTCCTGCTCCGGCGCGAGCGCTGGGCACGCCTGATCGAGCAGCCAGTTGGTCAGCACCGCGATATCGAATTCGTTGCACGCATCGGGGTTCTGCACGAGCACGTAGCTGCCCGACGCAACGGTGCAATGCGGGAACAGCTCGACGAGCCGCCCCTGCTTCAGCAGCCCGTCGACCAGCGGCCGCCTGCCGATCGCGATGCCGTGCCCGTCGACCGCGGCCTGGACCAGTTGATCGTACTGGCTGAAGTGCAGCGCGCCGGCCGGCCGCAGCCGCGGCACGCCGAGCTCCTTCAGCAAATGGCTCCACCCGTGCCACGGCCATTCGCCGCGCGGGTCGTCGAGATGCAGCAGCACGTGCTTGTCGAGATCGGCCGGCTTCATCGATGCGGCGTCGCCCATCGCCGTCAACAGGCTCGGGCTGCACACCGCCACGACACGCTCGCGAAACAACACGTCCGTATCGTCGGTCGACGTATACGGGCCGGCATAACGCACCGCCAGGTGCAAACGTTTGCGTTTAAGATCTTCAATTTCGCTCGTTGCCGACACGCGCACGTCGATGTCCGGATAGCTGGCGCGGAACGAACCGAGGCGCGGAATCAGCCACAGCGCGGCGAACGAAACGGTGGTCGACAACGAAATGGCGCGCTGGCCGACGCTCGACGACAGCTTGCCGACCACCGATTCCAGATCGGACAACGCGAACGAGATCGCGTCGTACAACTCGCGCCCCTTGTCGGTCAGCGTGAGCGAACGAATGTGCCGATGAAACAGCTCGATCCGGAGCTGCTCTTCGAGCGCCTTGACCTGCCGACTCACGGCCGATTGCGTGACGTTGAGCTCCTGCCCCGCACGCGTGAAGCTCAAATGGCGCGCCGCGCATTCGAAGCCTCTCAGGAAATCCAGCGAAGGCAGACTTCTCAATCGCTTTGCCAATCTCACATTAGCCATACCGCCGCCTCAAAGTTGCACCCATCGACAGACAAGTTGCCGTTCGTCTCCCTGGATCGTCTCTCCTATTTGGATTCGGAAACGATTTTATATTGAAGCATGGATGCATATCATTCTTATTTTCAATCGTGACACTTGTATTTATCTATCAATTTTCATCGCATCGATACGCTTACACGAACATTATCAAGTAGTGATTTTGTAAATTAATATGCGAACGAATCGAGCGTACCAAAAGGGTTGATAAATTGGCGTAAAAACAGGCGATTGCCGACAAAATTCGACGTCATCGCATCCATATCGACGTCATGACAGAGAAATCATCCGATGCCTACAAATCGATTTCAATCAGCCGACTTTTCATTTTATTTTCCGGATTGCGAAAACAAACAGTCTGCAACATACATACAAAATGCCATTCAAATCCGGAATTTAGCGTTTATTAAAATATACTAAACGGATGAAATCCGGTATTTTCATGCCGCCTCGTGAAACTGACGAGCCGATTATGTCCGGAAATGCATAATCCGCCGGCCGGCAGCGCCGGTCGGTGTGCATTCGATGCGCATGTCGGGCGGAATTCGGGCCGCGCCGCGCGACGACCGTCAAGATGAATCCGCTACGGACCGTCCGCCGCGCCATTCGCGCGCGCGGTCACTTCGCGGCGATAGCGGTTCAATTCCTGAGCGGTCGCGAACGTGCGCTCGAACAGGATCGACAGGTTGTGCAGGATCCGCTCGACGACCTTCTTCTCCCACTCGCCGTCGAACCGGATCTGCTCGTCGAGCCAGCGCTCGAGCCATTCCGGATCCGGCAGACGCGACTGCACGGTATCCCGCGGGAACAGCGCCTGGTTCACGTGCAGGTTGGTCGGGTGCAGCGGTTTTTCGGTGCGGCGCGCCGACGCCATCAGCACGCCGATCTTCGCGAATGCGGCACGGGCGACGTCGCCGCAGTTGTTCAACGCCTTCTTCATGTAGCGCAGGTACGCGCCGCCATGACGCGCTTCGTCGCGCGAAATCGTTTCGTAGATCTGCTTGACGACGGGCTCGGTGTGCCAGTCGGCCGCACAGCGGTACCAGTGGTTCAGGCGAATCTCGCCGCAGAAGTGCAGCATCAGCGTCTCGAGCGGCGGCGCCGGATCGAACTGGAAGCGCACCGCATGCAGTTCCTCTTCGGTCGGCACCATCTCCGGCTTGAAGCGGCGCAGGTATTCCATCAGCACCAGCGAATGCTTCTGCTCCTCGAAGAACCACACGCTCATGAACGCGGAAAAGTCGCTGTCGTGCTGGTTGTCGCGCAGGAACATTTCCGTCGCGGGCAGCGCCGACCATTCGGTGATCGCGTTCATCTTGATCGTCTTCGCCTGCTCGTCGGTGAGCAGCGAAGCGTCGAACTTGTCCCACGGAATGTCCTTCTCCATGTCCCAGCGGACCGCTTCGAGCGACCTGAACAATTCCGGATAGAGCATCGTCGTCACCGTCGTCGCAACGCGTGGCGCGGTCATGCCGATTGGGTCGAGGCCGGCGCGGCCGCTTCGGCATCGGGCTCGCGATCGTCCCGGTCGTCGTCCACCGCACGCGGCGACAGCCGGCCGCGCAGCAACGCAGAGTAGAACTGCCGATACGTGCGGTGGTAATAGCGGATGCGCGGCGCGATCGCGCCATGCAGGTCGTGCAGCCGCTCGATCGGCAGGTTCGGCATCATGTGATGCTCGACGTGATAGTTGTTGCCGTTCGTGAACCACGTCATGAACGCGTTGCTCTCGATCGTCCGCGTGTTGCGGAACGGGTCGGTGCTCGTCAGGTCGCAGCGGTAGTGTTCGGGCATCTCGACCAGCGCATGCACGGGCGCCGCGACCGATACGAGCGGCACGACCCACACCCAGACGACGAACCACGTGTGCAACGCGAACGACAGCGCGGCCAGCAGCGCGATCGCGGCGGCCATCAGTAGGTAGTCGCGGCGGATCGCGCGCGACACGAGCGCATTGTCGCCGAAGCGCGCGCCCGGCACGACGAGCTTCGCGACGTTCTTCGCGAACTGGATATAGTGCGCGGCCATCGATAGCCGCCACATCCACAGCCCGACGTTGACGACGGGGCGTGCGCCGTACTGGTCGCCGTAATCGAAGAACTCCTTGTTCTCCGGTGTGCCGAGCAGCCGGTGATGCCGCAGGTGGCTGTCCTGGTACGCATGAAACGACACGAGCATCGGCATGCCGAGCAGCACGCCGAACACCATGTTCAGCCGCTTGCTGCGGAATCCCTGGTAATGCAGCGCCTGATGCTGCAGCTCGACGCCGTGCGCGTACATCGCGCCGATCAGCAGGATGCCGACGATCTTCAGGATCACGAGCGTCGACAGCGCGAACATCATCCCGTGCGCGATGAGCGCGACGTAGACCACCAGCTTCAGCGAGAAGACCACGCCGCTCGGGCGGCTCTTCATGTCCGCAACCGGTTTCGGGCGGGCGACAAGCGATGAGGTGACGGACAAGACGCTCTCCTTGAGCCGGACTGCCCCGGCACGATGACGCGGCGACGCTGGCGCGCTGCCGGGTTGCAATTCTTCTGTGAGTCGATGTTTCGGACAAACGAATTTTCCGAACGCATTGCATGACGCCTGCGCATGAGCGCACCACATCGTGAACTAGACGACCGGTCGAATGAGACCGACCAGTCACCTCGTGGATGCGCGCTGCTCATGCATAGCCTGCATAGATTCCGTTTGTCGCCGCCGATCGATCCGGCAAGAATCCTCCTCACTCGACGAACGGCGCCGCCGGCACCGTGGCGCGAGCGGCCGTGTTCCTCAAGGGGAGAATCCTCGTGACGAAGTGCGCTTCCACCATTCACCGCCTGATCGAATCGCTCGAGGACGTCGCGGGCGCCATGCATCGCATGACGTTCGTCGACGACGCGGGCCACGAAGCGGGCATCACGTACCGGCACTTCGCGGAAGCGGTGTTTCGCCAGGCCGGCGCGCTGCGCGAGCTCGGGGTGCGCGAGAACGACCTGGTGATGCTCGCGCTGCCGGCGTCGGTCGAGCATGCGGTCGCGATGATGGCGTGCGTGATGACGGGCGCGCTCCCGTGCACCGTGCCCGTTCCCGCGCGGCGTACCGCGGCCGGGCGGCAGGTGGCGGACGTCGCGTGCGAGCTGTACCGGCCGCGCCTCGTCATCGCCGCCGACGCGCAGGCCGCGGCCTGGCGCGACGACGCGTTTCCCGCGGCCGCCACGCGCGTCGTCGATCTCGCGACGCTGTCGAGCGCGGCGGACGTCGGCGCGCGCGCACTGATCAGTTCGAAGAGCGGCCGCGATCCGCATCATGTGCAGCTCACGTCGGGTTCGACGTCGCATCCGAAAGCCGCGGTGCTCAGTCACGAGAACGTGATCGCGAACGTGCTCGGCATCGGCGGGTCGGTGCGCTTCGACATCGCGGCCGGCGACGGCACCGCGTCGTGGCTGCCGCTCTATCACGACATGGGGCTGCTCACGCTGCTGTCGAACCTGCATTACCGCGCGCCGTTGCTGATGATGCAGCCGAACAGCTTCATCCGGAATCCGCTGGGCTGGCTCAAGCGCATCGCGTCGGCGCGCGCGACGACGACGTCGGTGCCGACCTTCGCGCTGCGCTACTGCGTGCGCCGCTTCAATGCCGCCGCGATGGATGGCGTCGACCTGTCCGCGTGCCGCAACATCTTCATCGGCGGCGAACGCGTCGACGACGCGACGCTGCGCGATTTCGCCGCGACGTTCGCGCCGTACGGCCTCGCGGCGTCGGCGCTGCAACCGTGCTACGGGATGGCCGAATCGACGCTCGCGGTATCGATGCATCGTGCTTGGCACGAAGGCGCGGTCGATGGCGCGCCGTACGTGATCGCCGATACGCTCGACCGGCGCGCGCTGATCGAGCGCCGCGACGCGCAGCCGGCCGCCGCGAACGATGGCCAGGACACGGAGACCGAAACGGTGCTCGCGATGGGCACGCCGATCGACGGGATGGCGTTCCGCATCCTCGACGACGGCGACCACGCGCTGGCCAATCGCGCGGTCGGCGAAGTCGCGATCCGCGGCACGTCGGTGATGCTCGGCTACCTGAACCCCGACGACGGCACGATCGCCGCGCCGCTGACGGCCGACGGCTGGTTCCGCACCGGCGACATCGGCTACGTCGCGGACGGCCAGTTGCATATCCTCGGCCGCAAGAAGGAAGTCATCATCATTCGCGGCAGCAACTATTTCCCGCACGAGATCGAGGAAGCGTTGGCCTCGCACTGCGCGCTGCGCAAGAGCACCTGCATCGCGTTCGGCCTGCCCGATCCCGAAACCGGCACCGAGCGGCTGGTCGTCGCGATCGAGGCGCGGCCGGTCGACGCGACGCCGCAAACGCGCACCGAGTGCCAGCAACTGCTCGCGTCGCGCATCGGCTTCGCCGCGCAGGATCTGTGTTTCGTCGAGCCCGGCTCGCTGCCGCGCACGACGAGCGGCAAGCTGCAGCGCCTGAAGTGCCGCGATCTCTATGCGAACGGCGCACTGCCCGTGATCGCCGCGCCGGTTGCCGCCGAAGCCGGCCAGGGAGCGTTCGCATGACGGCCGTCCCGCTCGACTCCGTGCTCGAACTGCGCGACGTCACCCGCGTGTACGAAGGCGCGGGCCGCGTCGTCGCGGTGCGCGGCGCGACGATCTCGATCGGCCGGCGCGACGTCGTCGCGCTCGTCGGACCGTCGGGCAGCGGCAAGAGCACGCTGCTCAACCTCGCCGGTTTTCTCGACGTGCCGAGCAGCGGCGAACGCTGGCTCGAAGGACGCCGGATCGACGACGCGCCGGACACGCTCGAACGGATTCGCCGCGAGCGCATCGGCTTCGTGTTCCAGCAATTCAACCTGATTCCGGTGATGTCGGCGCTCGAGAACGTCGAGCTCGGCTGCTTCGCGTGGGGCACGCCGCGCACGCGGCGCGAACGCGCCCGCGCGATGCTCGACGCGGTGGGCCTCGCCGCGCGCGAACGGCACCGCCCCGGCGAGCTGTCCGGCGGCGAGCAACAGCGCGTCGCGCTGGCCCGCGCGCTCGCCAAGGAGCCGGCCATCGTGATCGCGGACGAGCCGACCGCGAGCCTCGACAGCGCCAACGCGCGGGCGGTCGCCGAGCTGATCCTCGACACCCAGCGCACGCTGGGCACCGCCTTTCTGATTGCGTCGCACGACGATCGTCTGTGCGCGCACCTGCCGCGCCGCATCGAAATGCGCGACGGCGTACCGGGAGTGAATCGTGAACTGGTCGACGTTTGCGTGGCGTAACCTCTGGCGCAACCGGCGCCGCACCGTGCTGACGATGGCGATGATCGGCGTCGCCGCGTTCGCGTCGAGCCTCGCGCTCGGCTACGTGATCGCGACGTTCGACGCGGTGCGCGAAGGCTCGATCGACAGCGGCGTCGGCCACGTGCAGGTGCTGCATCACGGCTATCTCGACCTGATCGGCGAACGGCCGCTGCAGTACGGGCTGAGCGCCGACGAACAGGCTGCCGCCACGCAGGCGATTGCAAAGCTGCCCGGCGTCGCGACGACCGCGCGCGGCATCGACTTCGACGGACTCGTGTCGAACGGCGATCTCAGTTACGGGTTCGTCGGCGAAGGGATCGAGCCGAACCGCGAACCGCCCGGCTTCTTCGACTATCACACGGTGCTGTCGGGCCGCTACCTGTCGCCGACGAACGCCGGCACCGAAGTCGTCGTCGGCGCCGAACTCGCGCGCAAGCTCGGCGTGCACGTCGGCTCGGTCGTGCAGCTGATGGCGTCGACCGCGCACGGCGGGATCAACGCGACCGACGCGCAGATCGTCGGTGTGATGAGCACCGGCAACAAGGACGTCGACGAGCGGATCGTCAACGTGACGTTCGCGGCCGCGCAGGCGCTGCTGCGCACCGACCGCGCGTCGCGCATCGCGGTGTTCCTCAAGGACACCGCCGGCACGCCGGCCGCCGCCGCGACGCTGCGCGCCGCGCTGCCGACGCTCGACGTGCGGACCTGGGACCAGCTGGTGTCGCTCTATCACCAGGTCGTCGCGCTGTACAAGAACCAGTTCTCGGTATTCGGCGCGATCCTCTGCGTGACGATCCTGCTGTCGATGAGCAACTGGATCCTGATGAGCATCGTCGAGCGCCGCCGCGAGATCGCGACGCTGCGCGCGCTCGGCGTGCCGGCCGCGACGGTGCGCGGCGTGCTGATCCAGGAAACCGCGCTGCTCGGCCTGCTCGGCGCGGCCGCCGGCATCGCGCTCGCGCTGCTGACGATGGTCGCGCTCAATCACGCGCAGATCCACCTGCCCGCGCCGCCCGGCCGCGTGAAACCGATCCTGCTCGAATTCACCGTGTCGCCCGTCGCCGTGGCTGCCGTCGAAGCCGCGTTCGTCGTGCTCGGCGTGGCCGCGGCGCTGCTCGCGACGCTCGGGCTCGCGAAACGCAACATCCTCGAAGGACTCGCCCCATGAATCGCATTCGTCTCACGTTCGCCGCGTTCGTCGCGTGCGTGCCGCTCGCCGCCCACGCGGCCGACGCGCCGCCGGCGCAGACCATGCTCGCCCGTGCCGACGCTTACCGCAGCACGGCCGCCGATACGCAGACCAACATCGAGATCACCAACGAAGTCGGCGGACAATCCGGCGACGCGACGCGCTATCTCGTCTACACGCGCGGCAACGGCGACACGCTCGCGCTGACGCGCAGCGGCGAGAACGACGGCCAGAAATACCTCGCGACGACGCGCGGGCACTGGTTCTACGTGCCGAACACGCGCAGCGCGGTGCGCATCAACGGAATGCAGCGGCTGCAGGGCGAAGTCGTGATCAGCGACATCACGCGCACGCACTGGGCCGACAGCTATCGCGCGACGGTCGCGCCCGGCACGACGCCGATCGCCGGCAAGCCGGCCACCGAGCTCGACCTGACCGCGACCGATCCCGACAACGTGTACCCGACGATCAAGCTGTGGGTCACGCCCGATACCGACGTGCCGCTGCGCGCGCAGTTCTTCCTCGCGAGCGGCCTGCTGTTTCGCAGCGCCGATTTCTCCGCGCCGGTCGACGCGAACGGCCGCAAGGTGATCCGCAAGATCACGTATCGCAACGAGGTCGAGAAGCAGCGCGCGAGCGTCGTCGACATCCTCGACGGCCAGCCGCGCAAGATTCCGTCGGGCTGGTTCAATCCCGACACGCTCGCCGATGGCCAGTGAGTACGACGCCGATGCCGACGCTCATCGTGACCGCCGCCGTTCATCGCCCGAGCGCGCCCGGCGCGGCTGGCCCGGTGTGGCGCTCGCCATCCCGCTCGCGCTCGGCTGCACGCTCGCGCACGGAGAATCGCTGATGGACCAGCTCGGCACGCTCAACGGGATCGGCTACGCGCGCTCCGTCGACAGCATGGACGGCCACGCGCTGCTCGGCCGCCTGATCGGCGATTCGCCGCGCAACCAGCAGGAAGCCGGGCTGCTCGCGCGCATCGACGGCGAGAACCTGTTCGTGAATGCGCGCGTGGTCGCCAGCAACCATTCGCTCGGCACGCAGGCGAGCCGCTTCAACGAAGCCGGCGTGCGCTACGCGTTCGACAACGGCATCACGCTCACGGCCGGCAAGCGGATCGATACGCTCGACACGTCGCAGGCGTTCTTCCCGCTCGGCTTCTTCCAGAAACGGGCCGCGACGGCCGACATCTACGATCGCTACGGCGACGTCGAAGGCACACCGCTCGTCGAAGCGAAATGGGCCGGCGAGCAGACCACGCTGCAGTTCATCGCCGGCGAGAACCGCACCCTGCGCAACGACGTCGACAACCGCGACGTCGAAGGCGCGACGCAGCTGGTGCGCGGCGCGTACAACTGGTCGGGCGGCTCCGCCGCGCTGCTCGCCGGCCGTCACGCGGGCCGCGGCGGCGCGGGCGCGACGCTGTCGTTCGACGTCGCGCGCTCGAACACCGTCTACGCGAGCGCGTGGCTCGAACGCGGCACGACGCGGCCGCTGCCCGCCTTCATCGCAAACGGCACGCCGCTCGATTCGGCGGCCGCGTACGACGCCGTCGATCGCCGCAACGATCGCCAATACATGTGGCGCAGCGCGCTCGGCATGCAGAGCGCGCTGCCCGGCAACCTGTCGCTGATCGTCGAGTGGTCGCACGACGAAGCGCGTTACGACGCGAGCCAGTGGCGCCGGATGGTCGGCGCGGTGCAGGCGAACAATGCGCTGCTGCCCGTCGCGCCCGGCGCCGCGCTGGCCGGCCTCGGCGGCACGGCCAACTTCGTGAGCGTCGACGGCAGCCTGCGCGACTACCTGTTCGCGCGGCTCGGCAAGAAGGTTGGCCGCATCGAGTATTCGCTGCGCGGCGTCTATTCGCCGCAGGACAAGGGCCTGCTCGCGATCGCGCAGGTCGTCGCCGACGTGAACACACGCGTGAGCGTCGATGTCGCGCTCACCCACGCCTTCTCCGACAGCCAGTCCGAGTACCGGATGGTCGGTCTCGGCACCCGCATCGACGCCGCCGTGCGCGTGCGTTTCTGACAGGAACCCTGCCATGTCCACGCTTTCCGCCCCCGCCCCGCTCGCACCGTCGCTGCTCTTGCGCGTGGCCGATCAGGCCGCGTATCCGGTGCTGCGCCACCTCGACGCGGTCGGCACGCCGCCGCACGCGGCGGCCCGGCTCGTCGAAGCCGCCACCGTGCGGCTGCTCGACAGCGAGATGGTGATCGCGCTGCGCACCGCCACGCCGGACGTGCTGCCCGATGCGTCCGCCTCGACCCCGCTGCGGCACGACGAGGCGCCGCTCACCGAAGCGCTGCTCGAACAGATCGGCCGAGAAGGGTTTCATCACCTGTTCAAGCCGTTCATGCGCGCGTTCATCCGCATCATGTTCGGGCTGTTCTTCTCCGACGACCAGAACCGCCGCGCCTGCGAGTGCATCGACGCCGGCCATAACTTCGCGTTCCTGATGAGCGACGGCGGCGGCCCGACGCTCGCCGCGTGGCGCACCGTCGCGCGCAGCGACGACCACGGCCTCGCGCTGACCGTCGACAAGGTGTGGGGCATCGAGGCGCACCGCGACTGCATGGCCGTCGTCGCCGCGCGCCTGCCCGGCGTGATGTTCCCGGCCGCCTATCTCGTATGGCCCGACGAATACCGGAAGCTGACCCGCACGACCTGCGGCGCGCCGTTCCTCGCGGGCAACCTGCAGCTCGCGAACGTCGGCGGCCAGGTGCGCGTCGCCGCCGAGGACCGCCTGCGGATCGGCGGCCCCACCGTGTTCAACAAATACCTGACCGTCGTGCGGCCGTACTTCGTCCGCGCGCTGATGGCGCACGTCGGCTGGCTCGAACGGACCGGCCGCGTCGAGCTCGACGCCGATGCGCGCGCCGTGCACCGCTTCATCGCGGACGCCGCGCGCAGCCAGACCGACGACGCGCACTACAGCTTCGGCAAGGTGCAGCGTGTGCTCGCGATCAAGCTGCTGTCGAACGAGTTCCTGACCGCGCTCGTGCGCGACGGCAAGGTGCCGCTGTTCGACGACCAGCGCGACCTGCTGGCGTTTTCGAAGATGGAAGGCAGTTCGTACCGTTGTTATCACGAGCTTCGCAAGAGCCTGCGCTGCGAAGCCGGCAGTTGATCCACGCGACAGGCCGATCGATCCCGATCCAATCCACTCAACTTCAGGAGCTCCCCTCATGACGACCCAGAACGTTCCGGCCGACGCGCTCGACATCCTGTCCCGCGAAGTCGCGAAGATCCTCAATGTCGAAACCGTCGACACCGACGCCGGCATCGGCGAACTCGGCATCGATTCGCTGAACATCGTCGAGCTGATCGTGTTCTGCGAACAGCTTTACGGCTCGATCGATCCGGAAGCGCTGAACATCACGCAGTACACGACGCTGCAGCAGCTCGACGCGCAACTGCGCAGCCAGCAGCACGCGGCCTGATCCGACCATGCTCGCGCCCCTTGCCCCCGTGGCGGCCGCCGCCGTCCAGCCGGCCCCGGCGACCGCGCTGACCGTGCAGGCGCTCGCGTACCGGCGCGTCGCGCCGTCGCGCGACGGCGCGGCCGTGCCGCTCGACGACACGGCCCGCGCGATCGGCACGCTCGCGTGCGCCGAACGCGAGCGGCTGTGCGGTGCGATCGGCGCGGACGACTACGTGGTCAGCTCGACGATCCTGTCGATGCTGCTGATGAACGATTCGCCGCAGCATCGCGTGTTCGCGCAGGCCCTTGCCGGCGCGAACGACTACACGCCCGACTGGATGACCTGCTCGTACGAATGCGCGGGCTGGGGCTACGTGCTGCGCCGCACGCTCGCGACCGCGGCGGAAACCGGGCCGCGCACGCTGCTGCTGCAGATCGTCGACATCGACGTGCACGGCTACACGTACTGGCACGGCAACCCCGCCTGGGGGCGCTCGGGCTTCGGCGTCTGCACGCTGCTCGTCGACGTCGGCCGCGAACCGGCGCAGTCGGTCATTGCGGACGCCGCGCCGCCGGCCAGCGCGGTCGTGCGGCTCGGCCGCGACATCCGCACGTTCTGCGCGGCGCGCCCCGGCCTGCACGCGGCGCTGCCGTTCTTTCCGGCCACGTCGCGCCGCGCGCTGCTCGCGTCGGTCGGCAAGACG
This sequence comes from Burkholderia sp. 9777_1386, assembly GCF_015712265.1. Taxonomy (NCBI): domain Bacteria; kingdom Pseudomonadati; phylum Pseudomonadota; class Betaproteobacteria; order Burkholderiales; family Burkholderiaceae; genus Burkholderia; species Burkholderia sp. 9777_1386. The sequence goes on along the minus strand of NZ_JACCQB010000001.1, from coordinate 283,467 downwards.
CCGCTGCTGCCGGACGGCCACGGCGTATTCGGCCATGCGTTCGGCAGCGACCCGTGGCTGTCGGTGCTGCTCGCGCACCGCGACGGCGATACGCCGCGCCGCGCGGCCGTCTGCTCGCTCGCGCTGAACGGCTATTACGCGATCGCGGACGTCGCGTTCGCGCCGGACGTGACGTTTTCTCTCGACGGCGAGGCGTGACATGGTGCGACCCGTTCACTTCACGTACCGGATCGAGCGCGACGCGCGGCAGCCTGTGGCGGTCGCGGCCAGCGCGTACCGGATGCCGCTCGACACGCCAGCCGATTACGCACGCGCCGCGCTCGCGGAAGCGGCCGGCGATGCGTACGACGCGGGCAATATGTACGACGTGGCCGGCGGCGAGCGCCGCGTGCTGCTCGATCACGTGCAGTATTTCGCGTTCCTCGCGGAAATCACCGCGCGGATTCGCGACGCCGTGCATCCGGACGCACGCCTGTTCATCGAAGTGTGCGCACCGTATTTCGGCGCGCTGCCGGCCGAACTGCTCGCGCCGCACGTGCTGCTCGGCGTGCACCTGTACGACGAAGCATTGCGCGACGCATCGCGCGGCGCGCCGGTCGTGTGGATCGGCGACCGCATCCTGCGCGACGCGGAGTTCGCCGGCGACAACCGCGTGTGCTGCGCGATCTGGCCCGCGCGGCTCGCCGACGCGTTCGACGCGCAACTGCGCGGCGCGTGGCCGTCGTTCGCGATCCGCGTCGAGCCGCACCCGGGCGCGTCGCGCGCCGCCGCCCCGTTCACCGATTCCGCCCATCATTCCGGCGCCGCCGCGCGGCCGGGGAGACCCTGACATGAATGACACGCTTACCGTGATGCAGGACACGGCCGATATCCGCTGGTCGATGCCCGTCGACGCGCTGATGTCGAACGACTACGCACTGCGCGAAGAGGCGCTGAACCGGCTGTACGAGAAGGCGAAGGCCGCGCAGTGGGACGTCGCGACCGACGTCGACTGGCGCCACGACCTCGACCCGGCGAACCCGCTCGGCATGCCCGATCCGACACTCTTGATCTACGGCACCGAGCTGTGGGGCAAGCTGGCCGACGCGGACAAGCGCGAGGTGCGCCATCACGCGCAGGGCTGGCTGTTGTCGCAGATCCTGCATGGCGAGCAGGCCGCGCTGATCTGCGCGTCGAAGCTCGCGTCGGCCGAGAATGGTCTGAGCGCGCGGTTGTGCGCAGCCGCGCAGATGATGGACGAAGCGCGCCACGTCGAGGCCTACGCGAAACTCGTCAACGAGAAGCTCGACGTCAGCTACCCGATGAGCCGCTCGCTGAAGGGGCTGCTGCACGACACGATCACGAGCAGCGCGCTCGACATGACGAACCTCGGGATGCAGGTGCTGGTCGAGGGCATCGCGCTGTCGATCTTCCAGAGCGTCGTCGCGTACAGCACCGATCCGTTCATCAAGGACCTGTTCCTGCGAATCCAGCGCGACGAAGCACGCCACTTCGCGGTCGGCCGGATCACGCTGTGCCGCGTGTACGCGGAGATGAGCTCGCACGAGCTGCGCGAGCGCGAGGAGTTCATCAGCGAAGGCGCGGCCGTGCTGTACGACCACCTGTGCGCGGACGACATCTGGGAACCGATGGGTCTGTCCAGGCGCGAATGCAGCGCGATGGTGCGCGAATCGCCGGTGTCGAGCTCGATCCGCCGCTCGATCTTCCGGCGCCTGGTGCCGACGATCCGCGAGATGGGCCTGCTCACGCCGACCGTACAGGCGACCTTCGAAAAGCTCGACGTCCTCGACTACGCGGCGATGCCGCTCAACTGAACCATGACGACGACCTCCTCCCAAGCGTCACGCGATTTCTGGATCGGCATCGACGCGGTGGCCTACGAGCTGCCGGGCCCGCCCGTCGATATCGAGGCCTGGGCCGCCGAACGCGACTATCCGGCGCAGCGGGCGGCCGCGATCGCGCAATCGGGCAGCCGCTATTTCCACATGGCGCTCGACACGAGCGAGACCGATCTCGCGATCGCGGCGGTCGGCCGGCTGCTCGACACCGCGCGTGTGCAGCCGGCCGACGTCGGTGCGATCGTGCACGTGCACACGCAGCAATTCAGCGTGCCGCCCGCGCCGCGCAGCCTGCCGCACGAAGTGGCCGCGCAATTCGGCATCGAGCCGCTGTGGCTCGGCTCCGTCGCGCAACTGAACTGCGTGTCGGTCGCGGCCGGCATCGAAACCGTGCGCGCGTTGATGCGCCGCTATCCGCAGCTCGACGCGGCACTCGTCGTGTCGTCCGATCGCGTGTACGGCGAGGACTACCGGATGCGGCAGATGACGGGCGTGCAGTGCGACGGCGCGGCCGCGATGCTGATCGTGCGCAACAGCACGAAGAACCGGCTCGGCGGCATCGCGATCGAGACGCACGCGAAATGGCATCGCGGGTCGGACACCGTCGCCGCGAACGAGGCCGACCTGATCATGATGGAGTGGCCGTACACGCGCCGCGCGATCGACGCGGCCGTCGCGCTCGAGCCGCATGCGCTCGACGCGTACGACCTCGTGCTGCCGCACAATGCCGACCTGCCCGGCTGGAACGCGCTGTGCCGCGCGATGCGCGTGCCGGCCGAGCGGCTGTATGCGGACAACATCCATGCGCGCGGCCACGCGTGCTGTTCGGATTTTCCGATCAACCTGGCCGACGTCGGGCTCGACGCGGTCGCGCACGGCCAGCGCGTGCTCGGCGTGATGCAGTCGAACTGCGGCGCGTATGCGGCCGCCACGCTCCATCCGGTGGGCCGCCATGACGCCTGAGCGCCCGCTTCCATCCGCCGGCAATCACGCGTGGATCGCCGATCTGCGCACGCCGTGCTACGTGTACGAGCCGGAGGTCGCGATCGCCCGCTACCGGTCGCTGAAGGCGCGCCTCGGCACGCGGCTGATCGTGTCGCTGAAGGCGAACCCGAACCAGGACATGCTCGCGCGCTGCGCGCATGCGTACGAGGACGGCGTCGAACTCGCGAGCCGCGGCGAACTCGACGCGGTGATCGGCCGGATCAAGACGGCGCGCTACCTGAACAATCCGTCGATGGACGAGATGTTCATGCGTGCCGGGCTCGCGTCGCGCTGCCATTTCGTGCTCGACAACCCCGACGCGGTCGCCCGTTTCGTGCCGCTCGCCCGCGAAGCGGCGGCCGGCGGCAGCACGCCGGGCGCCGTCCTGCTGCGCGTGAATGCCGGCGCGCTGGCAGGCGAACTCGCCCGCGCGCAGTGGCACGACCACTTCGGGATGACGCCGAACGAGGCGCACGACGCGGTGCGCACGCTCGCCGCCGCCGGCCTGCTGGTGGCCGGGCTGCACGTGTTCTCCGGCCCGCATTCGTTCATCCGCCAGGACCCGACGCAGCCCGACACGCTCGTGCTGCCCGAGCGGCTCGCGGCGCTGGCCCGCGATCTCGCGCCCGCCAACGGCGCACCGCTCGGTTCGTTGAGCCTCGGCGGCGGGTTTGCCGACGATCACCCGGGCGATGCCGCGTTCGAACGCTATGCCGCCGCGCTCGCGCCGCTGGCCGGCCGGTATTCGCTCGCGCACGAATCGGGCCGCGCGATCTTCGCCGATGCGGGCGTGTTCGCGACGCGCGTCGTCGCGGTCAAGACGTGGCAGGACCGCACGATCGCCGTCTGCGACGGCGGGCTGTCGCATGCGTTCCTGCTCGCGCAGACCGAATCGGTGATGCGCCGCCTGGCCGCGCCGTCGCTCGTGCGCCGCGTGCCCGCGCCGCCGTCGCGCGGCGTGCCGACGCTCTACGTCGGCAGCACCTGCAGCCGCGCGGACGTGATCGGCCGCGACGACGCGGGCGCGCCGCCGCAGGTCGGCGACATCGCGGTGTTCGAACGCTGCGGCGCGTATCACCGCACGTACTCGATGGCGCATTTCCTGTCCCACGAAGCCGCGCACGTGTACGTGCGGCCGGCCTGAACCCGAGGAGCCGATCATGAACGCATTGATCAGCATCGCCGACCTGCTCGAACACGGCGCCGAGCGCTGGCCGCATCATCCGGCGTATGCCGACGGCGGCGGCACCCTGACTTACGACCAGCTCGCCCGCGCGGTCCGGCGCGCCGCCGCCGTGCTCGCGGCGCGCGGCGTGCAGCCCGGCGAACGCGTCGCGATCTACGCGCCGAAGCGCGTCGAAACCGTGGTCGCGATGCTCGCGGCCAACGCACTCGGCGCGATCTTCGTACCGGTCAATCCGCAGTTGAAGGAAGCGCAGATCGAACACATCGTCGCCGACAGCGGCGCCGCGCTGTTCGTGACCGGCGCGCAACGGCTCAAGCGCCTGCCGGCGCTCGCCGCGCTCGTCGGCGCGCGCACGCTGCTGATCGAGGAGCTGGCCGATGCGATCGATTCGCCGGCCACCGACACGCCGGCGTCGGCAGCGGCCCCCGCCGGCCGGCCGGTCGACGACGATCCGGCCGCGCTGCTCTACACGTCCGGCTCCACCGGCAAGCCGAAGGGCGTCGTCGTATCGCACCGCAACCTGGTGTCGGGCGCATTCAGCGTCGCCGCGTACCAGCGGCTCGCCGCCGACGACGTCGTGCTCGGCGTGCTGCCGCTCAGCTTCGATGCGGGCCTGAGCCAGCTCACGACCGCGCTGGCGTCCGGCGCGTGCTACACGCCGCTCGACTTCCTGCAGCCGGCCGAAGTGCCGCGCCATTGCGACGCGTTCGGCGTCACGTCGATCACCGGCGTGCCGCCGCTGTGGATGCAGCTCGCGTCGGCCGGCTGGAGCGACACCGCGCGCACGCGGGTCCGCCGCTTCGCGAACACCGGCGGCCATCTCGCGACGCCGCTGCTGCACCGCCTGCAGGCGCTGTTCAGGCAGGCTTCGCCGTACCTGATGTACGGGCTGACCGAGGCATTCCGCTCGACCTACCTGGCGCCGGCCGACGCGGCGCTGCGCCCGACGTCGATTGGCAAGGCCGTGCCGAACGCGGAGATCCTCGTGCTGCGCGCGGACGGCAGCGAATGCGCGGCCGACGAACCCGGCGAACTCGTGCATCGTGGCGCGTTCGTCACGCTCGGCTACTGGAACCGGCCCGAGCTGACCGCGCAGCGTTTCCGCCCGCTGCCGCGCCGGCACGGCGAGATTCCGCGCCCGGACGTCGCCGTGTGGTCGGGCGACATCGTGCGACGCGACGCGGACGGCTACCTGTACTTCGTCGCACGCGGCGACGACATGATCAAGACATCCGGCTATCGCGTGAGTCCGACCGAGGTCGAGGACGTGCTGTTCGCGCTGCCGCACATCCGCGAGGCCGCGGTGTTCAGCGTCCCGCATCCCGCACTCGGAGAAGCGATCGCCGCATGCGTCGTATCGACGCTCGACGCCGACGCGTGCCGCGCCGACATCGCCCGCGCGTGCCGCGACGCGTTGCCCACCTACATGAACCCGCTCGTCGTCGAGCCGCTGCCGGCGTTGCCGCGCAACCCGAACGGCAAGATCGACCGACCGGCGCTGAAAGCGCAGTATCGCGACGCGTTCGCGCGCCCGAACCTCGAGGAGACCGCCGCATGACCCTGTCGACGCTCGATGAAACCTGTATCGGCGCGCCGCGCGTCGCCGCGCCCGGTACGCTCGCGTTGTCCGGCGGCGTCGTGGTGCTGCCGCCCGCCGTCGTGTTCAGCGCGATCCAGGCGCAAGAGCGCCACCCCGGCTACCGGCACCTGCTGCTGCCGCAGGCGCGCTTTGCGCGGCCGCGCGGCATGGGCGCGCTGACGCCCGACGAAGGCACGCGCCTCGCGCCCGGCGGCCGGCCCGCGCTGCGCGTCGCGCCGCCCGGGCGCAGCCTCGCCGACCTCGCCGCCGACGCGGCGCTCGACCTGCGCGACCAGCTCGGCTCCGGCGCGCTGGCGCGCACCACGCACGTGATCGTCGCGAGTTGCGCGCTCAACGAAGGGATCGGCGACTCGGTCGTCGGCCGCATGCAGTACGAACTCGGGCTGCAGCGCGTGACGCCGTTCGCGCTCGGCCAGAACGGCACGCTCGGCTGGTATTCGGCGCTGATGCTGCTCGACGGGTTGCTGCTCGACGAGGGCGACCAGGCGCTCGTGATCCTCAGCGACAAGTGGCTCTACCCGTTCTTCCGCCAGTTCGGCGACCTGGTCGGCTACGGCGACGCGGCCGCCGCATTGCTCGTATCGCGCGCGGGCCCCGCGCCGGAGCCGGCTGCGTGGGGCGGCGTGCGCGCCGTCGCGCTCGAATTCGGGCCGTCGGTCACAGACCCGTGGGCCGATGCGCCGGCCGTGCTGCGCGACACGCTCGCGCCGGTCGCGGCCCGCGCGATCCGCCGCGCGCTCGAGCAGGCGAACCTGCGCGCGAACCAGATCGACTGGTGCGTGCCGCCCGGCTTCGATCCCGGCTTCGCGGCGCGTGTGGCCGACGCCGCGTCGATTCCGGTCGGCGCACGTATCCAGCACGACGGCTCGGGCCATCTGTCGTCGGCCGAATCGGCCGCCGCGCTGATCCGGCTCGCGGGCGCGCTCGACGAAGGCGAGCGCCGCACGGTGCTCGTGTGGGACGCGGCGCTGCATGGCGGGGCCGCCGCCGCCGTCGTCGACCTGGCCGGCGGCCTCGACGCCGCGCTCGACATCGAAGGAGACGCATGATGAGCGCATACAAGGTGAGCCTGCGCGAGCTGCGCTTCTTTCTGTGGGAACTGTTCGAGGCCGACAAGCGGTTCCTGGCGGAGCACGGCCTGTACGGCACGCACGATCGTGCATCGATCGACGCGCTGCTCGAACGCGCGCGCGACTTCGCGCTCGACCTCGGCCGCAGCTATCAGCAGGCCGACGTCGAGGGCTGCACGCTGCTCGACGACGGCCAGGTCCGGATTCCGTCGCATTTCCACGCGCTGTGGGCGCGCTTTCGTGACGAATGGTCGAACACGCTGTTCGGCACCGCGCACGGGCTGCCGCCGATCGTCACGCAGATGATCTACGAGATGTTCATGGGCGCGAATCCGTCGTTCATGACCTACGGCGGCTTCACGCGCCCCGCGATCAAGCTGCTGCAGATGCACGGCACGCCGCACCAGAAGGCGCTGATCGCACCGCTCGAAGCGTATCGCTGGGACGCGTGCTTCTGCGCGACCGAACCGCAGGCCGGCACCGACCTCACCGCCGTGGCGCTGCGCGCGACGCCGCTCGAACGCGATATCTACGCGATCGACGGCGAGAAGGTCTACATCTCGGCCGGCATGCACGAACTGACGGAAAACACGCTGTATTTCGTGCTCGGGCGCATCGATACCGCGTCGCCGGATTCGTTCTCGCTGTCGTGCCTCGTCGTGCCGCGCTTCTGGCCCGACGACGAAACCGGCGAGCTGCAGCCGAACCATGTCGACTGCATCGGCCTGCCGCGCAAGATGGGGCTGAAGGGCTGCGCGAACACGCATCTGGTATTCGGCGCGAACGGCACGACGAAAGGCTGGCTGCTCGGCGGCCGGCGCAACGTCGGCCTGCTGCAGCTGATGCCGCTGATGAACCAGGCGCGGATGAGCACCGGGATGTTCGGCGTCGGCGTCGCGTCGAGCGCGTACCTGCACGCGGTCGAGTATGCGGGCCGCCGGCTGCAGGGCCGGCCGATCGAGCGCGCGTCGAACACCAATGCCGCGCGCGTCGCGATCGTCGAGCACGCGGACGTGCAGCGCATGCTGGTCGACATGAAAAGCCGCGTCGACGGCTGCCGCGGCCTGCTCGGCAAGCTCGCGGCGACCGCGACGCGCGCGGCGATGCTCGAAGCGACGCCCGACGCCGACCCGGCGGAGATCGAACGCCATCGCAAGCTGCAACTGCTGCTGACGCCGATCTGCAAGGCGTTCATCTCCGACCAGGCGTGGCGCATCTGCGAAACGGCGATCCAGGTGCACGGCGGGCTCGGCTATACCGATGCGAGCCCCGTCGAGCAGAACGCGCGCGACGTGAAAATCCTGTCGATCTGGGAAGGCACGAACTACATCCAGGCGCAGGATCTCGTGCGCGACAAGCTCGGCTTCGGCCGTCATTCGCGGCTGATCCAGTACTACCGCGACGAACTCGACGCGTTCCTCGCGCAGCAGCATCACACCGCCACGCATGCGGAATTGCGGCCGCTGTTCGATGCGCTGCGCGCGGGCGCCGACCGCATCGCCACCGCGCTCGACGACATCGCGCGCGACGTGCAGGACGGCCACACGCATCGCAGCAGCCAGTTCTACACGCGCTTCCTGGAGATGTTCGGCGTGGTCACGTCGGCGTGGGTGCTGCTCGAATCGGCGACGATCGCCGCGCGCCGGCTCGATGCGCCGGAGACGGCCGATGCACCGGCCGAACTCGCGTTCTATCGCGGCAAGCTGAAAAGCGCGCGCTACTACTTCGCGAACGTGCTGCCCGTCGTCGACCAGCACGCGGCCGTGATCGCCGCGATGGCGCACGCGGCGATCAGCGTCAGCAGCGACGAACTCGCCGCGGTGGAATGACATGGATACGACACCTGACTCCAGCGTCCTCGCCGCGAAGACCGGCGATGCGCCGCGCAACCTGCTCGGCCGGCCGACGACGCGCCATCGCGGCACCGACATCGACGGCGCGACGCTCGACCCCGAAGCGCTGCGCGTGCGCGATCTCGACCTGAACGCGCTGATCGGCGCGACGACGTTCGAAGGCGCGCTCGCACATCTGTGGTTCGACGTCGCGCCCGGCAGCACCGACCATCGCGCGCACGAGGCGACGATCGGTGCGCGGCTCGCGGCGTTCGCCGACGCGCTCACGCCGGGCTCGGTCGCGCAGTCGATCGCAGCCGAGCTCGGCGCGGCCGGCGTCGCGCCGGTGTTCGCGGCCGCGTCCGGCCTGCTGCGCGGCCTCGACGACGTGATCGAACGCGTGCGCGGCCCGGCGCCGGACGATGCCGATCTCGACACGATGCTGCTGTGCGCGGCCGCCGCGCCGTTCCTGCTGCACGCGGCGATCGAGGGGCGGCCGTTCGCCGCCGGCCCGCACGCCCGCGGCGGCACCGCGCTCGATGCAGCGCGGACGCACGCGCAACGCATGCTCGTGCTGACCGGCGCGACACGCCACGACTCGCCGGCACAAGCGGCGATGGACATGCTGCTCGTCGCGTGGCACGCCGGCTTCGGCTACATCACGCCGACCGTGCTCGCGCCGCGCGTCGCGATCGGCACCGGCGTCACGCTGACGCAGGCGATCGCGTCCGGCTTCCTCGCGAGCGGGCCGTCGCACGTCGGGGCGGCGCTCGAAGCGATGCAGTGGCTCACGGCACTCGCGCGATCCATACCGGGCGGCGCCGGCGCGCCGGCCACCGCGCTCGACGCGGCCGGCCGCGCGGCGATCGATACGGCGCTCGACGCGAAACGCACGCTGTACGGCTTCGGCCATCCGCTGTTCGTCGCCGATCCGCGTCCGCCGCACATGCGCGGCCGGTTCGCCGCATGCGGCTTCGACGGCGGCTACGTGACGCTATTCGACGCGTGCTGCGCACAGGCCGATGCGCGCCGCGCGCTGCGGCCGAACATCGATTTCCTGACCGCCGCGACGCTGCTCGAACTCGGCGTCGCCGCGCCGTCGTGGGGCGTCGGCGTCGGACTCGGCGCGCGCATCGCGGCGATGGCCGCGCATGCGGTGGAACGGCGCCGCCGCCCGGCGTTCGGCGTCAACAGCGCGACCGCGCGGCGGCTCCTGGCCGCCGTGCCGGTCGGCTGGCTGTGAACCCTCACCCTTTTCGCACAAGGAACGTCATGCTGCTCAAGAACCTGCGCCCGGCGAACGACTACGATCGCTTCGCCACCGAAACGCTCGAACCGTGGGACCTGCTGTTCATCAGCCGCATCCGCCAGCTGGCGCGCGGGATGACGGCCGGCACGATCGCCGACATCGGCACGGCCACCGGCGTCGTGCCGGTGCGGCTCGCGACCGATCCGGCGATGCGCGGCTGGCGCTACGTCGGCATCGACCTCGATCCGGCGATGCTCGACGAAGGCCGCCCGCGCATCCACGAACTCGGGCTCGACGACACGATCGAGATGCGCGTCGGCGACGCGCTCGCGCTGCCGTTCGACGACGGCACGCTGACGATGGCGGTCGGCCGCGCGACGCTGCATCACCTGCCCGACAAGGCGCTCAGCCTGACCGAGATGTACCGCGTGCTGGCGCCGGGCGGCATCGCGCTCGTGCACGACATGCGCCGCGACGCGCCGCAGCACCTGCTCGACCGCTTCACCGCGATGCGCGCGGCCGCCGACTATCCGCCGACCCACGTCGAGGAAAAGATCACGCTCGACGAAGCACATGCGCTCGTCGCCGAGGCCGGTCTGGCCGAAGTTGCGTCGATCTACAGCCCGAGCATGGGGCTCGGCGCGCTCGGCTTCGAAATCCTGCTGAAGAAACCGGCGCTGGCCTGAGCGATGACCGATCTTGCCTTCCTCGCCGCGCATGCCGCCGCGCGCCTCGGCGCCGACGACGTGCACTGCGCGGCGGTCGCGCCCGGCGCGACGCTGCCGCTGTGCGTGACGCCGCGCAGCGCCGAACTCGCGACGTCGCCGGAGATGTTCGTCGCCTGGTACCGCTCGCGGCTCGACACGATCGACACGCTGCTCGACGCATGCGGCGCGCTGCTGTGGCGCGGCTTCGCGGTGCCCGACACCGCCGCGTTCGGCCGCCTCGGCGCGCTGTATCCGCCGCACGCGAACGGCTACACGGCCGGCGCCGCGCCGCGCCGGCAGATCGACGGCCAGGTCTACGAGTCGACCCGCATGCCGCCGCCGTTCAGGATCGGGCTGCATCAGGAAATGGCCTACATGCCCGCGTTTCCGCGCCTCGTCGCGTTCTACTGCCGGCTGCCGGCGGAAGCCGGCGGCGAGACGCCGATCTGCGACATGCGGCGCGTGACCGCGCGCGTGCCGGCCGCGCTGCGCGAACGATTCGCCGAACGCGGCGTGATGTACCTGCGCAATTTCGCGGCGCCGGGCGACCGCGTGGACAGTCTCGCCGCGAACCCGAACCTGCCGTTCGCCGCGTACCACCGGCCGTGGGACGACGCATTCGGGACGACCGAGCGCGACGAAGTCGAGCGGCTGTGCGCGGAACGCGGCGTCGGCTGCCGCTGGCTCGACGACGGCAGCGTGACCGTGTCGCACGTCGGCAGCGCGCTGCGCACGCATCCGCGTACCGGCGAGACGGTGTGGTTCAACCAGGCGAGCGCGCAGCACCCGAACCCGCGCTCGATGGGCGAGCTCAGCTATCGCTACCTGCAGCGCATGTACGGCGCGCGCGCCGCGTTCCCGTACGAGATCCGCTACGGCGACGGCGCGCCGATGCCGTTCGACGATCTGGTGGCGATCTACGACGCGCTCGACGACGAGGAATTCGCGTTCCCGTGGCAGGCCGGCGACGTGCTCGTCGTCGACAACATGCTGGTCGCGCACGGCCGCAACCCGTACCGGGGCGCGCGCGACACGCAGGTCATGCTGTTCGACTGAGGATGCCGACGATGAGCGTTTCGTTTCTTGCGTCCGTGCGCGCGATGTTCGGCCCGTCCCCCGCGTTCGATCGACCGCAGCGCGCGGGCACGCCGCCGCGGCCCGACGCGCATGCGCCGGGCGCGGCGCTCGGCGCGCGCGCGATCGACGTCGCGGCCGGCGATTTCCGCTTGTCCGCGCGCCACGTGCGCTTCCGGCTCGGCGCGATCACCGCGATCGTCGGGCCGAACGGTTCCGGCAAGACCACGCTGCTCGAAACGCTGCTCGGCTTCCGGCGCGGCGGCAGCGACGTGCGCGTGCTCGACGTGCCGGCCGAACGCTTCATGCGCGATTCGCGGTCGTTACAGCGGCTCGGCGCGCAATTGCAGAAGGTCGAGTATCCCGATCATCTGCGTGTATCCGAGATCGTCGCGCTGCACCGCGCGATGTACGCGCACACCGATGCGGCGATCGCCGACGCGCTCGGCATCGCCGAACTGCTCGACAAGCCGTGCCGCGCGCTGTCGAAGGGGCAGCGCCAGCGCGTCGACCTGTACGTCGCGCTCGCGCACCGGCCCGAGCTGGCCGTGCTCGACGAGCCGTTCACGGGCCTCGACCGCCGCTATGCGGGCGTCGTGATCGATCTGCTGCGCCACCGCGCAAGCGACACGAGCGTCGCGATGATCTGCCATTCCGAGGAAGAACTGAGCGTGGTCGACGATCTCGTCTGGGTGCGCGACGGCGGCGTGCGCTACCAGGGCGACCGGGACACGCTGCGCGCCGAGCTCGTCGGCGACGCGCGCGCGGTGCTGCATTGCCGCGACGAAGCCGATGCGCGCGCGCTGCGCAAGCGGCTCGCGGCGCTGCCCGGCGTGACCGGCGTGCGCGTGTCGGCCGCGCACGTGGTCGAGGCGTTCGGCGACGCCACGCTGCATCCGAACGTGCACCGGATCGTCGGCGAACGCGGCATCCAGCATCTGGCGCTCGCGCCGAGCACGCCGGGCGACCTGCTGCGCCTGTGCACCGAGGGCCCGACCCATGACTAAGGTGTTCCTGATCCTCGTGCGCAACGAGTTGCTCGGCTATCTGCGCAGCCGCTCGTCGCTATTCTGGACGCTCGTGTTCCCGGTGTTTCTGCTGAGCGTGATGCTGTTCGCGTTCGGCGGCTCGGGCTCGCTCGGCACGGCCGACATCGCGTTCGACGTGCCCGGCGGCGCAACGCCGTACAGCCGCGCATGCGAAGCGCAGATCGTCGCCAGCCTGTCGCACAGCGACACGGTGAAGGCGACCTTCGGCGGCCGCGGCGCGCCGGCCGATCGCGTGACCGTCGTGCTCGGCGCCGACGAGCGCACGCCGGCGACGATCCGCTACGACTTCAACGGCCCGCTCGCGGTGAAGGCCGCATCGCGGGTCGTCGAGATCGCGCTTGCGCGCTGCGCCGCGCAGCGGCTCGGGCTGCCGGCCGCACAGGCGCGCTTCGAGAATGCCGCGCCGACGCGCCGGCCGTTCGACTACGGCGCGTTCTTCGCGACCGGCATCCTCGTGATGGCGTTCATGGCGATCGGCCTCAATTCGACGACCACCGCGATCGCCGCGCTGCGCGAGCGCAATACGTTCAAGCTGTACGTGTGCTTTCCGGTGTCGCGCGGCGTGTTCCTCGCCGCGCTGATCGTCGCGCGGATGGCGATGATGGCGCTGTCGGCGCTCGTGCTGCTGACGGTCGCGCGCGTCGCGTTCGGCATCGCGCTGCCGATCGCGACGCCAGACGGGCTGCGCGCGTTGCCGATCGTGCTGCTCGGCGCGGCGATGGTGCTGAGCATCGGCGTGCTGCTGGCGAGCCGCGCCCGCTCGCTCGCCGCGGCCGAACTCGCATGCAACGTCACCTACTACCCGCTGCTGTTCTTCAGCGACCTGACGATCCCGATGCACGACGCGCCCGCGTGGCTGAAGGCCGGGCTCGCGTTCCTGCCGACCAACCAGTTCGCAGTCGCGCTGCGCGGCGCGCTGGTCGACGGCGCGCCGTACGCGCAGCTCGCGCCGCAACTGCTCGGCATGACCGCGTGCACCGCGCTGTTCCTGTTCGCCGCCGTGCGGCTGTTCCGCTGGCACGACGCTTGACGCGTCGCCCCGCTGTTTCGACGAAGGAGAATCATCGATGAAATCGAACCATCCCATAACCGGCTACCTGCTGCACGCGAGCAACTTCCTGCCGGCGATCGTGTTCCTGTTCTACGGCCGGCTCGGCCCCGAGCAGCCGGACCTGCGCTGGACCCACGCGTTCCTGATCGGCGGCGTGCTCGCGCTCGTGCACGGCGCGTGGCTGATGCGCCGCGCGGAACGCAACAGCATCGCGCTCGGCGTCGACCTGTTCCTCGTGATCGGTGCGGTGCTCGCGCTCGTCTCGCCGACAGGTAGCCGTCTGTGGGGCGAGGAGCTCGGGCCGGCCGCGATGCTCGTCTGCGTGCTGGTGGTCGGCATCGTGCATACCGCGTGGTCGGACGGCGGCTTCGTCGACGGCACGTTCGTCGACCATGCGCGCGCGCGTTCGCTGTCGCTCGTGCTGCTCGCCGTCACCGTCGTCGCGCTCGCGGTGTCGATCACGATGCGCCACAGCCCGCTGTGGGGCGGCGTCGTGCCGCTGATCGCGCTGGTCGTCGTGCGCGGCCGGCTGCGCAAGCAGCTCGCGCGGGCAAGCTGACGATGAACGCGCTGCCCGCACACGCAGCCCACGCCGCGCAGCGGCACGCGCTCGCCGCGGCACTCGGCGACGGCTGGCTCGACGGCGCGGCCTGCGAGCCGTATGCGACCGACGTCGCGCGATACGGCGGCGTGCCGCTCGGCGTCGCGCGGCCGGCGTCGACCGCCGACGTGCGCGCGCTCGTCCGCGTCGCCGTCGCGCACCGGATCGCGCTCGTCGCCCAAGGTGCGCGCACCGGGCTCGTCGGCGCCGCCGTGCCCGATCGCAGCGGCACGCAATGCGTGGTGTCGTTCGAGCGGATGCGCGCCGTTCGCGGGTTCGATCCTTCGAATCGCAGCATCACCGTCGACGCCGGCATGCGGCTGTCCGACATCAATCGCATGGCGGGCGAAGCCGGGCTCTGCGTGCCGATCGATCTCGGCAGCGATCCGGCGGCCGGCGGCCTCGTCGGCGCGAACGCGGGCGGCAGCCGCCTGATCAAGTACGGCGACGTGCGCCGTCACGTGCTCGGCATCGAAGTGGTGCTTGCGGATGAAGCCGGCACCGTGATCGACGCGCTCGCGCCGCTGCGCAAGCGCAACGCGGGCTTCGACGTCGCGCAGTGTTTCATCGGCGCGAATGGCGCGAACGGGCTCGTGACGGCCGTGTCGTTCGCGCTCGCGCCGCTCGAGCGGTCGTCGTGCGCGGCGTTCGTCGCGTTCGCGTCGTACGACGCGGCGCTCGCCGGCCTGCTCGCATTCGAACGCGCGTTCGGCGAGATGCTGTCGGCGTTCGAATTCATGTCGGCGGCGGCGGTCGGTTGCGTCGCCGCCGCGTTTCCCGCGTTGCGCGCGCCGTTCGACGCGAGCGCTGCCGCGTGCTACGCGCTCGTCGAGATCGCGACCGGCATGCCGGGGCTCGATGCGCTGCTCGAGGAACGCACGGTCGCGACGCTCGACGCGCTCGCAAGCGAACGGCGGGTGCTCGACGCGGCGTGTGCGCCGGCGGAACGGTTCTGGCGGATTCGCGACGCATTGCCGGTCGCGGTCGCGCAGGACGGCGTGCCGCTGTCGTTCGACGTGTCGTTCCCGCGCGGCGCGCTGGCCGGATTCGTCGCCGACGCCGAGCAATGGCTCGCCGCCGCGCATCCGGCGCTGCGCTGCCATGCGTTCGGGCATTTCGGCGACGGCGGCTGCCATCTCGTCGTATCGATTCCGCATACCGAAGCAGAACGCTACGGGCCGCTGCAGCAGGTGGCGTTGCGCGGCGCGCTGTACGACCGCGTCGTGCGCGCGGGCGGCTGCTTCAGCGCGGAACATGGCGTCGGGCCGGTCAATATCGCGTACTACCGCAAGCACGTGCCGGCCGCGCACCGGCAACTCGCCGGCGCCGTCCAGCATGCGATCGATCCGCTCGGGCTGGTCGGGCGGGTCCGTTACTGATGCGCCGCTTCACGGCGCCACGGAGATTTCGCATGATGTTTCGACACCCGCCCGGCCCGGGCACGCCTTCCGAACCCGACGCCGATCCTTCGTCCTCGGGCATCCCGGCCACGCTGCCCGACTCGGGCGTGGTGGTCAACGTGCGGGGCGTCGCCTGCGTGATCCCGTTGCCGCCGCGCGACCATGCGCGCCCGGCGCTGTGGCGCGAACTGGCGGACTGGCGCGACGAAGGATCGATCGCTCGCGACCTCGAACCGGATGGGCGGCAGGATTGAGCAGCCGGCTCGCGACGGCGCGGCAAGCGCGCCGCGCATGCAACCGCGGCGCCGGACCACCTCGGTCGTCCGGCGCCGCGACGGGCGAAACGCGCAACGCGCAACGCAATCAGAACACCGCGTGCCCGCTGATCAGGCTCGGCAGCCACGTCGAGAAGAACGGCATGTACGTGACGATGTTGATCGCGCTGAAGATCGCAAGGTAGTACGGCCACGCCATTTTCGTGGTCTCGCCGATCGATACGTTGCCGATCGCGCAGCCGACGAACTGCACCGACCCGATCGGCGGATGCACGAGGCCGAGCGAGCAGTTCAGCAGCAGCATGATCCCGAACTGCACCGGGCCGACGCCGCACGCCATCGCGATCGGCAGGAACAGCGGCGTCGTGATCAGGATGTGCGCGGCCATGTCGACGAACGTGCCGAGGAACACCTGGATGATGTTGATGTACAGCAGCATCAGCCACGGCGCGGCGGTCGACTGCTTCAGCAGCCCCTCGATCGCATCCGGGATCTCCAGATACGACATCTGGAAGCGCAGCATGTTGGACACCGCGATCAGCAGCAGCACGACGCCCGTCGTGCGCGCCGCATGCGACAGCGCGCGGCGCAGCTTCTCGGCCGTCAGTGTCCGGTAGACCACCGCGGTCAACACCAGCGAGTACACGACGGCGATCGCGGCCGCCTCGGTCGCGGTGGCGATGCCCTTCGCGACGCACACGAGGATGATCGCGATCACCATCAGCCCGGGCACCGCGCCGACGAAGCTGCGCAGCACCGCATACCAGCCGGGAAACCGCGGCAGCGCGGACGAGCCATCCTCGCGGCGCGGATAGCCGTGACGCACGGCCTGCCAGTACGCGGCGGCGAGCACGAAGCCCATCACCCACAACACCGGCAGGAGGCCCGAGAACAGCAGGTCGCCGATCGACACGCCGCTCACCGGCTGGCCGTGCAGCATCCCGGTGATGCCCTGCGCGGCGAACGCGTAGATGATCATGTTGGTCGACGTCGGCATCAGCGCGCCGGCGAGCGACGCGTGCGTGGTCACGTTGACCGCGTACGCGGCGCTGTAGCCTTCGCGCTTCATCAGCGGAATCACCACGCCGCCCATCGCCGACGTATCGGCGGTCGGCGAGCCCGACACGCCGCCGAACAGCGTGCATGCGACGACGTTCGCCATCCCGAGGCCGCCGCGGAAGTGGCCGACGGTCGCCTGCGCGAAGCGCAGGATCCGGTCCGCGATGCCGCCGTGCAGCATCAGTTCGCCGGAAAAGATGAAGAACGGCACCGCGAGGAACGAGAACGCGTTCATCCCCGAGATCATCGCCTGCATCGCGGTCGCGATCGGCAGGCCTTCGACCAGGTAGGTGAGCACGCACGCAATGCCGAGCGCGAACGACACGGGCACGCCGAGCACGAGGAAGATCAGAAAACTGACGGACAGGATCGCGAGTTCCATGGCGTTATTGTCCCGACGAAGTACGACGAAGCGCGAGCAGGTGCTCGAGCGAGAAGAAGATGATCGCAACCGCCGCGGGCATCGTGATCAGGTAGCGCACGCCTTCGGGCAGCCCGATGATCGGGATGCGGTCGCCCATCGTCTCGGCGGCCATGCTGCCGCAGCCGATCATGATCATGATCGCGAACGCGATCAGGCTCAGGTGCTGGATCGCGATGACGACCGTGCGCGCCTTCGGCGACAGCCGGCGCACCAGCGAATCGAGGCCGATATGGCCGCCGTCGCGCACCTTCATCGCCGCGCCGAACATCGCGATCACGATCACGAGCAACAGCGCGATCGGCTCGACGAAATCCGGCGCATTCTCGAACACGTAGCGCATCACGACCGCATAGAACACCAGCACCGTGAGTACCGCGAGGCATGCTGAAGCGATTCCCGCCAGCACGCGGAACAGCACGTCGTTCACGCAGCGCAGCAGCGGCGCGGCGTGCGGCCGCGCCGGCGCCGCGCCGTCGGGGGCGGCGGCCGACGCGCCCGCGGCCGCCGCGCTGTTCAGGGAAGTGCGACGCGTCACTTGGTGGCCTCGATCTCGTCGACGATCTGCTTCATCTGCGGCGTCTTTTCATACTTGGTCCACAGCGGCTGCATCGCCTTCACGAACGCCGCGCGATCGATCTGCGCGGCCGGCAGGATCTTCGCGCCGCCCTTCGTCACCAGCTGCTGCGCGGACGCCTCGCGCGCGGTCCACAGCTTCTGGTAGTACGGCACCGAATCGGCCGCCGCCTTGCGGATCGCCGCCTGCTCCTGCGGCGACAGCGTGTCCCAGATCTTCTTCGAGAACACCAGCACTTCCGGCGTCATCGCGTGCTGCGTCTCCGAGTAATCGGGCGCGACTTCGTAATGCTTGGTTTCCTCGTACGACGGCAGGTTGTTTTCCGCCGCATCGACGAGGCCCGTCTTCAGGCCCGTGTACACCTCGGCGAACGGCATCGGCGTCGGCGTGCCGCCCATCGCCTTGATCTCGTCGACCATCAGGTCGGACGGTTGCACGCGCACCTTCAGCCCCTTCATGTCGGCCGGCGAGCGCACCGGGCGCTTCGCGTAGATCGAGCGCGCGCCGCTCTCGTAGAACGTCAGCGCGATCATCCCCTTCGCGGTGAACGCATCGAGGATCTTCTGGCCGGCCGGCCCGTACATCGCCTTGCGGAAGTGCGCGACGTCGCGGAACAGGAACGGGAACGACGGAATCAGCGATTCCGGCACGATCTCGTTGAACGACGCGCCGTTCACGCGGGCCATGTCGATCGCGCCGATCCGCACCTGGTCGACCGTGTCCTTCTCGGAGCCGAGCGCGCTGTTGCCGAACACCTTGATCGAATCCTTGCCGCCCGTCTGCTTCGACAGTTCCTCGCCCATGAACTTCACGGCCATGTTGGTCGGGAAGGTGTCGCCGTGCACGTCCGCCGAGCGGAACACGCGCGCCTGCGCGGACATCGCGAAGCCGGCCATCAGTGCGACGGCCAGGGCGGTACGGGAGCCGGTGAATCGGTGCTTCATGGTGAGTCTCCTTGATGGTCGATCGTTGTTGTGCGGCGATCCGTCGGCAGGCGCCTGCGTCGCCGGTACGCTTCCTTGAACCGCAGAGTCATACGTCGTATGACGTGTCGAGCGAATGTACGTCGGTTAACCGTTTAACTCACTTGGTGCATACCCCTATAACCGCTGCCATCAAGGGCTTTTGACGGAAATCGAGGAATCGCATTCTCTGTTTCCGCGCTTTTTCGCGAAACGTTTTCCGGAAACGGGTCGGCATGCAAACGGGATACCGACGTGGCGGTTTCCCGACATCCGGCAGCCTTGTTTCGCTTCGCTTGTCGTCGTTATAGGATGACTGACCACGATGTTGTCACGCCGCCGCGGCGCCACGAGCGCGCGCCGGCCCGCATCCCGCACGACGCGATTCGCGTCGGTGGCGCCCGGCTCGACGACCCGCGCCGGCGGCCGCTCCCCGCCCGCTTCAGCGTTGCCCGCTGCCCGTCACCGCCCGCGCTCGCGTCGCGGCGACCCGCGCCGCCCGAACGACCCGATACCAACCCGGCATCGCGCAGCCGATGCCTCTTCAGGAGATCTCCGTCATGACACTTTCCGTTGCCCGGCCACATTCCCGGCCGAATTCCCCGCCCAGCCGACGCCCGCGTGCGCTCGGCCTGCTCGCCGCGCTGCTCGCCACCGCCGCCGCGCTCACCGCGTGCGGCGGCGGCGACGCGAGTACCGGCGGCGGCGCGGCGTCGACCGCACCGCCCGCGACCAGCGTGTTCCAGGTCGGCACGACGACCGTCGACCCGAACCTGCCGCCCGAACCGGCGTTGCCCGCCGACACGCAGGTGTGCAGCACGCTCGAAGCCGCCAATACGCTCGTGAGCCGCCCCGACGGCTCGCTGCCGCCGGAGGCCGATCCGTCGACGGCCGGCGTCGGCAAGGCCGTGTCGACCGCGACGGCCAACCCCGACCAGGCGCGCATCCAGGCCGCGCTCGACGCCTGCGGCGCGGCGGTCGACGCCGAAGTGGGCGCGACGATCGCGGCGGCGGACGCCGCGGCCACCGCCGCGCAAAAGACGGCCGCCGCGCCGAACGCGAACCTCGCCGGCGCGTCCGGCGAGGAACTCGCGAAGCCGACGTACCGCGCGAGCAAGTTCGCGGTGCGGCTCGTCGTCAATCGCGCGGGGCCCGGCAACGGCTTCATCAGCGGGCCGCTGACGCTGCCGTCCGGCGTCACGCTGTGGATCGACAAGGGCGTCACGCTGTATGCGTCGCGCGACGTGAAGGCGTATTCGCCGAACGCCGCCGGCCCGTACTGCGGCAACACGGCCGTCAGCGCGACGAAAGCCGGCAGCTCGTCGAACTGCGCCGCGCTGATCACCGGCACCAACCTCGTCAACGCGGCCGTGGTCGGCGACGGCCGGATCGACGGGCGCGGCTACGCGGAGCTCGTGACGTCCGATGCGAAATACCCGCTGATGAAGGTCGACCTGACCTGCTCGAACACCTACGCGGCGTACAAGAGCGGCACCGTGGCGCCCGACGGCACCGCATGCGACGACGGCGGCACGGTCGTCGATTCGAAATCGACGGTGCGCAACATGACGTGGTGGGATCTCGCGTATCTCGGCAACATGGTGCAGAACGGCACGACCGGCTTCGGCTCGCAGTCGAATTTCCGGCTGATGGTGTTCAACTACGCGAAGAACCTCACGCTGTACCGCATCACGCTGAACAACAGCCCGAATTTCCACGTGGTGCCGAGCGGCGTCGACGGGCTGACGATCTGGAGCGTGAAGGTGCAGACGCCGACGCTCGCCGCGTTCGCGAACCCGGCCGGCAACGGCAACCCGCTGTACAACGGGCAGACGTTCAACGCGGACAACGTGAAGAACACCGACGCGTTCGACCCGGGCTCCGCGTCGAAGCCGACGTCGGTGGCGCTGTCGACCGGCAGCACGACGACGTCCGCCGCCGCGATCTCGTTCGACGGCTACCTGAAGAACTTCGTGTTCGCGTACAACTACGTGAGCACCGGCGACGACGATATCGCGCTCAAGGGCAGCAACAATCCGGCGCCCGCCGGCTCGGGGCTGTTCGGCATCGACGGCAATCGCGACGTGCGCGCCGATCGCAAATGGGGCGTCGTGATCGCGCACAACCACATCTACTGGGGGCACGGCATCTCGATCGGCAGCGAGACCAACGGCGGCGTGACCAACGTTCAGGTGTACGACAATGCGTTCCGCGATTCGGAAGAAGGACTGCGCATCAAGTCCGACTATGCGCGCGGCGGCGAAGTGAGCAACATCCACTACGCGAATATCTGCATCCGCGATGCGAAGAACGCGCTGCTGTTCACGCCGTACTACAGCACCAAGGCCGTGCCCGCGAGCGGCCCGCTGTATCCGAACTTCCACGACATCTCGCTCGCGAACGTCGTGATCGAGGGCGCGGCCGGCGTGAAGCTGCAGGGCTTCGAGGCGAACACCGGCGGCTACGGCGAGCCGGCGTTCCCGCTCGTGATGTCGCTGACCGACGTGGTGGCCGATACGCCCGACGGTATCGCGACGATCGCGTCCGACGCGAACCTCACGCTGCGCAACGTGAACCTGCCGGTGTTCCCGTCGACCGCGAACCGGGTGGTCGTCAACGGCAGCGCGGTCCACGCGATCGATCCGGCCAGCGTGCTCGACTGCAGCAAGGCGTTCGTCGACTTCCCGGGCATCGACCAGTCGAACCCGTTCGGGTCGACGTGGGCGCCGGCGCTGTAACGCGCGGTCCTGCCGTCGCCGTCGCGCGTGCCGCCTCGCGGGCACGCGCGATGCTCGCCGTGACATCACGCAACGCGAAAGGAGCCTGTGATGTCGACCACGAAGCCATCAGCGACCCCCGACCCGGCTGCCTCGCCGAACGCCGGCGACGAAGGCCCGGCCGACGCGCCGGGCATCGGCGAGGACACGTGCCGCGTCTGCCGCGGCACCGGCCGGGTGGAGGGTCAGCCATGCACCGTCTGCGGCGGGACCGGCAAGATACTGCAGGGAATCGGCGGCGGATAGGTCAAAACGCCGCCGCGCGCGCGTGCATCGATCGTTCAGGTCTGCATGACGAGCGACGTCAGTTGCGCGGCGCGCGCGACGTCCGTCTTCGTGTAGATCGACTTGATCTGCGCACGGACCGTGCCGATCGACACGCCGCGCAGCGCCGCGCATTCCTGCGGCGAATGCCCGTCGCAGCACAGCAGCACGGCGAGATCGGCTTCGGCCGACGACAGCCCGTAGAACACCCGCAAGCGCTGCGCGCGCGCCGCCGGCGAACGCAGGTCGGCGGCCGTCATCAGCGCCGCGACGCCGGGCCGTTCGCGCGCGAGGCGCGACTGTTCCGGAACGGGAATCAGCGCGAGCGGCAGCGGTTCGCCGGTGGTACGCCGCAGCAACAGCCCGCCGCGCGCGAACGCGTGCCGCCATTGCGCATCGTCGACGCAGCCTTCCGGCGCGAACCGGCCGTTCACGATCCGCAGCACCGGTTCAGCGGCGATCAGCTGCTGGGCGGCGCGATTCATATAGCGCAGCTCGCGCTGCGCGCCGAGCAGGAATACCGGCACCGGCACCGCATCGAGCGCCGACTCCGCGGCGGCCACGCGCGCTTCGAGCTCGCCGATGCGTGCGTGGATGCGCAGCGCGCGGCTGATGTGGGCGCCCATGATTTCGATGGTGCGGCGCTGCGCGTCGGACAGCCCTTGCGCTTCCGGGCCGCCCTGTACGCTGAGGAACGCGCCGGCGCCTTCGCCGCGATCAATGTACAGGCCCGAGATGCTGCCGAGCCCGAACGGCTGCAGGAATTCCCGGTAGAACACGCCATGTGTGCGCTCGCGCACCGACAGGTGCTTGACGTCCTCGAACCAGCGCCCCGCCGGCCAGTCGGCGGCAACCGGCACGACCGGGTCGTACAGGTAGAACTCGGTGTTGTAGCTGTGGTGGCACGCGGCGACCCACGACGGATCGTCGCCGGCCGCCTGTTCGATCGCCGGCAGCCTCGCCGCATCGTCGAACGACAGCAATGTGGCCATGCGTGCGCCGACCGACAAGCGCAGCCCGTCCAGCACCGCTTCCCATCGTTGATCGCCCAGTGCCGCGGCGTAGATGTCATCGATCCATGCCGATGGAATCAACCCGTTCATCTGCATCTGGCCACCCCGCGCCGTGCGTTTTCGTCGAACGTCGTTCGGGCATCTTACTCAATCGGCCTCATTGTTCAAATTGCCGATGCGGGTTTGATCGAAATACCACGTTTGTTACCGTTTCTCGTCTGACGTAATGGTCGTTTTTGACACGGCGGCCGTGGAATCGGCGTTGACGCAGACGGCGGATGGCGGCCTGCGCGGGTGGCGCGGGTGGCGCGGGTGGCGCGGTTGGCGCGGTTGGCGCGGTTGGCGCGGAACGAAAGGTTGTCGCAAGTGGCGGCGTTCGAGGCCGATCGTGATGCGATGGCACGCGGTTCGGCGCCTGCTCCCGACGATGCACTTACTTCATCGTCGCGAATCGCGCTTCCATCTCGTCGATCTTCGCGAGCACCGCTTCGCTCAGCTTTCTGACGTGACGCGGCACGTCGGGCGTCGACAGCAGTTCCTCGATGCGTCCGCGCCAGTAACTCGGATGCCTGACGCGTCCCGCGCCCGACATCGACACGTCGTCGACGTCCGTCTCGCTGTCCAGCAGCGCCACCATGCGCTGGATATGCGAGAGCTCTCGTTCCACATAGTCTCGTGCGAGCATATTGATTGAAATTCCCCGAAATACGACATCAGGCCTTCCGTCATCAACGCGCCGTCGTTCGCGGCGCCAACGACGCACCGCCTACGTTGCACGTCAGCGTACGCGACGGCTGTGACGATCGACCGTGCGGACGTTCACGGCGATCGACACGGAACGACAGGCCTGCTCGATTGTTCTGGTGATATCCGGTCCCCGGTGCCTTGTTGATCATCGTAGGCGTACCGCGCGGCGCCGGCATCCCCAAAAGTGGGGATGCCGGTTGATATCGGTCAGGTCGCGGCTTCCGGAAATGACGGGGATGAAGACAGGAGCGGGACGCTACCGCACGACGAATCGCGCGCTTTCACATCTGACGAATCGACCGCCGGGAGCGACGTGCCGCTTCGTCGCACGCGATGCCGCGCACGTCACACGTCAGTCCGGCGGCTCCAGCGCTTCCCGCCCGTCCGGACGCCCGGATGCACCACCGGGCTTCGTGATGTTCCAGCGCGCGGTATCGTTCCAGTCGTCATCCATTCGATAGGAAAGCCGAGCATTGGCGCGAAACAGCGCGCCGCGGAATTTCCTGCCGTCGCTCGCGAGCGCGTCGTGCAGAGACGGTCCGATGCGCATGACGCCGTCGATCCGATCGCGTGAATGGCGCTCGCATGAGCCTGCGTACGTCGCGACGCTGTCGCGCCCTGCATGTCGATTGGCGCGCTTTGCGAGTGAAGTGGCGCGCAAAAGGCGGCATCATGGCGCATCATCTCTGCAACGGAATCCCGTCCATGAATATCGATACCGACCTGCCCGTCATGGTGACGGGCGCAACCGGCTACGTCGCGGGCTGGCTCGTGCAGCGGC
The DNA here is from genome assembly GCF_015712265.1 of Burkholderia sp. 9777_1386. Lineage (NCBI taxonomy): Bacteria > Pseudomonadati > Pseudomonadota > Betaproteobacteria > Burkholderiales > Burkholderiaceae > Burkholderia > Burkholderia sp. 9777_1386. The sequence continues at coordinate 258,950 of NZ_JACCQB010000001.1, read as the reverse complement.
TGCTCGAGGCCGGCCTGACGGTCCATGCGGCCGTGCGCGACCCCGACAGCCCCGACAAGCTCGAGCATCTGCAGCGCATCGCGGCCGGCAAACCCGGCACGATCCGCTATTTCCGCGCCGACCTGCTCGAACCCGGGTCATATGCCGACGCGATGGCCGGTTGCGGGACCGTGTTCCATACCGCGTCGCCGTTCACCGTCACGGTCACCGATCCGCAGAAGGAGCTGGTCGATCCGGCGCTGCTGGGCACGCGCAACGTGCTCGAGACGGCCAACCGCACGCCGTCGGTGCGGCGCGTCGTGCTGACCAGCAGTTGCGCCGCGATCTACGGCGACAACGCCGATCTCGCCGCAACACCCGGTGGTGTGTTCACCGAAGCGATCTGGAACACCAGTTCGTCGCTGACCCATCAGCCCTATTCGTATTCGAAGACGGTTGCCGAGCGCGAAGCGTGGAAGATCGCCCGCCAGCAGCAACGCTGGGATCTCGTGACCGTCAACCCGTCGCTCGTGATCGGGCCCGGCATCAACCCGTATGCGACATCGGAAAGCTTCGAGATCGTGCGGCAGATGGGCAACGGCACGATGAAGGCCGGCGTGCCGGATCTCGGACTGGGCGCCGTGGATGTCCGCGACGTGGCCGACGCGCATCTGCGTGCGGCGTTCCTGCCGAACGCCAACGGCCGCTACATCGTGTCGGCGCACGACACGAGCCTGCCGGCGATGGCCGCCACGCTGCTGGATCGGTATGGCGCCGACTACCCGATTCCGCGGCGCATCCTGCCCAAATGGCTGGTGTGGCTGGTCGGCCCGCTCGCGAACAAGAGCGTGACGCGCCGCGTGGTCGCCCGCAACATCGGGCTGCCCTGGCGCGCCGACAACAGCCGCAGCCGCAACGAACTGGGGATCCGCTATCGCCCGCTCGCCGAGTCGATGAACGATTTCTTTCAGCAACTCGTCGAAACCGGGCAATTGCGGCGATGAACCGCTTCGCGATTTCGCCGGGCTGGCAGGTCGTGATGGTCGACCTCGGCCTGCGCGCCGACGAACTGCTGCGGCACGCGCAATTGCCCGCCGATCTGTTCACGCGGCCGGAGAACGGGCTGACGACCCGCGAGTACTTCCGCATGTGGCGTGCGATGGAGGACATGGCGAACATGCCGGCCGTCGCACTGCGCATCCTCGATCTGCTCTCGGTCGAAGCCTTCGATCCGCCGCTGTTCGCCGCGTTGTGCAGCCCCAACCTGGAGATCGCGATCCGGCGGATCGGCCAGTTCAAGCCGCTGATCGGCCCGATCCGGTTGCGTGTGTCGCACGAGGCCGACGCGCTCACCCTCGCCGTCGACTTCCTGGAACGCGAGGTGCCGCCGCCCGGCATGCTGGTCGCGGCCGAACTCGGCTTCTTCGTGAAACTGGCACGGCTCGCGACCCGCACCGAGTTGCCGGCGCGCGCCGTCACGCTGCCGCGCGACGTTCGCCCGCATCCCGGCTATGCGCGCTTTTTCGGCGTGACGCCACAGTACGGCGATGCGCCTTCCGTCAGCGTGGCGCTGCAGGATGCGCGTCGTCCGTTCGTGACCGCGAACCATGCGATGTGGCAGATTTTCGAGCCCGACCTGCGCCGCCGCCTCGACGCGTTGTCGGCCGAAGCCGGCATCGTCGAGCGCGTGCGCGCGGCGCTGCTCGAATTGATTCCGGGCGGGCTCGCCACCACGGACGGCGTCGCCCGAACGCTCGCGATCAGCAAGCGGACGCTGCAGCGGCGGCTCGGCGACGAAGGCGCGAACTTCAAAACGCTGCTCGCGGAAGTTCGCGAGAAGCTCGCGTGGCATTACCTCGATCGCTCGGATCTGCCCTACAGTCAGATCGCTTTCCTGCTCGGCTACCAGGATCCGAATTCGTTCTTCCGCGCATTCAGTGAATGGACCGGAATGACGCCCGAAGCCGCCCGTTCGCGCACGGCGCGCTGATCGGCGCCAGGCGGCGCGTTCCGTCGGCCAGCCACGGCGAATCAACCAGCGGCACCGCCGCGGTTCAGCCCGAAAATGAAATCCGCTTCGACCGATGCACCCTTCGGCAATTGCAGCACGCCGACCGACGAACGCGTATGGACGCCGGCGTCGCCGAGCACCGCGTACAACACGTCGGACGCGCCGTCGGCCACTTCGCTTTGCATCGTGAAGCCGGGCGCGCTGCGCACGTACACGGTCATGCGCGGCACCGTCGCGATCGCATCGAGCGTGCCGCAATGCTTGCGGATCAGCGACAGCGCGCGCAGCGCCGAGATGCCGGCCGCGCGGCGGCCATCGTCCAGCGAAACGGATTCGCCCACGACGCCGACGAAATGCACCACTTCCCCGATACGCGGCACCTGGCCGGCAATGTAGGCCGTGCTTCCGTCGACCAGCACGGGCGTGTACTTTCCGCCGATCCTGATCGTTTCGTCCGGATCGAATCCGAATTCGGCTGCAACCTGTTTCAGCGTGTCATCCCTGTTCATCAGTGAATTCCCCAATCCCTCTGAAAAAAGATAAAGAATAATTGAGTCTCCGCAGCGTGTCTCGCCGGAGAAGATCGGACGCAAACGATTCAAGTCAAACCACTTCTCAGGTGTTCGAAGCAGTCGTGCATTGCCATATCGGCAATGGAATTCGTAGTCGGCGCAATTTTCTTTATCATTTCCGGTTGAAACCGCTATCATGTATGGACACAACCTGAAGAGTGATATATGGCAACTTACAAGGAACTGAAAGCTCAAATGGACGCTTTGGCCGAGAAAGCCGAAGCAGCGCGCGTCGCTGAATTCCAGGCGATCGTCGACGACATCCGCACCAAAGTCGCGGAATACGGCATTACCGAAAAAGACATTTTCGGTACGCGCCGCGGTCGGCCGGCCAAACAAGCGGGCGCTCCCGTGCAGGCAAAGTATCGCGATCCGAAGACCGGCGCGACCTGGTCGGGCCGCGGTCGCGCGCCCGCATGGATCAAGGATGCGAAGAATCGCAATCGATTCCTGATCCAGGAATAAGATTGCCGGCATGATCCGGCGCGCGATTCAACGCGCTGTCCGGCGATTTGGGCATTGAGTCGGGCATCGATACCGGCGGGTTTCCAAGGCCGTTCCGGTTGACGAGGTTTTGCCCGATCGGCGTGTCGCGCACGGGTCAATCGACCGATCGTGCCGCACGCCAATCTTTCTTCAGCGTTCGTAATAGATCGCAAGCCAGACGGTTTGCATTTCGTCATGCGTCCACGCGACACGATGACGGCAATGCGGCTCGATCAGCACGTAATCTCCCGCGCGCATATCGAGCCGCGTTGCATCCGCTTCGAATTCGAGCACGGCCGCGCCGGACAGCAGCACGACCCATTCGGCGCGCGAGTCGTCATACCAGAACCCGTCCGGGCTCGCATGCCCCATCGATACGATTCGCTCGACGTTCACGTGCGGGCCCGTGACCAGCATGTCGATTCGCTCGTCGCCGCCGCGCCGCCCTTCGGCGCTGAATAAATTACCGGTTTGAAGTAGCATCGCCGCGCCTCGTCGTGGATGGTCGGGTAAAGATGCGGGTTTAAAGACGACGGGAAATGTTCGCTGCGGCCCGACATCGCCCGGGGTTGCACGTGCGTCGTTAAATGTTTTGTAAAAAAGATGAAGAATGAGTGCAACTTTATCCACGCTCATTCACGGGTGCGATAAAGCACATCGCAACGATCTTTTAGCGACGCGCACGCCATCATGCGCCATTTCGGCAAAGCCGGTCGAAATCTGCCACGCCCGTGCGTCTGGACGGCTATCCGGTATTGCCCTTGCAACACTCAGGTTTGCACGCAATGGTGACGATGTCGATCTTTGCGCCAACTCTGTTCGTCGCCTGCAATGTCGATCGCGACGGCTTGTTCCCGGGAAAACCCCGCGTCGCGTGCAATTGAATTCGGCAAAGACCAGTCTGGCATCTGCGTCGATCAATGCCGACGAGCGTAGCGCGGAACCACTGCGCTGCCCATTCCGGATACAGAGACAGTCGTCGCTCCCTGCCCAAGGCGACCTTGAAGCCGCTCGACGAACTTGCCACAATCCAAAAAATCCGCGAGTGCTATATCGTCGACTGAACTTTCCTTGCGCTCGGGCAGCGCGATCCGGGACGACCCGGACATCGAAGCATTCGTTCAGTTCAACGTCGGGCTGGTTCATATCATGCACGTAGCCGATTTTCGAACTGCCGGCCCTCACGAGACTCCCGTCTCGCTGATTCCGACGATCAATCGCCATCTCGTGCGGGCGGCACGAGTCCTGGTTCAACGCGACGACCGGTCCGTGCCGGTCCGTTGACAGCGGCGAGGCATGCCACGCCTGCCATCGCCTGAATCACCCCGGCGCTTCGGGCACACGCTTCGCCGCCTGTTTGAAGGCCCGCTTGGCAACCGCCGTCAAACCCGCCCCCTCAACCAGCCCAGCAACGCCGCCTGCGCACTCCCGTCCGCCACCGGCGCCGGCGTCAACAGGTAGTAATCCGATCCATCCTCGACGAACCCCATCGGCGCAACCAGCACACCGCTTTCGATGTCGTCGCGCACCAGATGCCACGGCCCGATCGCCACCCCGAGCCCCGCGACGGCCGCCTGCAGACTGAAGTAGAAGTGATCGAACCGCTGCCCGCGCCCGTTCGCGGCCGGCTGCTTCGCCGCCGCCGCCCACGCGTGCCATGCGTCCGGCCGGGTCCGCGTATGCAGCAGCGCAGCGTCGGGCTTCAACGCGCGGCCGCCGCGACGCGATGCAAACCACGCGCCGACCTTGTCCGGCCGGCAAACCGGCCCCACCCGTTCGGCGAACAGACGTTCCGCGTGATACCCGGCCGGCCACGCGAAATCGTTGCGACGAATCGCCATGTCGATACCGTCGTCGAACGAGAACGGCCCGCCCGCGGCGGCCAGATGGATATCGACGCCCGCATGCCGCGCCTGGAAATCCGGCCAGCGCGGAATCAGCCAGCGCATCAGGAGCGTCGGCTCGCACGACAGGACCGGACGTCGCGCACGGGCGGCCTCGGTGCGCAATGCGTGGGCGGCGTGACGCATCAGCCCCAGGCCATCATGGACGGCCTGGGCGAGCGTGCGGCCGGCATCGGTCAGGAACACGCGACGACTGCGTCGCTCGAACAGCGCCACGCCCAGGTCGTCCTCGAGCAGACGTACCGCGCGGCTGACCGCGCCATGGGTCAGGCACAGCTCGTCGGCCGCGCGGCTGAAATTCTCGTGACGCGCCGCCGCCTCGAAACAACGCAGCGCCATCAGCGACGGCAGGTTCGTCCGAATCGACTGTGATCCAGACTCACCATTCTGGTCAGAAAACATCGTTTTCCCCGATGAAGCACGATGGATACGATTGTGCCATCAACCCATTCATCGCTGGAGCAACACCATGACCGAACTGATAGTCGTAGTCACCATTACGCTGCTGGCCGTCATCAGCCCGGGGCCTGACTTCGCGATGGTCACGCGCAACAGCCTGATGCTGTCGCGTCGTTCCGGCGTGTTCACCGCATGCGGGATCGGGCTCGGCGTGACGGTTCACGTGAGCTACACGCTGCTGGGCGTCGGGCTCCTGATCCGACAATCGCTGTGGCTCTTCAACGCCGTCAAGCTGATCGGCGCGATGTACCTGATCTACCTCGGCGCAAAGATGCTCATGACGAAAGCCGGCGACGCGCAAGCCGACACCCGCGTGGCGCCGCTGTCCGATCTCGCCGCGCTGCGCACGGGCTTTCTGACCAACGCGCTGAATCCCAAAACCACGGTGTTCATCGTCAGCCTGTTCATGCAGGCCGTGCGCCCCGACACGCCGCTGATCGTGCAGATCGGTTACGGCGCATTCATCGCGGCCGCACATGCCGGCTGGTTCAGCCTCGTGGCGATCTGTTTCTCCGCCACGGCCGTCCGCGATCGCCTGCTGTCGCTGCGGCACTGGATCGATCGCACGTTCGGATGCCTGCTGGTGAGCTTCGGCGTCGCGCTCGCCATCGCACGCGGCGGGCGCTGACCCTCGGCCCGCGCGGATGCAGCGCGCGGCGACATCAGAACGTGCGCGCAATCGCCCGCGCTTCGTCGATCGCGCGGCTGCGGTCGACCTTCCCGTCCGGGAACAACGTGCGCTCGACGACGATCCCGGTGACGTCCGTCACGCCCACGAACCTGAGCCACGTTTCCATGTAAGGGCGCTGCAGATCGAACTCGGCAGCCGGCGTCAACGACCCCGGCGACTGATAGGCCAGCCCGCGCGCGTAGACCACCGCCGCCTTTTTGCCGATCAGCTTGCCGGCAAAACCCGCTGCATCGAACGTGAACAACACATCCTTCTGCGAGATCACGTCGATCAGGTGCTTGAGTTTGTACGGAATGCTGAAATTCCACAGCGGCACGCCGAACAGGAACTTGTCCGCTGCGTGGAACGGCGCCGCGAGCCGCTCGATCTGCCGCCACGCTGCCGCCTGCTCCGGCGTCAATGCCGTGCCGCTCAATCCCGCATATTTCGCGGCCAGCGCGGCGGCATCGAATTCAGGCATCGGCAGATCCCAGATATCGAGCTTCCGAATCTCGTGATCGGGATGCGCTTGCCGGTATGTGTCGAGAAACGCGTCGCATACCTCGATGGACGCCGAATATACCTTGTTGGGTGAGCCTTCGATATAGAGCACGCGTGTCGTGACGCCGGTCCTTGCCAGAAGTGACGACGACGCACGGGATGCGCGCTCGCCCACTGCACTTCGCAGCCTAGCGGGTCGGCCTATAATCCGGAAACGATATTAATTGATCGAATTAACCCGGATTGGTGATGAATGAACCCTCCTCTCGACACCGCGCTGCTTCATACGTTCGTTGCAGTCGCCGACGTGCGCAGCTTCACCGGCGCCGGGCGCCGGCTGAACCTCAGCCAGTCCGCGGTCAGCGCGCAGATCGTGCGCCTCGAGCAACAGGTCGGCCAGACACTGCTCGTGCGCAATACGCGCAGCGTGACGCTCACCCCACACGGCGAAACGCTGCTCGGCTACGCGCGTGCGATGCTCAACCTGAGCGCGGAAGCGCGCGCCAGGATGGGAACGGGTAACGCGGTCGACGTCAAGCTGCGGATCGGCGTGTCGGAGGATTTCGCAGGCGGCTGGCTGCCGGACCTGATGCGCCGCCATGGCGCCGCGCGACGCGGCCTGCGGCTGGAGCTCGTCGTCGATATCGGCGACAGCCTGTTTCGACGGCATGCCGACGGCGAATTCGATCTCGTGATCGGCAGCCGGTGCTCGCACTCGGGCCATGGCGCGACGTTGTGGCAAGAGCCGCTCGTCTGGGCGTTCGCGCGGCATGAGCCGCTGCCGGAAGGCGACGTGCCGCTCGCGTGCTTCCCCGATCCGTGCCCGTATCGCGGCGCCGCCATCAAGGCGCTCGCGCTGGCCGGCATGCGTTACCGGATCGCGTGCGAAAGCCCGAGCGTGACCGGCATCCGCACCTTCGCACGGGCCGGCATCGCGATCGCACCGGTGCCGCGCAGCGCGATCGACGACACGCTTCGCGAACTCGGCTTGCCCGAAGGCTTGCCGGCACTGCCGGAGATGGAATTCGTGATGATGCACGACGCGCGGATGCCGGCGGCTGTCGAATTCGCCGCAATGATCCTGAACGAAACGGCCGCCCGCGCCGGAGCAGGCACGCGCAACCGGGCATAGCGGGCAGCGCCTGCGTGCGTCCCGCCGGCGCCGGCCCCTGCATGGCGTCCCGCCCGGCTCGAATAGCGGATGGCGACCGCCTTCAAATCACCTCGAAACGCAAGCCGGCATGGCGAACCAGGCGCTCGATATAGCGCTCGTCGAACATCGTCGCGGGCGTCCAGAAACCGCCGCCGCGGCCGGTCTTCACGCCATCGCGGCGGCAATCGAGCGCGAGGTCGAGCGCGGCCTGACCGAGCATCTTGCCGGTGGAGCCGTAGCCGGGATCGCGATCGCCGGTGACTTTCACGCGCAAGGTTCGCCCGTCGTCGGTGCGGCCGAAGAAGCGCAAATCGTAGCGGCCGGCCCGTTGGGCGTCGACGCTCGGTCCCTCGCCGGGTTTCGGCAGCAGGAAGCGCGCCATCAGGCCGCGCACCGGCCCGATGAGGACGCCCACCATGAATGCGCCGAGGCCCGCCACCATCGTCAGCGCGGTCACGCGTCCTTTCAGGCCCGTGCCCGTCATCACGGCTTCGTCATAGGTGAAGCGGCTGCCGTACGCATTGCCCGCCAGCGCATTGGAGCGGTGCACGACGCGCTCGTTGATCGCGGCCATCACGAACGGTGCGATCCACGCGCCGCAGTCGCGATCGAATTCGGCGGATCGCACCGCGTGCTGCCGCACCGTGAAACCATGCCGTTGCGGGCACAACGAATAAGGATCGAGCAGTTCGCGGCGCAATGCCGGATCCGCCGCCGCCTCGCGCACGACGTTGATCACGCTGGCCACGGTGCCGCCCGACGCACCGCCCTTCAGCGTTTTGACGCGCATCTTCACATGAGCGGCCGGCTCGCCCCATTGCTGCCGCGCCTGTTGCTGCAGGAAGAACACGCCCATGTCGGAAGGCACCGAATCGAAGCCGCAGCAATGCACGATGCGCGCGCCCGATTGCCGGGCCGCGGCTTCGTACCGGTCGATCATCCGCCTGATCCACTGCGTCTCGCCGGTGAGATCGCAATAGTCGGTGCCGGTTTGCGCGCAGACCCTGACCAGCGGCTCGCCGTACAGCGCGTAGGGGCCGACGGTGGACACGACCACCCGCGTTTGCGCGCACAGTGCCTGAAGCTGCGCTTCGTCGGCCGCGTCGGCGACGATGATCGGCACCGACCGCCCGGCCGCGCCGAGCGTATCCCGGACCTGCCTGAGCTTCGCGTCGGAGCGGCCCGCGATCGCCCAGCGCAACGTATCGCCGGCGCCCGCGTCCGACAGGTAGTCGGACAGATAGCGGGTCAGGATTTGCCCGACGAAACTGGTGGCGCCAAATACGACGAGATCGTAGGTCGGTTGAGGCATGGACGACTCCTTCCGTGCGCGCACGTCGCACGCATCCGTATCGTTAGCGTGGCTTTCCGGATTCGTCGAACGCCCTCAAAGGCGTCGGCAGATTCAGGACCAGTTGCGCATCCTTGACCACGTCGAGACGCATGATTGTGGATGCGCCGAGCCCGTCGAGCAACTGGCTCAGCGGCCCGCCGTGCCGCACCAGCTCGACGTTGCGCGGCAACAAGCGCTGCGCGAACGACAGCATGTTGGTCTGCACCGACGACTGATGCCATTCGCCGTCGATGCGATTGACCATCGTCGTCGTACCCATGTGCGATTGCGACGGGACGTGGGTCAGCGTCGGCAGCGGCACGCTCAGGCTCAGATCCGGCCGCCCGCCCGGGCCGGCGATACGCGCGCGCGCGGTGGCATCGATGTTCACGTCGATCTCGGCGAGCCACTTCGGCAACTGATAGCCGTGTACGCCACGTACCCGCGCAATGTCCGTCGTGACCGGCAGCGCCAGCACGTGCGCGAAGAAACTCCGGCGCCGCATCGAGTCGATCAGTTCCAGCGCGTGCGAACCTGTCGCGCCGGGCCGGCGAATGACCACCGCGACCGATACTTCGTCATACGGATCGTTGTCGCAGACCGAATACGAAAAGAACGTCAGCGCGACGAGCCCGTATCCGGGCAGCGCCCGCAGCGGTTCGAGCGGGATCGGCAGCATGGTCCGCAAGCGGTCGAGCGGTGCAAGGAACAGCAGTTGAATGCTGCTGGAACGGTAGTAGAAGTTCGGCGCCCAGGTCGGGCCCACGCGTGATGCCACCTGACGCTTCGGAATTCGCCGGAAAAAATCGATGTTCCCCGCCGCGGGATCGCGCGCCACCGCGTCCAGGTCCGGATTCATCCGGAACCGGTCGTAGTACCCGCCCTCGGGCACGTCGACCGTGTGCGGCCCGAATTCGACCTGTGTAAAACGTCTGTCCATGTTCGTCGCCTCTCGTCGATGCTCGACCGTGGCAGGCGAAATCCTCGGCCTGCCGATTCACTGCCGTCAGCATGGACTCTAAGCTTCAAGTCAGCTTCAAGGTCAAGGCGATGAGTAGAGGAAGATGTCGGACTGCGGTGGCGCGACGGCTCGTCCCGTACACGGCCGGCATTCGGTCACCGTCGGCGGAACCCGCTTGGCTTATAGTGCGGAGTGCCCATTCAACGAGGAGAATGCCAATGAAACTGCAGGCCAGCGGTCCATTCGAAGTGAAGCTGAATCCGGAATCCCTGAGTCGCGTCGCCGAATCCAGCGGGCTCGGCCGCATGTCGCTGGACAAGCATTTTCACGGCGATCTGGAAGCCGTCAGCCAAGGCGAAATGCTTGCGTTTCGCAGCAGCGTTCAGGGTTCGGCCGGGTACGTGGCGATGGAAACCGTCACAGGCGTGCTCGGCGGACGCAAGGGCAGTTTTGTCCTGCAGCACAGCTCCACCATGACGCGCGGGCAGCCGGCGCAGTCGATCACGGTCGTGCCCGATTCCGGCACGGACGAGTTGCTCGGGCTGTCCGGTTCGATGCACATCGACATCGACAACGGCCGGCATGCGTACCGCTTCGACTACGCGTTGCCGGACGCACCGCAATAAGCGCGCCCGTCACGCGAGCGCCGCTTCGCGCAGACGGAACTGCGCGACCGCCGCACTCAGCCGCGCGCCCTGTTCGTCGAGCGACAGCGCCGCGGCCGCCGCCTCCTCGACCAGTGCGGCATTGCGCTGCATCGTCTGCTCCATCTGAATCACCGCGGCGTTCACCTGTTCGATGCCCGACGACTGCTCGTCGAATGCCTGGCTGGTTTCGCCCATGATCGTGTTGACGCGCTCGACCGCCGCAACCAGCTCGGCCATCGCCGAGCCGGCCAGGGCGACGAGGCCGCTGCCATCTTCGACGCGTCGCGCGGAATGGCCGATCAGATCGCGGATTTCCTTCGCCGCCGCCGCGCAACGTTGCGCGAGCCCGCGCACCTCGCTCGCGACGACCGCGAAACCGCGGCCTTGCTCACCCGCGCGCGCGGCTTCGACGGCGGCGTTCAGCGCGAGGATGTTGGTCTGGAACGCGATGCTCTCGATCACGCCGACGATGCCGGAGATGCGTGTCGAGCTGTGCGAAATTTCCGACATCGTCTCGACGACGCGCTGCATCGCTTCGCCGCCGCGCGATGCAATGCCGGCCGCGCCCTCGACGTAGGTGCGCGCATCGCGCGCGTTGTCCGCGTTCTGGCGCACGGCCGCCGTCAGTTGCTCGACGCTCGCGGCCGCCTGCTGCAGCGACACGGCCTGCTGCTCGGTGCGCGCGGACAGGTCGACGTTGCCGCTCGCGATCGTGCGCACGTCGCCGACGATCGTCTCGGTGCTCGCGCGCACCTGGCTGACGGTCTCGACGAGGCCGTCCTGCATCCGCTTCAGCGCATTCAGCAGATACGCCATCTCGTTCTCGCCCGGCACGACGACGGTGCCGGTCAGGTCGCCCTTCGAGATCTTTTCGAACTGGTCGACCGCGAGATTGATCGGCCCGATGATCGCCTTCGCGAGCACGCGCTGCGCAACGAAGCCGACGACGAGCGCCAGCACCGCGACCGCCCCCATCCCCCATACGATCCGGTGGAAATTCGCACCGGCCGCATCGTAGCGCGCCTTCTGACGCGTGACCTGGAACGATTCGAGCGCGTCGATCGCCTCCTGGTAGGCGGCGAACAATGCCGGCGGCGCGGTGCGCTGGGTGTCGAGGAAGTTGAACGCGTCGTCGCCGTCGAGCTGCGACAGTGCCTTCAGGAACACGCGATCGAGCAGCGCGCGCCGGCGATTCTGCAGCGTGTCGAACAGCGCCTGCTCGCCGGCGTCGCGCGGATGCAGGCGCGTGTACGCGTCCAGCTCGTCGTCGCTCTGCTTGAGCAGCGTGTGGAGTTGCGCGACTTCCGCCTTCGCGGACTGGCCGGCGCTGATGATCTGCGCGACGTCGCTCATGCGTTCGCGCAGCACCAGCATTCGCTCGGAGCTGGTCTTCAGATGCAGCAGCGACGCGGTATCGTCGCGGTACATCGCCTCGAGCGAACCGTTGCCCATATAAAGCGCCGCGATGCCTGCGCCGACCACCAGCACGAGCAGCACGGTGTAGCCGGCGATGGTCGCGACGAGTCCACCACGGATAGTGAGTTGTTTTCGCATGACGTTCCCTTGAGCCGGCCGGGCACGGCCAGCGGCGGATGTGAATTCCGGAACACGAACGACGCGCGCCGTGACGCAAGACGAGGCGCGGGGGCTGCGAACGGGTTAACGGCGCGGGGAACGGGCGGCTTTTATCCGCACGCGACGCGAATCTTGACGATTGCGACAGAGGGAAGGAGGCAGCAGCGCGGCTACCGGCCGTCGCCGAGCCTGGAACGAATCTCGTCGATCGACAGGTCGCGCTGGTGCGTGGCGATCTGCCAGACCTTTCTCCACGCAGCCTTCACCATCGGCCGCCGGTCGCGGTACGGCATGTCGGCGGGCGCTTCCAGCGGGATCGCTTGCGCCGCGAGCGCCCGCCCACAAGTCGAATCGGTGTCCTGGACATACACGTGCAAAAACGCCGGCATCGGACCGCGCAGGCCGTCTGCGCCGCCGATCACCACGACGGCGGCCGATCCGGATCTCGGCAGGCAAACCGGTACGGAATCCGCCCTCCGCGTCGAACACCGCGCGGATGAAGACGATCAGGTTGCGCGGATCCGCAACGACGATCCGCGGCGTGACGGTATGCCGTCCATCGGGCTGGAATGGGGCCATGACGTGCGACCGCCGACGAGGGTCCAGGCTGGATTGTCCTCCTCGAGCGGCAGCCTGCAAAGCGGACACTGGGTATCGACCACGCACGTCCGCGTGCATCGCCTCATGCGTCGGTCTCGTAAAACAGCCCGTATTCGCCGTGCGTTCGCCTGATGCGCGCGAAGCCGGGTTCGCCCAGATGCATGCCGGCGATCAGCAGCCCTTCCGAGCTGACCCGATCCAGCAGCCGCGAACGCGTCGTCGCCGCTTGCGACGCATCCTGATCGAATGCGATCGCGACGTCCGGTCGTTCGATCTGGATGTGCGGAAAATGCACGATATCGCCCCACACGAGCAGGCCCCGATCGCCGGATTCGAGCAGGTAGCCGGTGTGTCCGTCGGTATGTCCCGGTAGGGATATCGCAGCGATCCCCGGGAGCACCTCGCCTTCGTCGACGGTCCGGAGCGCGTCGCCGTACGCATCGAATGCGTGACGCGCGATCCGGAAATTGCCACGGGCGCGCTCGCTTGCGCGGCTCAGGTTGCCGTCGTCGCGCCAGAATCCGACCTCGCGTCGATGCGCGACGAGTTCCGCATTCGGAAACGCAACCTGTCCGGCGGCATTCAGCAGCCCGCCGACATGGTCGGGATGGGCGTGGGTGAGCAGGACGGTGTCGATCGCGGCAGCGTCGATGCCGGCCAGCCGCAAATTGTCCATCAGGCGGCCGCCCCATTGCCTGATGCCGCCGGCCCCGGCGTCGACGAGAATCGTGCGGCCCGCACCGCGCACCACGTAGCAGTTGATATGCACGGCGGACGGCTCGTGCTGCCCGGCCGCGCGCTGCATCGCGGTAGCGTCGGACACGTCGATATTCGACAGGAAATCGAGGCTGGCCGTGAGGTAGCCGTCGCTGATCGCGGTGATCGTGAAATCCCCGACACGCCGGCCGGGAAACGTAACGTTGGACATCCTGCTTCTCCGCAGCGGCTAGTTTCGGGCGTGAAGGTTCGGCGCGGCATGACCGAAACAACGGATGCGCGCCGTCAGGCCCGTGCGGCGAACGATCGCGCGATCCAGCGCTTCCATGAACGCGCTCATGACCGCGAGCGGGCGACACGACGCCTCGCGATACTGGATTTCCGCGTAAACCGGATGCCCGCATCCGTGCCGGACCGCCACGTAAATGACGTGGACGTTCCGAACTTCTGCCTGGAGAACCGCCGTACAGAGTTCGACGCAGTCGGCGGACAGTTCGGCGAGGCGCGCATCGGGCGGCATGCGGTCCGCATCGATATGGAACGTCACGTTAGGCATCGCGGGCCTGCTTCGTCAGTTGCGGCGTCATCGGCGCATACAGGTCGAGGCCGGCCGGCAGGTTCCCGGCAAGCGCGGCGTCGCGGCGCGGCAGGACCGCGAGCCAGCGACGCGCCGGGCACTGCGCCAGCGCCACGGCTTGCATGGCCAGCGGCTTCAGGCCCAGCCCGATCAGCGGATCGGGCCCGCCGGCACTCAGCGCGAGCAATTCGCCGGCATCGACCGCCGGTGCCCGACCGATATCGCCGTAGAGATTGCGGTGCCAGTCGGTGATGTGTTGCTGCCAGCGCGCGAAATTGCCGCCGCCCTTCTGCCGATATTCGTCTCCGGTCAGCACGTCGAGGCCGTCGATCGTGTGAATGGCCAGGTAGACGGGGCAGCCGTCGCTTACCGCCCTGAAACGCTGCGACGTGTGGAAGCCGGTCACCGAGATGAGGGCCGGCAGCTTGTCGGCACTGTAGAAGTCATTCCATTCGGCTTCGCTGGCAGGGTCGGCGAAGCTGCATTCCACGGTGTAGATCATCGGATTGTCCTTCGTGACGGATGTGCATCCTGGGCTTCGAATGCGGGATATTCAGTGCAGTGACGTAATGCTAATCTGCTGTTTTCCGCGCAGATATCGACTTAAAATCAGCCTTCAGTGATATTTGATCAAGCAGGCCGTCGAGCGCACTCACCAACTCGATCCCGATGCGACGCAAGATTCCGAGCAATTCCGCGCTCCTGGCCTTCGAGGCGGCGGCCCGACACGGCAGTTTCGCCCGCGCCGCCGACGAACTGGCCCGCACCGAGGGCGCCGTCAGTCGCCAGATCGGCCGGCTGGAGGCGTTTCTGGGCGTGACGCTGTTCGAGCGCGTCGGCAACCGCGTGCGGCTGGCGCCCAACGGCACGCGATACGCGGTGCAGGTGCGCGAGATTCTCGATCGGCTGGAACGGGACAGCCTGTATCTGATGGGCCAGCCCGTGGAAGGCGCGAGTCTCGATATCGCCGCGATTCCGACCTTCGCGACCCGCTGGCTGATCCCCCGGCTGAAGCGCTTTCAGGATCGGCATCCGACCATCACCGTGCACATCGCCGAACGGATGGAGCCGTTCCTCCTGGCCGGCAGCGGATTCGACGCAGCCATTCATTTCGCGCATCCGGCGTGGGCCGGCATGCATCTGCATCCGCTGCTGGAAGAGGTGCTGGTGCCCGTCTGCAGCCCGTCGCTCCTCGAAGACGCTGGCGCGAACCCGTCGCTGGATGCGCTCCCGCGCCTTCACCGGCGGCAGAATCCGGATGCGTGGCAGATCTATGCGCAGGAGGCCGGCATCGTGCTGACCAATTCGGCGGTCGGCCCGCGATACGATCTCCATTCGATGCTGATCGAGGCCGCGCTGGCCGGCCTCGGTGTCGCACTGGTGCCGCGCCTTTACATCGGGGCCGAGCTTGAGCAAGGGCGTCTGGTCGCGCCCTGGCCGGACGGCAAAGCGGTGACGAAAAACTTCTGCCTCGTGCTGCCCGAGCCGATCGAATTGAGCGCGGCGCCGGTACAGGCGTTTGCGGAATGGGTGCTTGGCGAGGCGCGGGATTCGGTGCGTTGATGCCGTGCCCGAAGTTCATCACCACACGGATCAGGAACGTCATTCACACATGATGCAGACGGAAATCGAAATACCGGGGCCTGTCGGCCCGCTGAGCGGCACGCTGTCGTCTCCAGCGGCGGGCGTTGCTCCGGTGGTGCTGATCGTGCCGGGATCGGGTCCGACCGACCGGAACGGCAACGGACCAAACGGCCTTCAGGCATCGACTTACCGGTTGCTTGCCGAAGGATTGCTCGGCCAAGGTATCGCGTCGGTTCGCATCGACAAGCGCGGCATGTACGGTAGCGCTTGGGCGATCGCGGAAGCGGACGACGTCACGATCGACGACTACGCGGCAGACGTCCGCGCGTGGGTGGCGGCCATCCGTGCGCGGACCGGTGCGCGCCGCGTATGGGTGCTGGGGCATAGCGAGGGAGGATGGGTCGCGTTGTCGGCGGCGCGGCAAACCGCCGACATCCACGGCCTGATCCTCGTGTCCACGCCGGGGCGGCCGCTCGCACAGGTGTTGACGCAGCAACTGCGGTCGAACCCCGCGAATGCCGCCGTTCTGGGCAACGCGATGTCGATACTCGAATCGCTCGAAGCCGGGAAGACGGTCGACGCAGCCACGATCGATCCTGCACTGATGCCGTTGTTCAGGCCGCAGGTTCAGCGGTTCCTGATGAGCGAACTGGCCATCGATCCGGCGGCCCTTCTGGCCGGGTATGCGAAACCGGTGCTGATCGTGCAGGGCGCGCGCGATATTCAGGTGGGCGTGCAGGACGCGCAACGGTTGAAGGACGCGAGTCCAGGCGCCCGGCTGACGATCGTCGCGAATGCCAATCACGTGCTCAAGGCCGTTCACACGGATACGCTCGACGACAATCTTGCCGCGTATTCGAACCCGGATCTCCCTGTGGCAAGCGGTGTGGTGGAAGCCATTGCGGCGTTCGTTCAGGCATCGCCAGACGATCGGTGCGCGCGCCACGCGTTTCCGCAACAAAAAACCGAGCGATGATCCACACGATTCGATTCCGGGTTCGACCGGTTTATCACGGTAGCGATCTGCTGGTCGAAATACTCGACGACCATCGTGCGGCCGACTTTCCCGACGTCGCCGCCATGCTCCGGGATGCGCTGCATTCCGTCCGGCTCGCGCATCCGGACGGCCTCGACGACCCGCAGATCGCCGGGTCGCAGGACCGCTATTTCAGCTATTGGTCGTATGCCCGCGGCCACTATGAAATCGACGACGATCTCTGGGGATGGTGCGTGACCGCGCCGGTCAACAATCGGGCCATCGTCGCTGACATCGAACAGGCGCTGCTGGCGACCAGACGATTCGTCAAGGAAGCCGCGGATGTCGGCAAGTTTGCATAACGCCAACGGACCACATCCCCCGACACGTCGCCCCTACCCCGCTAATCCAGATACGGCGCCAATACGCCCCCGATCCAGTCCATGAAAGCCCGCACGCACGGCGAAAGGTTGCGCCGATGAGCGACGGCGAGCGATGCGGCGAGCGGCTCGGGCCGCCAGTCCCCGGCAACACCTCGACGAGCGCGCCGCGTCGACATAGGCGCAGCCGCACTTCATCGTGGCTTCGGCACGGGGACTTGCACTTGCAGAGCGATCTGTGTCAAAGCCGGCGTGCCTGCGATGCGCGCTTACATCCGGTAGCCCGGTTTTTTGTACAGCGTTGCGGCACGCGCCTCGATATCCGGACGATAGACTTCTTCCTTCCACCTATCCGAGGGAATTTCCTCGAAGCCGACTGACACGGACTCCTGACCATAACCGAGTATCGTCATCACGTCGCGTGTGATGGCGTCCGCCAGACGTTGCTTCTGCTCCTCGGTTTTCCCGGGCCACGCTTTGACGATGATGTGGGGCATAGCGTTCTTCTCCGACATTCGACAACGGCCGCATGCGCGCGGCCGTACTCAATAGGCCTGATTCGTGGGCCGGAACAGCACTTCGTTGATGTCCACGTCGTCGGGCTGGCTCATCGCGTATTCCACCGCGCGCGCGAACGCCGATGCCGGGATGGCCTGCTGATACACCTGGCTCATGCCCTTCGCGACGTCCGGGTCGGTAACGGTCCGGGTCAGCTCGGTCGCCACCGCCCCCGGCGACAGGATGGTCGTGCGGATGTTGTGCGGCTTGACCTCCTGCCGCAAGCCTTCGGTCAGCGCGCGCACCGCATGCTTGGTCGCCGCGTACACGGCGCCGCCCGGGCCGACCTTGTGCCCGGCCACGGACGACACGTTGATGATGTGCCCGCCCTTCTGCCGGATCATGTGCGGCAGCGCGGCGGCGATGCCATACAGCACGCCCTTGATGTTGACGTCGATCATCCGGTCCCATTCGTCGACGTGCAGGCGTTCGAGCATCGAGCTCGGCATCAGCCCCGCGTTGTTCAGCATCACGTCGATGCGGCCGTGCAGGTTGACCGCGCGGTCGACCAGGCGCTGGACTGCGTCGCGTTCGGTGACGTCCGTTTCGAGCATCGCTTGCCGTCCCGCGCCGATTTCGTCGGCGAGCCGCTCCAGCCGGTCCACGCGACGCGCGCCGAGCACCAGCTTCGCACCACGTTGCGCCAGATGCCGCGCGGTTTCTTCGCCGAGGCCGCTGCTCGCGCCCGTAATAACGACGACCTTGCCGTCGATGTTGTCGGTCATGATGTTCCTCTCTTCAGTTGCGCGCAGGTCACGCCGCGCGCCGTGAAAACACGTCCTTGAACACGGGCATCGCCGAAAAGACGTTCGGCCATCCCGCGTAGAACGCCAGTTGCGTCAACGCCTCGGATGCCTCGGCCTGCGTGAGCCCGTTGTCCATCGCGCGGTTCAGGTGATACGGGATCTGCGCCACCTGGCCGTTGGCGACGAGCGCACTCACCGTCACCAGGCTGCGGTCGCGCGGCGCGAGCCCCGGGCGAAGCCACAGGTCGCGAAACAGCGCATCGGTCGTGTACTCGACCACGCCCGGCGCGACGGCGCCGAAGTTTTCCGCGACCGTCCGTGCGCGCTGCGCCTCGGCCGCCTCGTTCAGCGGCAGCGGCGTGGCGTCCGCCGGCGCAAGCTGATCGGGCCCGATGCCGCGTTCGTCATAGACGTGCTTGACGACGATCGACGCGGCGCTCGCGTGGGCCCATCCCGCGTAAAAGGCCAGGTGCGCGATCATTTCCGATATTTCCGCGGGCTTCACGCCGTGATCCAGCGCGAGGCGGACATGCAACGGCATCTCGACGGTCTGGCCGCGGGCGATCAGCACCGACAGCGTCACAATGCTGCGATCGCGCGGCGACAGGTGCGGCCGCTTCCACAAGCCGTCGAACACGGTGTGCGTCGTGTATCGCTCGAAGGCCGGGGCGACCGCTTTCAAATCGGGGGAAGACAAGGGTTCCTGCATGGTGTCGGTCCTTTGCATGTGAGTGCACGCGGCGGCGAGCAGCGCCAGGCCCGTCGCGGCGACGAACCGCAACGGGCGACGCGTGCGATCGTCACCGTGCGCCGTATTGCACATCGGTGACGGGTTCGGGCCAGTTGACGTTGCGTCCATCGCTTTTCGCCCCGTCAACCGACGCGGCCAACGACCTCCAGCCGGCATCGGAGTCAGGGCAGCGGGCGCGTTCATTGCGGTTCGCCGCTACCGAGGTATTGCTCGTCCGTCACCTTGTCCAGCCAGTCGACGTTCTTGCCGTCGAGCGCTTCCTGAATCGCGATATGGGTCATCGCGGTGGTCGACGTCGCGCCGTGCCAGTGCTTGTGACCGGGCGGGCACCAGATCACGTCGCCCGCGCGGATCTCGACGCGCGGCTCGCCGTCGCATTGCGTCCAGCCGCAGCCGGCGGTCACGAGCAGCGTCTGGCCGAGCGGATGCGTGTGCCATGCGGTGCGTGCGCCCGGCTCGAACGTCACGCTGGCGCACGACACGCGCGCCGGCGGCGGCGGTGCGTTCAGCGGGTCGATCCGGACCGTGCCGGTGAACCATTCGTCGGGGCCCTTGATCGAGGGCTGCGAGCCCGCGCGCTTCAGTTCCATGATGTCGTCCTCTACCGAAAAAGGTGCCGCATGGATCGCTCCGGCGGCCAGCCATCCCACTTTAATGACTCGCGATTCATGCGACTAGATGGTAAAATCGGCATAGGCCTATGCTGTGGTGCATGAATCAATGGAAGACTTCAACGATCTGGCGGCGTTCATGACCGTCGCGCGCGAGCGCAATTTCACGCGGGCGGCCGCGCAACTCGGCGTGTCTCAATCGGCGTTGAGCCGAACGGTGCGCGCGCTGGAGGGGCGCATGGGCATTCCGCTGCTGACGCGCACGACACGCAGCGTGTCGCCGACCGAGGCCGGCCAGCGGTTGCTGGAATCGATCGCCCCACGCTTTCAGGAAATCGAGGTGGAACTGGAATCGCTGCGCGCGATGACGGACCAGCCGGCCGGCAACGTCCGGATCACCGCGACCGACTATGCGGCGAACGAGTACGTGTGGCCACGGCTGCAACCGCTGCTGCGCCGGTATCCGGCGCTCAAGGTCGAGCTGGTGAACGACTATGGTCTGACCGACCTCATCGCGGGCCGCTACGACATCGGCATACGGCTCGGCGACCAGGTCGCCAAGGACATGATCGCGCAGCGTATCGCGCCGGACATGACGATGTCGATCATCGGTTCTCCCGATTACCTCGCGTCCCGGCCCGCGACGAAAACGCCGCAGGACCTGACACAACACAACTGCATCAATCTGCGGTTGCCGACCAGAAACGCGCTGCTATCGTGGGAGTTGAGCAAGGGACGCCGCGAGTTGCAGGTTCGCGTCGAAGGGCAGTTGACGTTCAACAACGTCTATCAGATGGTCGACGCGGCGCTCGCCGGCTTCGGGCTCGCATATGTGCCGAAGGATCTGGTCGCGCATCACGTCGAAGCCGGCCGGCTCGGCTGGGTGCTGGAGGACTGGTTTCCGACGTTCGTCGGGCATCACGTCTATTACCCGAGCCGGCGCAAATCGTCGCGGGCGGTGGAGCTCGTGGTCGACGCGCTCAGGGCCGGGTATCAGCGCAACCCGCGGCAAGGATGAGCGGTCACGCCCGTGGTTCAGTAGCCGGCAGCTTCCGAAAGGCCATGCCCCATGCACGCGCTGCCGCAGGATCGAACGTAACGGGGTGGAGTCCCGGGCAAACGTGATCGGCCATCACGACCTCGATACGCGTGGCACGTCGAACCCCGCCGTCGCGCGACAGAATCTCGCCTGACGACATCGATCCCGTGCCGCGCATCACTTCGGAAACACGCCCCGGCTCATCGTATCGAGCTGCCGGACGATTTCCGCGCGCAATTCGGCCGATATCTCGATGCTGTCGAGCAGTTCGGAAATCCACAACCCGTCGGCCGCGAGCCGGCAGATCATCAGCGTCGCGGCCTGCTCGAGCGGCACCGGGTCGGGCCGCGTCCATTCGCGCATCGGCACCGACCAGCGCGCGCGCGTGTCCTGCTCGGTGATCATCGACGCGACGAGCACGCGCAGCACGTCGGTACTCGCGGCCGGATTGGCGGCATCGAGCACCGCATGCAGATACGCGCGCGCCGCCGCGCCGTCGCCGCCGGAATCCACCGCCATCCGCGCGGCCATCTGCGCGCCGAACCGCTCGGTCGCCTGCCCGAACAGAGCATCCAGCAGCCCCTGCTTGTTCGCGAAGTGATATTGCAGCGCGCCTTTCGTCACGCCGGCACGCTCGGCCACCGCATCGAGCGTCAATGCGGCCACGCCGTGATGCGTCGCGATCTCCGATGCAGCCGCCAGCAATTGCGCGCGCACCTGGTCCGGCGCTTTTTTTCGCCGCACGCCGGCCACGGCGGCAGCCGGCGGCGCCGATGATCCTTCAGGGGCCCGTGCGTCGGGCGCTCCGGCCGGTTCGACGGGCGCGGACACGTCGCGCGGCGCGGGTTCGAGGCGTTTTTTCATGGTGCGGATGGTAGCACTGCACGTCTCGAGATAAACATTCCGGCTGGATGGTATGATCCGCAGCATGAACAAATCGGCCCCCTCTCCCTGGTCCACGCTCGACACTGCCATCGCCCGTGGACGCGACGCACTCGTGCGCCTTCAGCAGCCCGACGGCAGCTGGTGTTTCGAACTCGAATCCGACGCGACGATCACCGCGGAATACATCCTGATGATGCATTTCATGGACCGGATCGACGACGTGCGCCAGGAGAAGATGGCGCGCTACCTGCGTGCGAACCAGCGGCTCGACACGCACGGCGCCTGGGATCTGTACGTCGACGGCGCGCCGGACGTGTCGTGCAGCGTGAAGGCGTACTTCGCGCTGAAGGCGGCCGGCGACAGCGAACAGGCGCCGCACATGATCCGCGCGCGCGACGCGATCCTGAAGCTCGGCGGCGCGGCGCGCTCGAACGTGTTCACCCGCATCCTGCTCGCGACGTTCGGCCAGGTGCCGTGGCGCGCGGCGCCGTTCATGCCGATCGAATTCGTGCTGTTCCCGAAGTGGGTGCCGATCTCGATGTACAAGGTCGCGTACTGGGCGCGCACGACGATGGTGCCGCTGCTGGTGCTGTGCTCGCTGAAGGCGCGTGCGCGCAATCCGCGCAACGTCTCGATCCGCGAGCTGTTCGTCACGCCCCCGGAACAGGAACGCCGGTACTTCCCGCCCGCGCGCGGCATGCGCCGGCTGTTCCTCGCGCTCGACCGCGCGGTGCGGCATATCGAGCCGCTGATGCCGAAGCGCCTGCGGCAGCGCGCGATCCGGCATGCGCAAGCGTGGTGCGCGGAACGGATGAACGGCGAGGACGGGCTCGGCGGCATCTTCCCGCCGATCGTCTACAGCTACCAGATGATGCAGGTGCTCGGCTACCCGGACGACCATCCGCTACGCCGCGATTGCGAAAACGCGCTGGAAAAGCTGCTGGTCACGCGGCCGGACGGCAGCGTGTATTGCCAGCCGTGCCTGTCGCCGGTCTGGGATACCGCCTGGAGCACGATGGCGCTCGAGCAGGCGCGCGGTGTCGCGGCGCCGGAAACCGGCGAGACGGCTGCCGGCACGTTGCGCGAACTCGACGAGCGCATCGCACGCGCGTACGACTGGCTGGCCGCGCGGCAGGTGAACGACCTGCGCGGCGACTGGATCGAGAACGTCCCGGCCGACGTCGAACCGGGCGGCTGGGCGTTCCAGTACGCGAACCCGTACTACCCGGACATCGACGACAGCGCGCTCGTCACCGCGATGCTCGATCGCCGCGGCCGCACGCATCGCCACGCGGACGGCACGAATCCGTACGCGCCGCGCGTCGCACGCGCGCTCGACTGGATGCGCGGGCTGCAATCGCGCAACGGCGGCTTCGCGGCGTTCGACGCCGACTGCGACCGCATGTATCTGAACGCGATCCCGTTCGCCGATCACGGCGCGCTGCTCGACCCGCCCACCGAGGACGTATCGGGCCGCGTACTGCTGTGCTTCGGCGTGACGAAGCGCGCGGAAGACCGCGCGTCGCTCGCGCGCTGCATCGACTACGTGAAGCGCACGCAGCAGCCCGACGGCAGTTGGTGGGGGCGCTGGGGCACGAACTACCTCTATGGCACGTGGAGCGTGCTGGCCGGTCTCGCGCTCGCGGGCGAGGACAAGTCGCAGCCCTATATCGCCCGCGCGCTCGACTGGCTGCGCGCGCGGCAGCACGCGGACGGCGGCTGGGGCGAGACGAACGACAGCTACCTCGACCCGACGCTGGCCGGCACGAACGGCGGCGAGAGCACGTCGAACTGCACCGCGTGGGCGCTGCTCGCGCAGATGGCGTTCGGCGACTGCGAATCCGATTCGGTGAAGCGCGGCATCGCGTATTTGCAGTCGGTGCAGCAGGAAGACGGCTTCTGGTGGCACCGCTCGCACAATGCGCCGGGCTTCCCGCGCATCTTCTACCTGAAGTATCACGGCTATACCGCGTACTTCCCGCTGTGGGCGCTCGCGCGTTATCGGCGGCTGGCGGGTGCTGCCGCGGCGCCCCCGGCCGCGGTGGCGGCCGCCGACACGGCGCTCGCCTGAGCGGTCGCTCGCCGCGGTGCGCCGACGCCCCCGGCGCGACCGCCGCGGCCATTCCTTCCCGGCCGGATCACCCGGCCCCCTGCTCCCGCATCCTGGCGAACGCGTCGCGCAAATCCGCGCAGAACGCGTCGCCGATCATCGACAGCGGCTGCGACGCGGACGTCACCAGATAGAAGTGATCGGGCACGGCCGGCTCGAACGGCTTGACGGCCACGCGCTGGCCCGCATACGCGGCCGTCACCGGATCGATCAGCGCGACGCCCGCGCCGTTCGCGACGAACGCGACGATCGTCTGCGACAGTTGCGCCTCGATCGACAGCACGCGCGACACGCCGGCTTCCACGAATACGCGATCGATCGCGCTGCGCGCCTCGAAGCTCGGCGGAAACGAGATGAACGCTTCGTCGCGCAGGTCGGCCGGCTGCACGACGCGCTTGCGCGCGAGCCGGTGCCCGCGCGGCACGATGCAGCACATCGCGGCTTCCGCGAGCCGCTCGCCACGCACCGCCGGGTGCGGGACGGGTTCCGCGATCAGCCCCACATCGCATTGCCCGGACGCGACCTTGTCGACGACGGTGGACGCGCTGTGCGCGAGCAGCGTGATGTCGACCCCCGGATGCGCGTGCGAGAAACGCGTGACGAGTTCGGGCAGCAGATCGAGCGCGACGGCGGGCGAGCCGGCCACGCGCAGCGTGCCGCGCCGCATCGCGCGGATCTGCTCGGCGGCCTGCGCGACGCGGTCGAGCCCGACGAACGCGCGTTCGACCTCCTCGTACAGCACGCGCGCCTGCGCGGTCGGCGTGAAACGCCCCTGCTGCCGCTCGAACAGCACGAAGCCGATCCGGTCCTCGAGATCGGCGATCAGCCGGCTCACGGCCGGCTGCGAGATATGGAGATCGCGTGCCGCGCGTGTGACGGTATGGCGCTGCATCACCGCGCGAAACGCTTCGATCTGACGAATCCTGAGCGAGGGCGTGGTCATAACACTGGATTATGGAGCGTTGATCAAGCTGTATTGGACAGCACATTTTGCCTGTCCGAACATCGGTTCCGCAACGTACTGAAAGCAAGGAGCCGCGCCGCCATGGGATATAACACGCAACCGCCTCACCCGCGACACCGGAGCCGCGCATGACCGTGCGCCGCTTCGACGTCGTCGTGGCCGGCGGCGGTCTCGTCGGCATGGCCATCGCGTGGGGCATCGCGCGTCTCGGCCAGCGAGTCGCGGTGTGCGACGGCGACGACATCGCGTTTCGCGCGGCGCGCGGCAATTTCGGGCTCGTGTGGGTGCAGGGCAAAGGCGGCCGCTGCGTGCCGTATGCGCGCTGGTCGCGCGAATCGTCCGAGCGCTGGCATGCGTTCGCCGCGCAGTTGCAGCGCGAAACCGGCGTGGATTGCGCGTTCGAACGCCCGGGCGGCATCGAGCTGTTCGAACACCGCGCGGAACTCGACGGCGCGACCGACCTGCTCGAATCGCTGCGCCGGCAGGAAGCCGCGCTGTCGTACGAGGTCCTCGATCCGGCGGCGCTGCGCCGGCGCATTCCGTCGGCGTCGCCGTCGCTGGCCGGCGCGCTGTGGTCGCCGAACGACGGTCACGCGAATCCGCTCTATACGCTGCGCGCGATGCTGCAGGCGTTTCAGCGGTGCGGCGGTGTCTATCTGCCGCGCAGCGAGGTCAGCGAAATCCGCCCGCACGCCGGGCGCTTCGAGATCGACACGCGCCACGCGCGGCTCGAAGCCGGGCGCGTGGTGCTCGCGGCCGGCCTCGACAACGCGCGGCTCGCGCCGATGGTCGACCTGCGCGCACCGATCTCGCCGTTGCGCGGCCAGATCATGGTCACCGAACGGCTCGCGCCGTTTCTCGACTATCCGACGCTCGTCGTCCGGCAGACGCCGGAAGGCTCGGTGCTGCTCGGCGACTCGGCCGAAGACGTCGGCTTCGACGACGGCCAGACGCGCCCGGCGATGGTCGACATCGCGCGTCGCGCACGCACCGCCTTCCCCGCGCTCGCGCATGCACGCATCGTGCGCGCGTGGGGCGCGCTGCGCATCATGACGCCCGACGGCCTGCCCGTCTACGAGGCGTCGACCACGCATCCCGGCGCGTTCATCGCGATCTGCCACAGCGGCGTGACGCTCGCGGCAACCCACGCCGATCTCGTCGCGCCGTGGATCGCCGGCGGCGCCGCGCCGGCCGACCTGTCCGCCTTTACCACCGCGCGCTTCGACGCGCCCACGGAAGCCCGGCATGTTTGAATCCCTCGTTCCCGCCGCCGCGACGCTCGAACGCGTGCGCATCCATATCGACGGCACGCCGCACGACGTGCCCGCGCAATACAGCGTCGCGGCCGCGATGCTCGCCGCCGGTTCGGCCGCGTGCCGCACGAGCGCCGTGAGCGGCGCGCCGCGCGGCCCGTTCTGCATGATGGGCGTGTGCTTCGACTGCCTCGTCGAAATCGACGGCGTCCCGAACGTGCAAGGCTGCATGACGCCCGTCGCCGAGGGCATGCAGGTGCGCGCGATGCACGGCAAGGCGAGGCTCGCATGACGCGCCGCCAGTGCGACCTGCTGATCGTCGGCGCCGGGCCGGCCGGGATGGCGGCAGCCATCGCCGCGCGCACGGCCGGCTTGTCGGTCGTCGTCGCGGACGAAGGCCGCGCGCCCGGCGGCCAGATCTACCGCAACGTGGCCGATGCGCCGGCGCCGCTCGCGCAATGGCTCGGCGCCGACTATACGGCCGGCCGGCCGCTCGTCGACGGCCTGCTCGCCAGCGGCGCGCATTACCTGCCGCGCAGCGTCGTGTGGCAGGTCGCATTCGAACCGACACCCGTCGCGATGCTCACGCAGAGCGGCCCGTCGCGCGGCACGCTCGAAATCGGCCCGCGCGCGGTGCTGATCGCGACCGGCGCGCAGGAGCGGCCGTGGCCGGTGCCCGGCTGGACGTTGCCCGGCGTGATGGGCGTCGGCGCCGCGCAAACGCTGCTGAAAGCGTCGGGCCTCGCGCCGTCGGCCGACGCCGTGCTGGCGGGCAGCGGCCCGCTGCTGTGGCTGTTCGCCGCGCAATTGCTGAATGCGGGCCGGCGCGTGCGCGCGCTGGTCGATACGACACCGCGCGACGCGTGGCGCCGCGCGCTTCCCCATGCGCTGCCGGCACTGCGCGGCGTCAACTATCTGCTCAAGGGCTGGCGCATGCTGCGTGCGGTGCGCGACGCCGGGATTCCCGTCCATCGCGGCGCGACCGACATCCGCATCGACGGCGACGATCGCGCCGAACGCATCCGCTTTCGCGACGCGGAAGGCGTCGTACAAGCGCTCGACACGTCCCTCGTGCTGCTGCATCAGGGCGTCATTCCGTCGACGCAGCTCGCGCGCGCGCTCGGCTGCGCGCATGAATGGGACGAAGCGTCGGCATGCTGGCGCCCGCAGCGCGACGCGCGCGGCCGCAGCAGCGTGCCGCACGTCTGGATCGCGGGCGACGGCGCAGGGATCGGCGGCGCACAGGCGGCGGCACTCGCCGGCGAAGTGGCGGCGCTCGACATCGCCCGGCAACTCGGTGCGCTCGACGCGCAACGGCAGGCCGCACGCGAACGCCCGGTGCTGCGTGCATGGCGCCGCCATCTCGCGGTGCGCCCGCTGCTCGACGCGCTGTATACGCCGCCCGCCGCGCTGCGCCGCCCCGACGACGACACGATCGTGTGCCGCTGCGAGGAAGTCACGGCCGGCGAGATTCGCCAGCTCGCGGCGCTCGGCTGCCAAGGGCCGAACCAGATGAAGGCGTTTACGCGCTGCGGAATGGGTCCGTGCCAGGGGCGCTGGTGCGGCACGACGGTCGGCGAACTGATCGCCGACGTGCAGCAGCGCGGCGTCGGCGACGTCGGTCACTACCGGATCCGCGCGCCGATCAAGCCGGTCACCGTCGGCGAGATGGCCGACGCCCTCGAACTGTCGAACGATTTTCAGCGCGGCGAATTCCCGAGCTGACGCGCACGCCCACTCTTCCCCACACGAACGGAGCCAGACCATGAAGACGCGCCTCACGATTCTCCTTTCCGCCGCCGCGATGGCTGTCGCGTCGCTGGCGTCGGCGAAGGAATGGACGACCATCCGCATCGGTGTCGACCCGACCTACCCGCCGTTCGAGTCGACCGCGACCGACGGCAGCGTGAAGGGCTTCGACATCGACCTCGGCAACGCGCTGTGCGCGAAGCTGAATGCGAAATGCGTGTGGGTGTCGAGCAGCTTCGACGGGCTGATTCCGGGGCTGCAGGCGCGCAAGTTCGACGTGATCCTGTCGTCGATGGCCGCGACCGAACAGCGGCGCCAGCAGATCGACTTCACCGACCGCCTGTACCGCAACCAGACGCGGCTGATCGCGCGTACCGGGTCGGGGCTGCTGCCGGACGCGGCGAAGCTCGCCGGCAAGCGCGTCGCGGTCGAACAGGGCACGGTCCAGGAAACCTATGCGCGCGAGAAGTGGGCGGCCGCGAAGGTCGAGGTCGTGCCGTATCCGAGCTACGACCAGGCGTATGCGGATCTCGTCACCGGGCGCGTCGACGGCGTGCTGATGGATGCCGTGCAGGGCCAGCTCGGGTTCCTGGCGACGCCGCGCGGCAAGGGCTTCTCGTTCGCGGGCGGCGTGGTGTACGACGCGAAGATCATGGGTAACGGCGATGCGGCCGGCGTGCGCAAGGCCGACACCGACCTGCGTGACGCACTGAATCGCGCCATCGCGCAGATTCGCGGCGACGGCACGTACAACGCGATCCAGTCGAAGTATTTCGACTTCGACATGTACGGAAATTGACCGCATGCGCGGGTGATCCGAAGGCCGGAAAACCCGCGATTTCTTGGCGATCCTCAGGATCGTTTATGGGCCGGACGGGCTATAATGCGCGCTTTCGGTTTGGTCGTTGCCATGAAGCCGCTGGCCGTTCCCTCCCTCGCCAATATCGCGTCGCGCCTTCGCCTCAAGCAGCTCAAACTGCTGATCGCGCTCGAAAACCACGGTTCGCTGCACAAGGCCGCCGAAGAGATCGCGATCTCGCAGCCCGGCGCCACCAAGGTGCTGCGCGAGATCGAGGACATCCTCGGCATGCCGCTGTTCGAGCGGCAACCGAAGGGCCTCGTCGCGAACGACCTCGGCCGCTGCGTCACGCGCTACGCGCGCCTCATCTACAGCGACCTCGAACACCTGCACACCGAAGTCCTCGCGCTCACGCAGGGGCATGGCGGCCATCTCGCGGTCGGCGTCATCATGGGCGCGGTGCCGCTGCTCACGCGCGCGCTGACCGACCTGCGCCGCCGCCAGCCGAACCTGTCGGTCGAGATCGTCGAAGGCACCAGCGCGAGCCTGCTCGCGCTGATCGACGACGGCCGCATCGACCTCGCGATCTGCCGCAACGGCAACAGCCGCCGCCCGGAAGCGTATGACTACCTGCCGCTGAAATCCGAACCGCTCGCGGTCGTGACCGCGCGCACGCATGCGCTCGCCGGGCGCGACACGCTGACGCTGCGCGATCTCACCGATGCGGAATGGGTCGCGTATCCGGTCAACACGCCGATGCGGCTCGCGCTCGAACGCGCACTGGCCGACGCCGGCATCGAGGTGCCGCGCTATCCGATCGAAACCGCGTCGACGTTCGCGACGCTCACGCTGCTGCAGGCGGACCCCGAGCTGGTGGCCGTGATCCCGCGCGAAGTCGCCGAGTTCGGCGAGCGCTTCGGCCTGATTGCGTGCCTGCCCGTCGCGATCCCGGCGCTCGACGAGCCGTACGGCGTCGTCGCCCGTACCTTCGCGCACCTGTCGCCGGGTGCGCGCCTGCTCGTCGAAACGCTGCAAGGTCCCCTGCTTACCTGATCGGCGAGAACGCGGCCGGGCGCAGCAGCTTCGACTCCATCTTCTCGAGCATCGGGAACGCCTTCGGCACGAACTTCTCGAGCCAGTCCGGATCCTCGTACAGCGCGGTACGGCGCTTGATGCGATCGTCGAGGCTTTCGTATGCCCAGATGTGGACGACCTGGTTCAGTTCGCCGATTTCCGTGTACCACCAGCCGACCAGCGTCGCATAGCGGGAGATCACCGGCAGCCCTTCCTTCTCGAAGTGCCGCAGGTATTCGTTCATCTTGCCGATCTGGACCGTGTAGGTCCGCATTTCGTAATACATGACTGCTCCTGGTTGAATCGATTCGGGTAATCGCACTTCGCGCGGGTCGCGCGATCAGAGTTCGCCGCCGTACGCGGCGCGGATGATGCCTTCGACGTCGCGCGCGGTCGTCAGCCGCGGGTTGACCAGCACGTTGCCGCTGCGCATCGAGTCGGCCACCATCTGCGGCAGG
Source organism: Burkholderia sp. 9777_1386 (assembly GCF_015712265.1). Taxonomy (NCBI): domain Bacteria; kingdom Pseudomonadati; phylum Pseudomonadota; class Betaproteobacteria; order Burkholderiales; family Burkholderiaceae; genus Burkholderia; species Burkholderia sp. 9777_1386. The sequence continues at coordinate 228,868 of NZ_JACCQB010000001.1, read as the reverse complement.
TGCGCGAGATCGACGCCGAGCTCGCGGATGTTCGACGGAATCGCGAGCGCGCGATTGAGTTCGACGATCTGCTCGACCAGTGCGCGCGCGGCCGTTTCCGCATCGACGCCGGTCACGTCGCCGCCGAGCGCTGCCGCGATGTCGCGATACAGCGCCGGGCAGGCCGGCCGGTTGAATTCGATCACGTACGGCAGCAGCGCCGCGTTCGCGATGCCGTGCGCGATGTTGAACACGCCGCCCATCGTGTGCGAGATCGCGTGCACGTTGCCGAGCTTCGACTGCGAAAACGCGACGCCGGCCAGGAACGAGCCGAGCAGCATGTCCTCGCGCGCCGCGAGATCGGAGCCGACGTAGAACGCGTTGCGCAGGCTGCGCCCGATCAGGCGGATCGCGCCCAGCGCGAGCGACTGGCTCACCGGGTTCGCCTGCTTCGACACATACGATTCGATCGCATGCGTCAGCGCGTCCATGCCGGTGGCCGCGGTGATCGCGGCCGGCAGCTTCAGCGTGAGCTCCGCGTCGAGGATCGCGAGCTTCGGGAACAGCTTGTGGCTGACGATCACGGTCTTGAACAGCGTTTCCTGGTTCGTGAACACCGTCGACGCCGTGCATTCGCTGCCGGTGCCCGACGTGGTCGGGATCGCGAAGATCGGCAGCGGTTCGTCCGGGATCTTGTTGTAGCCCTCGTAGTCGAGAATCGTGCCGCCGTTGGTGGCCATCGCGGCCACGCCCTTCGCCGTGTCGATGCTGCTGCCACCGCCGACGCCGATCACGGCGGTGCAGCGATGCTCCTTCAGGAACATCAGCGCGCTGTCGAGCACGGCCGTGCTCGGGTTCGCCTCGACGCCCGAGAAGATTTCGTAGGCGACGTCCGCGTCGCGCAGCGATGCGAAGAATCCTTCGAGCACGCCGCTCTTGATCAGGCCTTCGTCGGTCACGACCAGCAGCTTGCCGCTGAACAGCGGCTTCAGCAGTTCGCCGGCCTGCCGCGCGAGGCCGTTGCCGAATTTCAGCGTGGTGGGAAAGAAATATTGGAATGGGCTCATGGTGCTTTCTCCGTGTGAAGTCTCCGCACCGAACACTACAAGCGGCCGATTGCCGCCGGTAATGAAAAAACCGGATCGCCCGATAACGTCCGCTTATTCCCCGCGCGCCGCGCCGTTTGGTTATCACGCGATCACGAAGCGTCATTAGGCAAGACGCGGCCATGCCCCTACAGTCGCTGCACGGCGACGATGCCATCGCCCCCGCAACCATAACGACGGAGACACGCATGCCCCCCTCGACTTCCCCCGCCGTCCCGGCCGCCGCGCCGACTTCGCTCGACGCGGCGGCGCGGCCGACCAACGTCCGCTGGCGCATCTTCCTGCTCATGCTGCTGCTGGTCGCGATCAACTACATCGACCGCGCGTCGCTGTCGGTCGCGATGCCGCTGATCGCACCGGAATTCAACCTGTCGCCGGCGCTCGAAGGCCTGATGCTGAGCGCGTTCTTCTGGTCGTACGCGCTGATGCAGATCCCGGTCGGCGTGATGCTCGACCGCTATCACACGCGCGGCATCATCGCGACCGCGACGCTCGCATGGGGCGCGTTCCAGGCGCTCGGCGCGGCATCGCACAACTGGATCCTGCTGATGCTCACGCGCATGGGCCTCGGCTTCTCCGAATCGCCGGTGTTCCCGGCCGGCGCGAAGCTGATCGGCACGTGGCTGACGCCGCACGAACGCGGCCGCGGCGCGGTGCTGGTCGACGGCGGCGCGCCGCTCGGCAGCGCGCTCGGTGCGATCCTGATTTCCGGGCTGATCGCGTGGTTCGGATCGTGGCGCATCGCGTTCGTGATCGCGGGCGTCGGCACGATGCTGGTGGGCGTGCTCGTATGGCGCTACATCCGCAACCATCCGTCCGAGCATCCGGGCGTGAATGCGGCCGAGCTCGAACACATCACGCGCGCGAATGCGCCGACGCAAACCACGGGCGAACGCGTGCCGCTGCGCGAACTGGTGAAGGATCGTTCGGTGCTCGCGATGTTCGCCGGCTACAGCTGCATCCTCGCGGTGTTCTACGGGCTGCTGACGTGGATGCCGAGCTACCTGCACAAGACCTACGGCTTCAACATCGCGACGACGGGCGGCGCGACCTTCATCATCTTCATGTCGGGCTTCGTCGGCGAACTGATCGGCGGCACCATCGGCGATCGCTGGAAGGCGTCGGGCGCGTCGCCGAACCTGGTGATGCGCACGATGTTCAGCGGCTCGTCGCTGATCGCGGCCGCGTGCATCCTCGCGGCGGCCTATATCGCGAACGCAAACGCCGTGGTGCTGCTGCTGAGCATCGCGATGTTCTTCATCCGCTTCTGCGGGATGTACTGGAGCCTGCCGGCGATCGTCGGCGGCCCGGAACGCGCCGGCGTGCTCGGCGGCACGATGAACTTCTGCGGCAGCATGGTCGGCGTCGTGGTGCCGATCCTGATCGGCGTGATCGTCCAGTGGTCGGGCTCGTACTTCCTCGCACTGCTGTTCTTCGTCGCGATGGCCGTGCTGATCGCGGTGTTCTCCAGCCTGATCGATTACCGGCCGCGCACGCACGGCTGACGGTCACGCAGCCGAGCTTTCCTTCTGCCGAAACGACGAGGCCCGCGCGAGCGGGCCTCGTCGCGTCGTCAGCGGCCAGACGGACTCGGCGGCGCTGACCGAATCAACGATCGATCGGCAGCGGCGCATCGGCCGCGACGAGCTGCTGCTCGCGCATCTCGCGCCAGAAATCGGCGGGGATCTCGAACGTCAGCGCCGCGGCATCTTCCGCGATGCGCTCCGGGCGGCTCGCGCCCGGAATCACCGCGGCCGTCGCCGGATGCGCGAGCACGAACTGCAGCGCGGCGGCCTTGACCGGCACGTCGTGGCGCGCGGCGATCGCGTTGATCCGCTCGACCTTCGCGACGACCTCGGGCGGCGCCTTCCGGTATTCGAAGTGCGCGCCGCCGACGAGCACGCCCGAGCTGTACGGGCCGCCGACGACGATCCCGACGTGACGGGCCGCGGCGGCCGGCATCACGCGCTGCAGCGCGCGTTCGTGATCGAGCAGCGTGTAGCGGCCGGCCAGCAGCATGCCGTCCGGTTGCGGTTCGGCGAGGTCGAGCAGCAACTCGATCGGCTCGACACGGTTCACGCCGAGACCCCACGCGCCGATCACGCCTTCCTCGCGCAGCTTGCCCAGTACGCGAAATGCGCCCTTGCGCGCCACCTCGAACTGCGCGAGCCATTCGTCGCCGTAGATGTCCTGCGCGACGTCGTGCACCCACACGACGTCGAGACGATCGGTGCGCAGCCGCTTCAGGCTGTCCTCGATCGAGCGCAGCGTCGCGTCGGCCGAGTAGTCGCTCACCAGCCGGTTCGCGCGGCCGTGCGCGAAGATCCCGCTCTTCTCGCCGTAGTCGCGGGTGGCCGCTTCCTCCAGATCGTCGAGCACGATGCGGCCCACCTTCGTGCTGATGAAGTAGTCGTCGCGGCGCCGGCCGGCCAGCGCGTCGCCGAGACGCGCTTCCGCGAGCCCCGCGCCATACGACGGCGCGGTGTCGAAGTAGCGGATGCCGCGTGCCCACGCGGCTTCGACGGTCGCGTGCGCTTCCGCGTCGGGAATGTCGCGGAACATGTTGCCGAGCGGCGCCGCGCCGAAACCGAGCCGGTTGTCGGCGGGCAGCGTGTCGTTGAGAGCCATGCGTTTCTCCGGATGGGACAGGAAAGTGCGCCCAGTCTAGGTTGCATGAATAAGTCTGTCCAAGACATAATTCATCACACTTGAGTCCCATAAGGTCTTACATGCTCGACATCCGCCAGCTTCAATATTTCATCGCGGTCGCGGAAGAGGAACACGTCGGCCGCGCGGCCGAACGCCTGCACATTTCGCAGTCGCCGCTCAGCCGCCAGATCGCGCAGCTCGAGGAGAAGCTCGGCCTGACGCTGTTCGAACGCAGCCAGCAGCGCATTCGTCTGACGCGTGACGGGCGCACGTTCCTCAGCGAAGCGCATGCGTTCCTGCGCCATGCGAACCGGCTCGAATCGCTCGCGCGCCGGCTCGGTCGCGGCGACGAAGGCGGTCTGTGCATCGGCTATCTGGAAACGGCCACGCACTCGGGCGTGCTGCCGCGCGCGCTGAAAACGCTGCGCGCGGAGCGCCCGTCGGTGCATATCGCGCTGTACAACTATCCCTGCGCCGCGCAGCTCGAAGGCCTGCGCGAACGCAGCCTCGACATCGCGCTCGTGACCGAGCCGCCCGCACCGGACGATCCCGAACTCGATTCGACGATGGTGCTGAACGATCCGATGCTGCTCGCGCTGCCCGACGGGCATCCGCTCGCGAAGAAGAAGACGCTGGTCGCCGACGATCTTGCCGCGCAGGCGTGGATCGGCGTCACGCAGCAGGAAAGCGCGCCGCGGCACGGCGCGTTCGTCGCGGCCTGTGCGAAGGCCGGTTTTTCGCCGGACATCTCGGTGGAAGCGACCGAGCCGCTCGCCGCGCTCGGGCTCGTCGCCGCCGGGCTCGGCGTGACGATGATCCAGCAAAGCCTGCGTCACCAGGTGCCGGAAGGCGTCGTGCTGCGCGAGCTGCCGTGGTTCAGCTACCGCACGCCGCTGTGGGCCGCGTGGCACAAGGTCAACCTGCGCCCGCTGGTGGGCATCTTCCGCGAGATCCTGACCGGCGAGGAGATCGTCGCGGCAGTCGGCAAATAAGGCCGTGAAAACGCGGGGCGCCGGTGCGTCGCGACGCCCCGCCTGCCATTCGCTCGCCGCTTACCGCGCGAGCGTGAGCTTGCCGTCGAGCAGGCGGTTCAGCGCCCACGGGTTGCTCGTTCGCAATGCGTCGGGAAGCAGCGCATCCGGCATGTCCTGATAGCTGACCGGCCGCAGGAAGCGGCGGATCGCGAGGCTGCCGACCGACGTCGAACGCCCGTCCGCGGTGGACGGATACGGGCCGCCGTGCACCATCGCATGCGCGACCTCGACGCCGGTGCCGAAGCCGTTGACCAGCACGCGGCCCGCGCGCCGCTCGAGCGCCGGGAGGAATCGGCGCGCGTCCGCGTAATCGGCTTCGTCGAGATGAATCGCCGCCGTCAGCTGCCCTTCCAGCGACTCGACCAGCGCGAGCATCGTGTTCAGGTCCGGACACCGAACGATCAGCGACGCCGCGCCGAAAATCTCCTCGTGCAACGCCTTCGATTCGCGGAATGCGTCGGCGCTCGTCACGAACAGCGCGCCCTGCCCCTGGTTCGCACCGGCAGGCGCCTGGGCGCGCGCGACGGTCCGCACCTGAGGATGCTGCGCGAACACCGCGACCGCACGCTCGAACGCCTGGTGAATACCGGGCGTGAGCATCGTCGCGGCCGGCGCCTGCGCGAGCCGCCCGGCCGCCGCCGCGATGAAGCGTTCGAGCGCCGGCCCTTCCACCGCGAAGATCAGCCCGGGGTTCGTGCAGAACTGGCCGGCACCGAGCGTCAGCGACTGCACGAATGCCTGCGCGATCGCGTCGCCGCGTTGTTCCAGCGCGTGCGGGAACAACAGCACGGGGTTGATGCTGCTCATCTCCGCATAGACGGGGATCGGTTCGGGCCGCGCGTTCGCGATCGCGATCAGTTCGGTCCCCGCATGGCGCGAACCGGTGAAGCCGACCGCCTTGATCCGGCGGTCGCGCACGAGCCCCTGGCCGATTTCAAGGCCGCTGCCGAACAGCAGCGAGAACGTGCCTTCCGGCATCCCGCATGCTTTCACGGCCTGCTGCACGGCCATCCCGACGAGTTCCGACGTGCCGGGGTGCGCCGAGTGCGCCTTCACGATCACCGGGCAGCCGGCCGCGAGCGCGGACGCGGTATCGCCGCCCGCCACCGAGAACGCGAGCGGGAAGTTGCTCGCGCCGAATACCGCGACCGGGCCGACGCCGATATGACGCAGGCGCAGATCGGGGCGCGGCGCGGGTTGGCGTTCCGGCTGCGCCGGATCGATGCGCGCTTCGAGGTAGTCGCCCGCGCGCACCACGCCGGCGAACAGGCGCAACTGGCCGACCGTGCGGCCGCGCTCGCCTTCGACACGCGCGCGCGGCAGGCCCGATTCGGCGACGCAGCGCTCGACCAGCGCATCGCCGAGCGCGAGGATGTTCGCCGCGATCGCTTCGAGAAACTGCGCGCGTGCTTCGGGCGGGGTCTCGCGATACGCGTCGAAGGCCGCCCAGGCCAGCGCGCACGCTTCGTCGAGATCGACGACGGTCGCGCCGCCGAAAGCCGGCTCCATGCGTTCGCCGCTCGCCGCGTCGATCGCATACGTGACGCCCTGGGTGCCGCGCCGCGCGCGCTGACCGATCAGCAAGTTGCCTGCGATGTTCATTTCCGTTTCCTGTGTGGATCAATCGACTGGATGCGTTGGCGTCGACGCGCATGCAGCGCCGCCACGATCGACCACGATGGTTTCAAACCCGCCCGACCCGCGTCAATACTTCGCGCATGACAGCTTTTCATAGCGCTATGAGCGGCTCTCAATACCGGATGGGCGGCGCGATTTCTATACTGGCCCGACGTCGCGCCGCACCGGGCGCGCCCGTCCGATGCCGAATGCCCGCACGGCAAATCGCCCCCGGGTTCGCGTCGATCACAACGATGGAGACGAACATGTGTGTGCAGAAACCGGCCGATGGCCCCGACGTCAAGCGCCTGCTCGACGGCCTGCCGACCAACTGGGGCAAGTGGGGCCCCGACGATGAAGTCGGCGCGCTGAATTATCTGCAGTCCGAACAGGTGATGCGCGGCATCGCCGCCGTGCGCCAGGGCCGCACCTTCACGCTGCAGGTGGACATCGGCCACGCGAAGGGCGAGCCGCTGTTTCCGGGCCGGCGCCCGTCGATGCGGATGAACGTGCTCGACAAGGGCCATTTCCTCGCGGGCAAGGCGCACTTCGACGGCAACGTCGAATACGCGGACGACGTGATCTTCATGCACGTGCAGGGCTCGACGCAGTGCGACGCGCTCGGGCACGTGTGGTACGACGATACGCTGTGGAACGGCTACGACGCGCTGAGCACGGTCGGCGGCCTCGAACGCGCGAGCATCCTGCCGATCGCCGAGCGCGGTATCGCGGGCCGCGCGGTGCTGATCGACATCGCGCGCCATCGCAACAAGCGCGTGCTCGACAAGGGCGAGACGTTCGATCATCACGACCTGCTCGACGCGGCGCGCGCGCAGAACGTGACGATCGAGCCGCGCGACATCCTGCTGATCCGCACCGGCTGGATCGGATCGTTCTACGAGCGCGACGAAGCCGAGTTCTATCGCGACTACGTCGAGCCGGGGCTCACGTTCAGCCGCGAGCTCGTCGAATGGTTCCGCGAGATGGAGATTCCGAACCTCGTCACCGATACGATGGGCAACGAAGTGACGGTCGACCCCGTGTCGGGCGTGATGATTCCGCTACACAACGCGCTGATGCGCAACCTCGGCGTCGTGTTCACCGAGGTCGTGCTGCTCGATGCGCTCGCGGAAGATTGCGCGCGCGACGGCCAGTGGCAATTCCTGTACACCGCCGCGCCGCTGAAGATCGTCGGCGGCACCGGTGCGCCGGTCAATCCGCTGGTGATCAAGTAACGCGGGCAAGCCATGCCCGGGCGCACCGTGCGGCCCGGGCATCCCGCGACGAACGCCGCGCGATCAGAACGTGCCCGGATATGCGCCGCCGTCGAGCAGCACGTTCTGCCCGGTCAGGTAACCGGCGTGCGCGCTGCACAGGAACGCGCAGACCGCGCCGAATTCGTCGGCCGTGCCGAAACGCCCGGCCGGCACGTTGCGGCGCTTCGCTTCACGCGTCGCTTCGTAGTCCGTCCCTTCTGCCTGCGCGGACGCTTCGGTCGCCTTCTTCAGACGGTCGGTATCGAACAGCCCCGGCAGCAGGTTGTTGATCGTCACGTTGCGCGCCGCGATGCGCTTCTGCCGCGCGATGCCCGCGATGAAGCCGGTCAGCCCCGTGCGGGCGCCGTTCGACAGGCCGAGCACGTCGATCGGCGCTTTCACGGCGCTCGACGTGATGTTGACGATGCGCCCGAAGCCGCGCTCGGTCATCCCGTCGACGGTCGCCTTGATCAGCTCGATCGCCGTCAGCATGTTCGCGTCGAGCGCCGCGATCCAGTCGTCGCGCGTCCATTCGCGGAAATCGCCCGGCGGCGGGCCGCCCGCGTTGTTCACGAGGATGTCGACTTGCGGCGCGGCCGCGAGCGCCGCCGTGCGGCCCGCGCTCGTCGTGATGTCGCCGGCCACGGCCACCACCGTGACGGCCGGGTTGAGCGCGCGCAGTTCGCGGGCGGTCGCGTCGAGCGCGTCGCTGCCGCGCGCGGTGATCACGACGTTCACGCCCTCGGCGACGAGCGCCTGCGCGCACCCCTTGCCCAGCCCCTTGCTGGCCGCGCAAACCAGCGCCCAGCGGCCTTCGATGTTCAGATCCATGTGTGCTTCGCTCCTGGCATCCAGCGCGTGTCGTCCGGGTGCGACCGCAATCGACACGGCAATAAGTTCAAGTTATAGTGAGTGCACCCGCTTTCCGCCGCACGTCGGCGGCATCCCGGTTCACCCATCCAAAAACAGCTTGATAAAAAGGCTCGACGGGCCAGCATAAGGAATCGCAATCGTCGAGACAATTGACGGGACGTGATACCGGTATAACTTTTCGTCACATCCATGACCCCGCCGCTTCACTCCATCATTTCCCGCCTTCACCTGAAGCAGCTGCGCCTGCTGATCGCGCTCGCCGACCAGGGCTCGCTGCTCAAGGCCGCGCAGCAGGTCGCGCTCACGCAGCCGGGCGCGAGCAAGGCGCTGCAGGAGATCGAGACGACCTTCGGCACGCCGCTGTTCAATCGCACCAACCGCGGGCTCGAACCGACCGAGGTCGGCGATTGCGTGATCCGCTACGCGCGGCTGATTCATACCGATCTCGCACATCTGCGCGAGGAAATCGTCGGCATCCTGCGCGGACATGGCGGGCGCGTGAGCGTCGGCGTGATCATGGGCGCGGTGCCGCGGCTGACCGATGCGATCTCGACGCTCGTCGCACGCCATCCGGAGATGTCCGTCGAGATCGTCGAGGACACCAGCGAAGCGCTGCTGAGCGAGATCGACGCAGGCCGGCTCGATCTTGCAATCTGCCGCACGACGATCAGCCGCACGCCACAGCTCTACGACAGCGTGAAGCTGCAGGACGAGACGCTCGCGGTGGTCGCGAACGTGCGCCATCCGCTCAAGGGCGCAAAGAAGCTCGCGCTGCGCGACCTCGCCGAATACAGGTGGGTCGTGTATCGCGCGAACATGCCGATGCGGCTGCTCCTGGAACGCGAATTCCTCGAAGCCGACATCCGCTTTCCGCCGCATCTGCTCGAAACGACGTCGGCATTCGCGACGCTCGCGCTGTTGCAGGGCAATCCGTCGTTCGTCGCGCTGGTGTCGATCGACGTCGCCGAATTCTTCGCGCGGCACGACATGACGCGCATCCTGCCGCTGCGGATCGGTTCGCGCAGCGAGCCTTACGAACTCGTCACGCGCAAGGGCGCGCCGATCTCGCCGGGCGCGCGGCTGCTGATCGACGAGCTGCACGCCGATGGCGGCGGCCCGTCGGTGTAGAACCACGCCGACGCGCTCACACCTGCGCCCAAGCCTTCGCCGCAGGCGACACCCGCGGCGAAGGCGTGGCGGGAGCCGGACGCCCCGCCTCCGTCACACGATGCGACGTGTCGCCGTCAGGCCACCGCGAAGCGCTTCGCCAGTTCCGCGAGGCCGTCTTCGTAGATGCCGCGGAACAGCCGGATCGTTTCGTCGTCGGTCGCGCCGTGCGGCGTGAACGTGCCGGACCACTCGACCTTCGACGCGTTCGGGCCGTTCTCGCGCACGCGCAGCGTGGAGCGATAGTTCACGACCGGAAACGGTGCTTCGAGGATCGCGTACGTATAGCTGCGCTCCGCTTCGTCGAACGCAACCAGCCGCTCGACGATCGCATCGCCCGCCGGATTCGCGAGACGCCGCACGCGCCCGCCCTCGCTCAGCTCGCTGGCCGGAATGTACGACAGCCAGTCGGGCAGTGAGCCGAAGCCGCCGATCAGTTGCCAGACCGTGTCGGCCGAAGCCGCGATCTCGATACTTGCATGTGCCTGTGCCATGTCATCACCTTTCAGGATCAACGATCGGTCGGCAGCGGCGCATTGGCCGCGATCAGGCCTTGTTCACGCATCTCGCGCCAGAAGTCGGCCGGAATCGCCACGTTCAGCGCGGCCTGGTCTTCCGCGATCCGCTCCGGACGGCTCGCGCCCGGGATCACCGCGACGGTCGCCGGATGCGACATCGAGAACTGCAGCGCGGCGGCCTTGATCGGCACGTCGTAGCGCGCGGCGATCGCCTTGATCCGGTCGACCTTCGCGAGGATTTCCGGCGACGCCTTCTGGTATTCGAAGTGCGTGCCGCCCGCGAGCACGCCCGAGCTGTACGGGCCGCCGACGACGATCCCGACGTTCTGCGCGGCCGCCGCCGGCATCACGCGTTGCAGCGCGCGCTCATGATCGAGCAGCGTGTAGCGGCCGGCCAGCAGCATGCCGTCCGGTTGAGGTTCGGCGAGGTCGAGCACCAGTTCGATCGGTTCGACGCGGTTCACGCCGAGGCCCCACGCCTTGATCACGCCTTCCTCGCGCAGCTTGCTCAGCACGCGGAATGCGCCCTTGCGCGCCACTTCGAATTGCGCGAGCCATTCGTCGCCGTAGAAGTCCTGCGCGATGTCGTGCACCCACACGATATCGAGGCGGTCGGTGCGCAGACGCTTCAGGCTGTCCTCGATCGAGCGCAGCGTCGCGTCGGCCGAGTAGTCGTTGACGATGCGGTTCGGCCGGCCGTGTTCGAACAGGCCGCCCTTTTCGCCGAGATCGCGCGCCGACACGTCTTCGATTTCGTCGAGGATCACGCGGCCGACCTTCGTGCTCAGCACGTACTCGTCACGCGGATGGTTCGCGAGCGCGTCGCCGAGGCGGATTTCCGCCAGGCCGGCGCCATAGAACGGGGCCGAATCGAAATAGCGGATGCCGTGTTGCCACGCGGCTTCGACGGTGGCCGCGGCTTCCGCGTCGGGGATGTCGCGGAACATGTTGCCGAGCGGGGCGGTACCGAAACCGAGGATCTTGTTGCCGGGCAGCTTGTCTTTGAGACTCATGATTTTCTCCAGGGAGTAAAGGAAAGCGAGTTCAGTCTAGGGAGACCGGTTAAGTCTGTCCAAGACGGAATTCGACACACTTGAGTCCCGCGAGGTCTAATGGGCCGATTGGCGGCCTGTTTCGATCACCGGCCCCTAGCCACTGTTCGGGCCAGACGCCCGGCCGGCAAGGCTGCCGACCGAATTCACGTTCGATTCGTGACGCAGAATCAAAAATGATTTGGTCCGGCAGCCGTTTTTCCCGGGCGTCGGCGTACCTATATTGGCTGCACGCGCAACGACATCGACGTGGTCGATGTTGGTTGCGGCTCACTCAACCACACAGGTACCCATGATGAAAACGCTCGTTTCTTCCACCCTTGCCGCCCTGATCCTTGCCGCACCGGCGCTGTCGTTCGCGCAGCAGGCCGACCATCAGCTGACCCGCGCCGAAGTGAAGGCCGAGATGGCCCGCCTCGCGGCCGTCGGCTATACCCCGGCGCTGGACCACAACCAGTATCCGGCCGCGATCCTCGCCGCCGAACAGCGTGTGCGCGAAAACGCCGTCGCGCAATCCGCCCCGAACGCCACCCCGGCCGCGAACACGACCGGTTACGGCAGCGAAACCCGCACGGCCGGCGAATCCGGCCGCGCGATGTCGGTCAACGGCCGCGACTCGATCTATCGCGGGCATTGAGCCACGTCGGCGTGCAAGCGAGCACGCCTTCCGATACGCGCAATCGCGCGTCCGCCCCCTCCGCATGGCCGGCCCGAATCGCCTGAACAGGCATTCGGGCCGCGCGTCGTCGCTGCCCTTCCGCTTGCTCGCCGTGCTCCGCGAAACCGGCTCGCCGGTCGCCGATGCAGGCAGCGATTCGTGACTGCGCAGTACAAGTTCTTATGCCGCTTCGTCCGTTTATCCGCCGCGCGCCGCGCCCGATACTTCGCACCGTCCGGCGCCACGCGCCCCACTCGACATCTCGTACGCATATGAACCGATATCCAGGATTGAAACGCATCGCGCGATCGGCCGTGCTGGCCGCCGTTCCGCTCGCCGCGCTCGTCGCGTTGGCCGGCTGCCAGTCGGACGACAAGGCCCCGGCCGCGACGCCCAACGTGATCGTCAGTGCGCCCGTCGTGCGCGACGTCCACGACGTCGACGTCTACACCGGCCGCTTCGAAGCGGTCGACACCGTCGACGTGCGTCCGCGCGTGAGCGGTTATCTCGACAAGGTCGCGTTCCAGGACGGCGCGACCGTCCGCAAGGGCGACCTGCTGTTCGTCATCGACCCGCGCCCGTACCAGGCGGCCGTCACCGCCGCGCAGGGCGCGCTCGAACGCGCGCAGTCGCAACTGAAGCTGAGCCGGCAGGATTTCGAGCGCGCGAGCATCCTGATCAAGACCGATACGATCGCGCAGAGCCTCTACGACCAGCGCAGGCAGGCCGTGCAAAGCGCGCAGGCCGAGGTGACGAGCGCACAAGGCGCACTCGAACGCGCGCGGCTCGACCTGTCGTTCACGCGCATCGTCGCGCCGATGTCCGGCCGCATCAGCCGCAAACTCGTGAGCGAAGGCAATCTCGTGAAAGGCGGCGACAGCGACGCGACCGTGCTGACGACGATCGTGTCGCAGGATCCGATCGACATCTACTTCGATGTCGACGAGGAAAGTTACCTGCGCTATACGCGCGAAGCGCGGACAAGCGGCGGCAACGCGTCGTCGCGGCAGGTCGCGATCGCGCTGCCGGGCGATGCCCGGCCGTCGCTGACGGGGACGATGGATTTCGTCGACAACCGCCTCGACGACTCGACCGGCACGCTGCGCCAGCGCGCACGCGTCGCGAATCCGGACCGGCGCCTGAGCCCCGGCCAGTTCGGCCGCGTGTACCTGTCGAGCCGCGTCGCGCACCACGCGCTGCTCGTGCCCGATGCGGCCGTCGCGACCGATGCGACGCGCCGCGTGCTGTACTTCGTCGACGCGAACGGCACCGTCGCGATCCGCCCGGTCACGCCCGGCCGCCTGTACGACAACCTGCGCGAGATCGATGCGGGGTTGAAGGCGGGCGATACCGTGATCGTCGACGGCTTCCAGCGCGTGCAGGCCGGCGACAAGGTCAAGGCCGTGCCGCGCGCGATCGAAGCGGCCACGGTGGCCCACGCGGCGAGCGGCACGATGGGGAGCGCGCAATGAACCTCGGCCGCCTGTCCGTCCAGCAGCCGGTGCTCGCGATCGTCCTGTCGATCGTGTTGACGATCGCCGGTGCGCTGGCCTATTTCTCGCTCGCGGTGTCCGAGTATCCGGACATCGCGCCGCCGACCGTCGTGATCCAGGCGACCTATCCGGGCGCCTCCGCGGAAACGGTCTCGCAAACGGTATCGACGCCGATCGAACTGGAAGTGAACGGCGTGGAAGACATGCTGTACATGTACAGTCAGGCAACGTCGGACGGCAGCCTGAACATTACCGCGACGTTCAAGCCCGGCACCGACGTCGACAAGGCGCAGGTGCTGGTGCAGAACCGCGTCGCGCTCGCGACGCCGCGCCTGCCCGAACCGGTGCAGCGCAGCGGCGTGTCGGTACGCAAGTCGTCGCCGACGCAGCTCGGCACGATCTTCCTGTACTCGCCGGACCAGCGCTACGATCCGCTGTACGTATCGAACTATGCGATCCGCAACGTCGCGGACGTGCTCAAGCGGATCGAAGGCGTCGGCGACATCAACGCGCTCGGCGCGCGCGAATACTCGATGCGCATCTGGCTCGACCCCGAGCGCGTCGCGTCGTTCGGCCTGAGCCCGGCCGACCTGATCGCCGCGGTACGCGCGCAGAACACGCAGCTCGCGGGCGGCGTGGTCGCGCAGGCGCCGATCACGAACCAGGCATTCCAGCCGAACCTGATCTTCGAGGGGCGGCTCAAGCGTCCCGAGGATTTCAGCGACATCGTCGTCAAGCAGGGCAAGGATGGCAGGCTCGTGCGGCTGAAGGACGTCGCACGCGTCGAAATCGGCGCCCTCGCGTATGCGACCGACAGCTACATGCTGCGCCACCCGACGATCGCGCTGCAGGTGCTGCAGCAGCCCGGCGCGAACGCGGTCGCGACGATGGCCGCGGTCGAGAAGAAGATGGCCGAACTGTCCAGGGACTTCCCGAAAGGCATCGTCTACAACATCGGCTACAACCCGACCGCGTTCATCGGCGACAGCATCCACGAACTCGTCAAGACGATCTACGAGGCCGTCGTGCTCGTCGTGTTCGTCGTGCTGCTGTTCCTGCAGGGCTGGCGGCCGTCGATCATCCCGATCCTGTCGATTCCGGTGTCGCTCGTCGGCACGTTCGCGGCGATGGCCGTGCTCGGCTACTCGATCAACAACCTGACGCTGTTCGGCCTCGTGCTCGCGGTGGGGATCGTCGTCGACAATGCGATCGTCGTGGTCGAGAACGTCGAGCGGCACCTGTCGGCCGGTGCGGGGCCGCGCGACGCGACACTGCTGACGATGAAGGAAGTCGGCGGCGCGCTGTTCGCGATCACGCTCGTGCTGTGCGCGGTGTTCGTGCCGACCTCGTTCATTCCCGGCATCTCGGGCCAGTTCTTCCGCCAGTTCGGCGTGACGATCGCCGTGTCGACCGCGATCTCGTTCTTCACGTCGGTAACGCTCGCGCCCGCGCTGTCCGCGATGATGCTGAAAGCGCACGCCGGTGACCATGACGCACCGACGCCGACATCCCGCATGGCCGCGCCGTTCGCGCCGGCGCTGCGCGTCGCGCGACGCTTCTCGAACGCGTTCAACCGCCTGTTCCAGCGGCTGTCCGATGCGTATGGCCGGCTGGTCCGGAAAGTCGTCCGGATCATTCCCGCCATGGCCGCACTGTACGTGGTACTAATCGCCGCAACCGGCTACCTGCTCGTGTCGAGCCCGAAGGGCTTCATTCCCGCTCAGGATCGCGGCTACCTCGTCGTGCTCGTGCGGATGCCCGACGGCGCGACGCTCGAACGCACCAGCGCGATCGCGCGCAAGATCGAGGACATCGCGCTGTCGGTGCCCGGTGTCGCGCGCGTGCCGGTGTTCTCCGGCGTCAACGCGGCGACCGGCACGAACTCGGCGAACAGCGCCGGCCTGTTCCCGGTGTTCCAGCCCTGGCCGGAACGCAAGGCGCGCGGCCTGACGATCGACACGATTGCCGCCGAGATGCGCAAGCGGCTCGCGACCATCACCGAAGCGTCGACCGTCGTCGCGATGCCGCCGCCGGTGCAGGGTCTCGGCAGCACGGGCGGCTTCGCGATGCGGCTCGAAGACCGCAACGGCCTCGGCACCGCCGCGCTCGCGAAGGCGACGCAGGATCTCGTCGCGGCCGCGAACCGCACGCCCGGCATGGTCGGCGTCTACACGCCCTACTCCGCGACGAGCCCGCAGGTGCACGTCGAACTCGACCGCGAGAAGGCCGAGATGCTCGGCGTGCCGAGCCAGGCGATCAACGACGCGGTCGAGACGTATTTTGGTTCGACCTATATCAACGACTTCAATATCGTCGGGCGCACCTATCGCGTGACCGCGCAGGCGGACCTGCCGTTCCGCGTCGACGCGTCGGATCTCGCGCGGCTGAAGGTGCGCAATCGCGACGGCGAGATGGTGCCGATCGGCAGCGTGACGCGTATCGACGACATGCTCGGCGTCGATCGCGCGCCGCGCTACAACCTGTATCCGGCCACCGAAATCAACGGCGATACCGCGCCGGGCCTCGGCTCGGGCTTCGCGATCAAGACGATGGAAACACTGGCGAAACAGGTGCTGCCGCCCGGCATCTCGTTCGAGTGGACCGATCTGTCCTATCAGCAGACCACGGCCGGCAACACGGGGCTGCTCGTGTTCCCGCTGTGCGTGCTGCTCGTCTATCTGGTGCTCGCCGCGCAGTACGGCAGCTGGAGCCTGCCGGTATCGATCCTGCTGATCGTGCCGATGTGCCTGCTTGCCGCCTCGCTCGGCGTGCGCGCGCTCGGCCAGGACGTGAACATCCTCACGCAGATCGGCTTCATCGTGCTGGTCGGGCTCGCCGCGAAGAACGCGATCCTGATCGTCGAGGTTGCAAGACAGCTGGAGGCCGACGGCGCCGAGCTCGTCGAGGCCGTCGTCGAAGCATGCGTGCAGCGGCTGCGCCCGATCGTGATGACGTCGCTCGCGTTCATCCTCGGCGTGCTGCCGCTCGTGATCTCCGAAGGCGCGGGCGCGGAAATGCGCCAGGCCGTCGGCGCGGCGGTGTTCTTCGGGATGATCGGCGTGACATTCTTCGGGCTGCTGTTTACGCCCGTGTTCTATGTGATGGTTCGCCGGCTCGCGATGCGCAAGACCGCTGTCGCAGCCGTCGCGACGGAGGCTGTGCAATGAAGTTCGTTCGACTCGTGGCCGCGCTGTCCGCAGCGGCCGTCCTGACCGCCTGCACGAGCGCGCCGGTCGCCACCGTCACGCCGCCGCCGCTGGCCGCGACCTTTGCGAACGCGGATCTCGCGGCCAGCGGCCCGGCCGCCGACACCGGCGCGTGGTGGCATGGCTTCCACGATCCGATCCTCGACCGGCTGGTCGACACTGCGCTCGCGAACAACCTGGACCTGCAGGCGGCCGTCGCGCGCATCGATGCGGCCCGCGCGGTGCGGATCGGCGCGGCGTCGTCATGGTTCCCGTCCGTCGACCTGAATGCCGGCGCCAGCCGTCAGCGGCTTTCCGCATCGCAGGCGTTCCCGACCGATACGCCGACGACCGGCAACGCGTTCGACCTGAATGCGAGCCTCGCATGGGAAATCGACATCTTCGGCCGCATCCGCCAGGGGGTGTCGGCAGCCGACGCGGATATCGCATCGGCGCAAAACGATGCGACGGCCGTGCGGATCGCGACGATCGACGAAACCGTGCGCACCTACGTGACGGTGCGCGGCCTCGAACAGCGGTTCGCGCTGGTCGAGGCCAACGCGTTGAGCCAGCGCAGCACCGAGGAATCGACACGGCGCCTGTTCGACGCCGGCGTCGTGCCGGCCGCCGACGTCGACCGCGCCACCGCGCAGACGGAAACGACGCTGGCCGAGCTGCCCGCGCTGCAACTGCAGCGGCAAGCCGCGATCCATAGGCTGTCGATCATCACCGCGTCGACGCCGCAGGCGATCTATGCGCGGCTCGACCCGCCCGCGCCCGCGCCGGTGTGGACCGCCGCCGCGCCGGGCATCGGCACGCCGGCCGACCTGCTGCGCCGGCGGCCCGACGTGCGCGCGGCCGAGGCGCGCGTCGTCGCGGCCTATGCGCGCATCGGCGTCGCCGAGGCCGACCTGAAGCCGCACCTGCAACTGATCGGCGTGATCGGCGCGGCGATCGACGGTTTCTCGGGCGCGTCGCTCGCGCGTTCGCTCGCGTGGATGGCCGGCGCCGGCGCGAGCGCGCCGTTGTTCGACGGCGGCCGGCGCCGCAGCGTCGTCGCGTTGCGGCGCGCACAGGCCGACCAGGCACTCGCCGCCTATCGCACGGCGGTGCTGACGGCCGTCGGCGACGTCGAGACATCGGCGGCCGCGACCGCCCGGAATCACGGCCGGACCGAGCGCCTCGAGCGCGCGGTGTCGAATGCGCGTGATGCGTATACGCAGATCAACCGGTCGTGGCGCAGCGGCGAATCGGCGTTCATCGATACGCTGGAGGTGCAGCGTACGCTGCTCGCGGCCGAGGATTCGCTCGCCCAGGCGCGCACCGAGGAAACGTTGAGCCGGGTCAGGCTGATGAGTGCGCTGGGGCAGTAAGCACGCGGTTCGCTTCGAGCGATGCGCAAAGGGCGACGGGTTCGATGTCATGCGAACCCGCCGCCCTTTTTACGTCGCGTGAACCCGTGCGGGCGGCATCGACGTCAATCGATGTCGCCGCCTGCCTTCAACTGCGCGCTCACATAGTCGAGAAAGCTGACGATGCGCGACGACAGCGTCGTGTTGCGATAGAACACCGCGTGAATCGGCTGGCGAAACTCGATGGTGTCGTCGACGAGCAGTTCGACGAGGCTGCCATCGCGGCGATGCGTGCCCGTCATGTAGTCGGCGAGGCATACTATGCCCGCGCCATTGAGCGCGAGCGTCAGCAACGTCTCGCCGCTCGACGCCTGCAGCGCCGGATGAATGCGGTACACGTCGCCGTCCGCGGTGCGCAGCGGCCAGTGGTTCAGCGTCTCCGGCTGCACGAAACCGAGCAGCGTATGGTTCGCGAGATCGGCGACACGCGTCGGCACGCCGGCTTTCTCCAGATAAGCCGGACTCGCCAGAATGCGCAGCCGGCTGCTGCCGAGCCGGCGTGCATGCAGCGTCGAATCGCGCAGCTCGCCGATCCGGATCGCGACGTCGGTGCGCTGTTCGAGCAGGTCGATGATCTCGTCGCTCGTATGCAGTTCGACCTCGATCGCCGGGTACGCGTCGCGAAAGCCCGGCATCATCGGCGCGATCACGTGCTGCATGAACGGCATCGCCGCATTGATCCGCAGCCGCCCGGCCGGCGTCTCGCGCTGGCTGACGATCTGTTCCTCGGCGAATTCGACCGACGCGATGATTTCGCGCGCGTAGTCGAGAAAGAGCTTGCCCTCCTCGGTCACTTCGAGGCGGCGCGTGGTGCGGCGGATCAGCGTGGTATCGAGCTTTTCCTCGAGGCGTCGCAGGATCCGGCTCATCACCGAGGTCGGCTGGTGCAGTTTGTCCGCCGCCCCCGTCAACGAACCGGTATCGGCGATGGTCACGAACGCGAGCATCTCGTCGAGGGTCGTCTTCATGGTCGGCAGTCGTCAGCGGTGTCAGGAACCGCCACGATAGTGCCGCCGCGCCGGTTTGATAAGCGGGCGCGCGTGCGAATCACAGTTGATTTCGATTCAATAATTCGCGGCGAATATTGTCCGAACAATCGGGTGTGAAGCGGGAAGCCGGCCACGCCAACACGCGCAGCTTTTCGTCAGACGACGCGAAGCGGCCGCGTCAGGCCGCGACGGGCATCTCGTCGCGAATCCAGTCCAGCATCGCGCCGTGCTTCGGCGCCCATCCGAGTTCCCGCCGCGCACGCAGCGCCTTCACGCGGCTGTTCGACGCGAGCGAGAAATGCGCACGCGAGTGACCGAGCGCCTGCGCGGCATCGGCGACGTCCCATTCGACGACCGAGCGCAACCCGAGCCGCGCGGCGAGCGCACGGCCGATCTGCGCGAACGACGCTTCGCCGTTTTCCGCGTAGTAGAACCCACCCGGTGGCGCCGCATGGACCGCACGCAGATACAGGTCGGCGACGTCGGCGACGTGCACGTTCGACCAGCGGTTCAGCCCCTTGCCGATCACGCGCACCGCGCCGGCATCGCGCGCGATGGCCGCGAGCAGCGGCAGTTGCGCGCTGTCGCGACGCAGGCCGAGGCCGTCGCCGTAGATCATGCTGTTGCAGATCACGGCCGAGCGGATGCCGAGGGACGCGGCCGACATCACGAGCCGGTCGATCGCGCGGCGCTCGGCCTTCGCAGGCTCGACGATCGGCGTCGTTTCGTCGAACACGATCGCGTCGCCGTGTGCGCCTTGCGCATCGTCCGCGATCACGCTCGTGCCGCTCGTGTGCAGGAACGTCTTGCCCGAGCCGCTCAGCGCCGCGATGATCGTTTCGACGGCCTCGCGGTGATCGCTGCTCGCCGCGTTGACGACGCAGTCCGCGTCGCGCGCGAACGCGTACAGCAGCGCCGTGTCGTCGAGCGTGCCGACGACCGGCATGATGCCGGCCGCCGCGAGCTTCGCGGCGTGGCTGCCATCGCGCGTGAGCCCGGTGACGACGTGCCCTGCCGCGACGAGCCGCGCGGCCACCGAGCCGCCGATGTAGCCGGTCGCGCCCGTCACGAATATCCTGATGCCTTTCATCCGCTGCTCCGGAGGCGAAACGGGCCATGCGGCGCCCGTCCCGCGAAATGTCGTGCGTCGCAGTATCGACGGCCGGTGCCGACGGCGGAAGGCGTGAATCGCTAAAACAGTTTTGCGCGCGGCGGGATGATGGGCCGCGTCAGGCGAAGCCCGCTTCGACCGGCGTGCAGCCGTCGGCCGCGATCTCGTGCCGCCGGCCCGAGCCGCCGACCACGGGCTCGCCCGCCCGTCATGAACGCTTCCCGACGGGCGGGCGCGACAACGTTACCGCGCGTCGCCGAGCGACCCGAGAATCCGGTAGGCGGCCTTCACGCGCTCCTCGATCGGCACGTTGCCGTTCGCGAGCATCACGATCCCGATCCGCTTCGCGGGAACGAACGCGACGTACGTGCTGAAACCGCCGGTCGAGCCCGTCTTGTTGATCCAGGTCGCCGGGTTCGGCGCGAGCGGCGGCTGGATCGCGCTGGCCGGCACCGCATCGAACAGCATCTTCGGCGCGTTGCCCGCCAGCAGCGTCGGCAGCGCGATCGGGTACGCGTATTGTTCCCAGATCAGGTCCTGCGTCAGCGGCCCCGCGCGGAAGTAGCCGGTGTGCGTGCGTTCGATCGCGCGCTGCAGGCGCGGCGCGGTGTGGATCATCCCCATGTTCGCCTGCACGAAGCGCAGCAGGTCGGCCGCCGTGGTCCGCACGCCGTAAGCCGGTTGCCACAGCATGCCTTCCGTCATCCGCACCGGCTTGCCGTCCTTCGTGTAGCCCTGCGCATAGTCGGCCATGCGCGCGGCGGGCACGTTGATGTACGTATGCGTCATCCCGATCGCGGGAAAGAGCCGCTGCTCCATCAGCGTCGCGAAATCCTGGTGCATCGCCTTCGCGGTGAGCCAGCCGAGCATGCCGATCGCGACGTTCGAATACTTGCGGTGCGTGCCCGGCGCATACGCGGGCCGCCACGCGTCGAGATAGCGGATCAGGCCCGCGTCGTCGCGGATGCTGTCCGGCACCTGCAGGGGCGTTCCGCCGGGCGTGTGCGTGCCGAGCTGGAGCAGCGTCACGACGCCGAACGGCTTGCCCTGCAGCTCGGGCAGATATTTGCCTGCAGGGTCCGCGAGCGACAGTTCGCCGCCCTCCTGCGCGTCCGACGCCAATGTCGCGGTCAGCGTCTTGCTGACCGAGCCGATCTCGAACAGCGTGTCGCCGGTCACCGGCTTGCCGGTTTGCTTCGACATCACACCGTAGTCGAACACGTACGGCTTGCCGTCGGCGACGATGCCGATCGCCATGCCGGGAATCGCGTACTGCTTCATCAGCGGCGCGATCTGGCGCGTGACGGTGTCGCGGAGGTCGTCCTGCGTGACGGCGGCCGCGCGACCGGCCGTGGCGGTCGCGCATGCGGCGACCAACAGGGTCGCGGCGAAGCGTGTCGCATTGAATCGCATGGGGGCGGTTCCTTCTCTTTCCGATGGTTGCATGGACAACAGATCCGGCCGCGCCGCGCGAAAAAGGTGGCGACCGGCCTGTCGAAGCAGGACTATCCGCTACCACCCGGCCGCCAACAATCGACGATATGTTGCGCGAGCCGAAAGAAAAACTTATGAGATAAGTGGAAGGCGGGAACGAGGCCGCCGTCATAGCCGGGCTACTCACCCGTTTTCCGGGAAAACCTGCCGGTTTTAACAGCATCGAATCCGGCGGCCGGGTGGCGCCGCGTCGAAAATCGATGAAAAAGAGATAAGTCTTGTCAGATCCAGCGGCGCCGGCCAGCCGCGTGATTGATTCATCCGCACGGATCGAAGTAGACTCGCGAAAGCCAAAAATAAAATCCGACCTGAGAGAATCCATGAATCGCCCTATCCCGCTCGCCCGCTCCCGCGTCATCGGCTCCCGCGCGCTCGCGTGACGTTCACGCACCGATCGACCTGAACCGGAATACGCGACGCCAGCGCGTTCTTGCGCGCGCACGTTCGCCGTTTCGCCGTTGAGCCAAAAGAACCGCCAGGGTCCTGCGCGCACCGCCCGCGCACGCCCTGCCCGACCGGAGAGTGAGCCCGTGACCGAAACCATGGCCGCGTCGGCCTATCGGCCGCGCGACGTCGTCAATGCGCCCGACATCAAGGCGGCGATCGCCCGCCGCAGCACCGAGCGCGACGATCCGGCCGAGATCCGTGCGTGGCTCGGCAACCATTTCTTTCGCTGGGTCGTCGGTGCGTTCGAGCAGGCGCAGCCGCTCGATTCGCTCGCCGATTACCGCGCACTCGCCGGCGCCGACCGGCCGGCGCCCGAATGGCTCGTGCGCCGGTTCCGCGCGCAACCGGCGTCCGCGGCGTCCGCGGCACCCGGCCAGGTGGCCGACGCTGCGCCGCCACTCGCCGCCGAGCCCGCGCGGCTCTACTTCATCGATCCCGAGCACATGCTGCTGATCGACCGCGAACGCGTGCTGGTCGAATTCCTGCGCTCGCGCGCCGGCACGCGGCTCGCGCAGAAACTGCAGCGCATCACCTGCGCGATGGCGCTCGACATGTGGGAACGCGAGCACCAGCGGATGCAGGCGCGCCGCGACAAGGGCTGGGTGCCGAGCAGCGGCCTCGCGCTGCGCGAGGTGCTGCGCACGCCGAACGGAATCGTGTTCGAATTCGTCGGCAGCCATGCGGCGCTGCGCGAGGAGCTCGCGTACGAGTCGTACTACATGCAGCACTGCCTCGGCCAGTTCGCGGATCGCCGCCGGTTGCGCGGCGGCTACGGCGAGCAGTACGCGCAAGCCGCGCAGGACGGCCGGCTGCGCCTGTTCACGCTGCGCGGCGCGGGCAACCAGCCGCACGTGACGATCAGCCTGCAGGTCAGCGGCGACGGCCTGCGCATCGACCAGATCAAGGGCAAGCAGAATCGTCATCCGGTGCGCCGCTATGCCGACGACGTCCGCCAGTTCCTGCGCGCGCTCGCGCCGCGCGGCGAGCGCCATCCGGATTGCGAGGGCATGGGCCTCGTGTTCGAGCCGGACGCGCCGGGCGCGGCCACCGGCGCCTGGACCTTCGTCACCGACGTGCGCTCGCCCGACCATCTGCTGAGCGTGATGAGCGACAACTTCCACCTGATCGAGCATTTCGAGCAGCCGCCGGCCGTGCTGCAATGGCTGCTGCTGCGCAACGCGCCCTATGCGCTCGGCCAGCTGCGGCAGATCGATCCGGCCGTCGCGGCGGCCGCGCGCCACGCATTGCCGGCCGATGCGCTGCCGGCCGCGCGCGCACCGAATGCACCACCGGCCACGACCGCATTCGAGATCGAAGGCATCGCGATCGATCCCGCGCTGTGCGCGGCGTTCGCGTTGCCCGTGCCGGCGGACGGGAGCCCGTCATGCTGAAACTGCTGCTCGGCGCGGTCGCGCTGTGGCTCGTGTGGTACGTGTGTCGCTCGTTCCGGGTCGCCGCGCGGATGGTGTGCGAAGTCGACGCCGACCAGGCCGCGGGCGCCGACAGCGCGGTGCCGGTACGGCAAACCACGGCCGTTCGTCTCGCGCATGCGCAGGCCGAGCAGGCGCCGCCGAACCGCCGTCGCTGGGCGCTCGCGCTGGCCGACATCCTGTTGATCCGCAACGGGCTGCGCTGCGATTGCGACGATCTCGTCCATGCGCTGCCCGATTCGCAGCGCGAACGGCTCGCACGCCAGGTCAGGCGCGAACTCGACCTGCCGGCCGACCTGCCCGAGTGGCAGATCGTGCAGCGCGTGCCGTCGATCCTTGCGGGCTGGATCCGCGGCGTCGGCCGCTCGCACGACGGCTTCTACGAACAACTCGCCGCCGTCGGGCGCGTGCGCGACGCACTCGCGTTCGACTGCGCGCGCACCGCATTTCTCGTGCGCTGCATCGCGCTGCTCGGCTGGACGTCCGAACAGCACGCGTGGGTCGTGCTGCTGCTCAACGCCCAGCGCGCGCAGGACAGCTTCGACAGCTGGGAAGACTTCGGACTCGCGTATGCGCGGGCGCGCCAGCAGTGGCTGCGCGGCAGCGGCCAGGACGGCCCCGCGTCGTCGCGCGCCACGCAGGAAGTGCGCGAGTACCTGCGCAATCCGTCCGGAAACTGGCTTTCGCTGCCGTGGAAGCGCTACCGCATCTTCGATCCTCAACCCGTTTCGTCATGACCGCCGATACCGACATGTCCTCCGCTTCCGCCGACCTGATTCCGCCCGCGACATCCCGCTGGTTCATTTGCGACGTCGACGCGCTGCTGCGCGCGGGCGAGTTCGCCGCGCTCGACGCGCAACTCGATGCCGCGCTCGCCGCGAGCGTCGACGATCGCATCGCCGAAGGGCGGTACGTCGACGCGCTGCCGGCCGACGTGCAGCCGTGCCTCGACGCCGGCGCCGAGGGCCTCGCGCGCCTGCGCGCGTGGCAGGCCGCGAACCCGCGCTCCGCGCACGCGTGGCTGTGCGAAGCGCATTACTGGCACCACTGGGCCTACGAATACCGCGGCGGCGGCTGGGCCGAAACAGTGACCGAAGCCGGCTGGATCGGCGCGCATGCGTGCGCGACGTTGACGCTCGTCGCCGCGCTGCGCGCGCTGGCGCTCGCGCCGACGATGTGGAGCGCGCCAATGGTGATCTTCACGAGCGTGTCGTCGTTCGGCGAACCCGAGTGGCTGGCGCAGCTCGTGCGCGAGCGCCGCTGGCCCGTCACCGAACTGCAGCTGAACGCCGGCGCCGACGACGAAGCCACGCACGCCGAACTGCAGCAGATGTTCGCGCGTTCGGGGCTGAATCCCGACGTGCCGGTCGCCTGCCCGCCGGCATTTCCGGACGCGTTGCCGGGCCCGGTCCAGGGCAAGAAGCTGCGTAAGGAGAAGTGGTACTGGATGGAGGCGACGCTGCACGTCCACCCGAAGCTGTTCTTCCCGATGCGCACGTTCATCTGGTACATGCAGCCGCGCTGGGGCGGCTCGCACGATCACATCCGCGCGTTCGTCGCGTCCGACGCGTGCGCGCACCTCGATGCGGTCGAAAAGGACCGGCTGCTGCACGAGATCTGGCGCGACGACTACGCCGGCAACACGCTCGATGCGAACGACGACGAAGACGACGCACGCCACGCGATGACCGCGACGCTCGCGCGTGCGCAGGCCGCGCTGCATCCGTATCACCGCTGGGAAACGCTGCACTGGCTCGCGTACAGCCACTTCAAGCGCAGCGAGTACGAACAAGCCTACGCGCGGCTGCAGGAAGCCGAACGCAACGAGCCGATCGACGACAACCGCGCGATGGCGATGGGCTTGCGGCTGGCGCTCGGCCTCGATCCACAGGGCGACTGGCTGCCCCGCGCGATCGAACGTGCATCGGACGCGCGCGCCTGCACGTCGGCGATGATCCTGCGCGGCTATGCGCATCGCACCGGCACGTTCGGCTTCGCGCGGGACGACGCGCGCGGCGACGCCTGGCTCGAAGCCGCGCGCGAGAACGAGCCCGGCTCGCTCGCATGGAACCAGATCGCCACCGCGTTCGAGTATGAGAACCGGCGCCCCGCCGATGCCCTCGCCATCTGCAAGCTCGGCTACGAGGCGGGCGGCGATTCGTGCGGCTACCTGCTCGGCTGCTTCTACAAGGACGGCACGCATGTCGAGCCCGACCCGTACCGCGCCGCCCACTACTTCCGCGAATCGATGGAGGCCGGCGGCAACATGGCTGCGTACCGGCTCGGCTACACGTACCATCACATCGGGCAGACCAGCACGGACCGTGCCGAACGCGTGCGCATGCAGGCCGAGGCCGTCGAGGCCGCGCGCAAGGCGCACGAGATGGGGCATACGGACGGCCTCGAGTGCATGCTGATGTTCATCGGCGACATCGAGGATTATCCGTCGCGCCATCGCTACGTCGACGAACTGCGCCGACATGCCGAAGGCGGTCACCCTGCCGCGATGGCCGCGCTGTCGTTCTTCCTTGCGGACATCAACGACAAGTCGCTGTACGACTATCGCGAAAGCGTGCGATGGATCATGGGCGCGCAGGCCATCGCACCGGACGACGAATACGTGCAGAACATCACGCGCGTCAGCCACGAGGACGGCATGCTCGGGAAGCTGCGCTACAAGCTGCAGCGCAAGCAGATCAAGGCGCACGAAATTCCGGGCGCCGACAACGCGATGGTCTGAACCCGGGCCGACGCACGCGCCCGCTCGCCGGCGGGCCGTGCGTGCATCATCCCGGCAGCCGCTCGAGAAACGCCAGCATCGCCGCGTTGAACCGTTCGGGCCGCTGCAGCGGCGCGAAATGGCTCACGCCGGGCAGGATCGTCAGCGTCGCGCCGGGGATCGTGCGTGCCAAGTACGCCGCATGCTCGGGCCGAATGAATTCGTCGTGCTCGCCTTGCACGATCGCCACCGGCACGGCGATCGCCGCGAGGTCCTGCGCGGTGTAATCGGGTTGCGTGCGCATCATTTCGCTGACGGCCGCGACGAACGCATCGAACTGGTCCGGTGTCGCGGACAGTCGCGCATAGTCCTTGCGATGCCGCGCGAAACAGCGGTCGATCAGCGGGCTCGGCACCATCTCCTTCGTGCCGCCCGGATCCATGTTGCACGCGAAGAAGAACACGCCGGCCGCGCGTTCCGGTGCGCGGGCGGCGAGCACGAGCGCGATGCACGCGCCGTCGCTCCAGCCGACGAAGCGTGCACGGTCGACGTGCAGCGCGTCGAGCACGGCCAGCACGTCCGATGCCATGCGTTCGTACGAATAGGGTCGGTCGTCGCGCGTGCTGCGACCGTGCCCGCGGCTGTCGATCACGATCGCGCGGTAGCCGGCCGCGAGCAGCGCCGGCACCTGGTTGCCCCAGTTGCCGCCGTGGCCGAGGGCGCCGTGCAGCAGCACGACCGCCGGCCCCTGGCCGAACGACGCGTGCCACATGCGTGCGCCGTCGTGGTCGATCCATCCTTCCGCGTCGGCCGCCGGCAGCGGCGTGCCGCCGTGCGCGTCGAAGCGAACGAGTTCGTCGTCGGGTTCCGCATGCATCGTTCAGCCGTCCTCGAGAGGGAGACGAGCTTGCGATTGTAATGCGGGCGGCCGACGTGCCGCCGCGGGCGCTCAGGCCTGCGTCGACACCAGCCCGCCCGACGGCGAGCCGCCGGATTTTTCGAGCGCCGCCGCGAGTTGCGAGATGGCCGTCGCGAGCGCAGCCGAAATCGCGCTGGCTTCCGCGCTCAGCGACTGCTGTTCGACGGCCGCGGCCGGGTCGTCCTTCGCGCGCTGCGCCGCAGTGGCCATCTGCCGCTCCAGCGTCGCGAGCTGCTTCTGCAGCCGCTCGATCAGCGCCTTCAACTGCGCGACCGCCGGGTCTTCCGACGATGCGCCCGCCGCGCCGAGCGTTTCGCCGGTGGCGCCGGTCGAATCCTTCGTGCCGGTGGTACGGGTCGTGTCGGTCGCGCCCGTGGCGCCGGTCGTGCCCGTCGTGCCCGTCGTGCTCGCTGCATCCGCCGTGCCGCCGCTGGACGACGTCGCGGCGGGTGCGTTCGCGGTCACGCCGCTGTCCGCGAGCGGGGATCGCGCGGTCGTGGAGAAATCGATCTGCATCGTGTCGGTCCGTGTGTCGGTAAACGAAGTGACAAGGGCGAAAATCGCCTTCCAGTTCGTTTACGGCATTCGTCACACGAAACTTGAATATCGGGGCCGGGTGGATTGCCCCGCGCGCACTTCAATCGACCGCGAAAGGGCCAGATTGGCAGGCGGGCGGCGCTGGTAGAATCGCTGCTTCGCCGGCTGGATACGCACATCGACCGCCTCCGTCGGGCCCGAACGCGCCACGGCCGCCGGCTTCGACTCTCCGCGCCGTTGCACGCGGCATGCAACCTGTGCCGACGCCGCCATCGCGGCTTTCCGGGTCGCCTTTTCCGTTCGTCTGCCCTGCGTCCCCCCGCTCATCCACGCGAGCGGCGAACGCCGTGCGGCATGCATTCGCTTCATCACGCATTCGAGGAACACACGATGGCCCGCATCGGCGCCTTCTGCATCACGACGTGGCTTGCCGCCGCGATTCTCTACTTCGGCCAGCACTCCGTCGCGATGATCGTGCTCAGCGGTGTCGTGGTCTTCGGCGGGTTCGATCTGCTGCGTCCCTGACGCACGTCGCGACGCGGGCACTCGCGAACGTCGCCACCGCCTGATCGACCGTCAGCGCGCGCTCGTTGAACCCGACCGGCACACCGCCGAGCCCGAGCCTGCAGTTCGGCCGATCGAGTCGCCACCCGTCGATCCGCAACGCGACGCGCGATATCAGGGCGCCGTTCGCATGCGGCAGGTCGATCGTGATCTGCCGCTTCGCGCCCGGCATCAGGTTCAGATAGTTGTCGCTGCAGAACGCCGGCAGGATTGTAGTTGTCCTCCATGATGGCATCGTCTCCGCGGATGCGCGCAGCGCAGCTGCCCTGCGGGCATCCCTGCCTTTATCGCGCGCCGATCTGGCGCTGCGTGCGCATCGCAGTCGACGCGCCGCCGGCGGTCATCTGCGTATAGTCCGCGTTCGGCCCGGACGGCGGCGTCAGGTTGTCGGCGGCCGCCCATTGCGTCGGCGTCGCGGACAGCGCGTAGCGCATCGTCCCACCGTTGGCGATCTTGCCCAGCGGCAGCCATGACCCGGCATAGTCGGCTCCATTGACCTTCAGCGACTGGATATACGGGAACGCGGCACGGCCGGTATCGTCCGCCGCGACCTGCTGGTCGCTTTCGAGCCGCAGCGTCTTGCCGTTGCCGAGCCAGACCGTGATGCCGCTGAATTGCGGCGTGGACAACGCAAGACCCGCTTCCGACGGAATGACCGGGAACATGCCGAGCGTCGCCCACACGTACCAGCTCGACGTCGCGCCCATGTCGTCGTTGCCCGGCAGGCCGTCGCGGCCGGTGCCGAACGTCTGCGCCATGATGATCGGCAGGATGTACTGCGCCCCGCTCGGTTGCCCGGCCCAGTTGTAGCCCCATGGCGACTGGAACGACGGTTCGTTGCCGATATAGAGGCCGTTCGACGATTCGCCGCCGTTCAGGCTGCCCGAAGTCGGCACCGTCGAATACGGCGTCGTGATCGCGAACAGCTTGTTCAGCCGCGCGACGGCCGCCTGCTTGCCGCCGATCGCATCGATCAGCGCGGACCAGTCCTGCGCGAAGGACCAGAAGTAGTTCGGCTCCGTCGATTCGTGGAACGAACCCGGCACGAGCGCGCCCAGCGCGCCGGGCGCCGCACCGGCCGGCGGCGCGTTACGCGCGGCGATCACCTTGTTCGGGTAGTCGAAGATGTTGCGCCACCACGATGCGCGCGTGTACAGCGTGCCGATGTTGTCCGCCGTCACGCCGACCGACGGCGCGTTCAGCACGCTGGCAGGCAGCGCCTGCAGGAACGCGGCCGCCGAGCGGTCGCTCAGCACGCGCTCGATGGTCGCCGACGACGAATGGCCGTCGTCGCTCTGCGACAGATAATGGGCCGTCAGGAAATTGGCGAGCCCCGGTGCGCTCGCGCGGTCGTTGCACGCGCTCGACGGATCGAACACCGACTGCTTCGTCAGGCGCGCGGCCGACACCAGATCGAAATCGGTCGCGCCGAACTTGTAGGAACCGGCAATCACGTTCAGCGCGTTGTCGCCCGCCATCGGCGTCGAATCGTCACTGCCGTCGACCCAGTGCGGAAACGCGCCGCACTGCAGCCCGTCGACGACGAGCGACTGCATCATGTCGCTCGCTTCCTGTGGCGCGAGCATCGCAAGCAGCTGCGCCTGGGAAAGATACGTATCCCACAGCGAGAAACCCGTGTAGTGATTGGCGCCGCCGCCTTGCGAGCCGTCCGGACGTTTGTACGCATAGTCCTTGACGTTCGCGGTGGCACGCTGCGGGACGGTGCCGGTCCGGTCCACCGAGGTCGGATAGCCGCCGTTCGCGTTCTTCGGCTGACGCATGCTGCGGAACTCGCCATTCGTGTCGCTGTAGAGCGTCGGCGCGCTGAACACGTGATACAGCGCCGTGTAGAACTTCGTGAGGTTCGCCTTCTGCGTGGCGTTCAGTGCAGCCGGGTCCTTCGCCTGATCGATCTGGATCGTGTTGAGCCGGTCGTTCCACGCCGCGGAGGCCTTCGTCCGCGCATCGTCGAACGCCAGTTTTTCGCCCTCGGCCGCGAGGTTGGCCTGCGCGTTCGACACGCTGACGGACGAGATGCCGACCTTCACGGTCACGGTCTTGTCCGCATCGGTCAGGTCGAACTGCAGTGTCGCTGCACCGTTGCTCGCGGTATTCACCGACGACGTACCCGTTTGCTTGCGCAGCGGCTTGTCGAAGGTCGCATAGAAATACACGGGAGCATTCCAGATCGTGCCGTACGGCGTGCAGAACGCCGGCGCGACCGCCTGCCCGCTCATCGACCGGCCGTCGCTGGCGAGCGCGAGCGCCACGTTGTTTGCGGTGATGCTCGTGCTGCCCGAATCGCTGTTGCCGTTCAGCTTCGCATCGATCGAGAAAAAGCCCTTGTTCTTGTCCGTGTACGTGAAGCGCGCGAGGCCGGAACGCGCGGTCGCGCTCAGTTCCGTCGTGATGCCGTTCGCGAGGCGCACCTTGTAGTAGCCCGGTTGAGCCACTTCATCCGCATAGCTGTATCCGACGCCGGCCGGTCTGCCGCCCGGCGCGATGGCGTTCGCCCCGTCCGTGGGCAGCATCGCGACTGCGCCCTGCCCCGGGCAGCCGACGCCGCTCAGGTGCGTGACGCTGAAGAAATCGATCGTACCGGTCGATCCGCCCGACGACAGGTAGCCGCCCGACCCGTTGAAGTTGTAGCGCGGCGTGCTCGGCCCGAAATCGACCATCCCGAACGGCACCGTGGCGCCCGGGTTCACGTTGCCCGCGTAACCGGAGTCGCCGTTGACCTGCGTGCCGATCAGTGGGTTGACGAACTGCGTCAATTGCATGTTGGTACGCGTGGGCGTCGGCGTGGACGGCCGGCCCGGTTGCGCTGGCTGCCCCGGTTGTCCCGGTTGCGATGGCCCCGATGTCGATGGCCCGTCCGTGCCGCCGTTGCCGGCGGTCGACGTACCGTTCACGTCATCGCCGCCACACGCGGCGAGCGCCGCACACGTCAGTGCAGCGACGATCAAGAGTCGTGGATTTTTCATTTTCGTTTAGTACCATTAATTAAACGAATCATCCGGCGTCGACGATGTTCCGACGCGCCGCCAGGCTTGCCACCTTGCGCGGCGCGACGCCGGCTTCCCCCCAATCGGCGCCGCGCAGACTTCCGCTTGCGAATTTCCGGCGCCTGCCGCTATCGCGGCAGGCGCGGGCGTGCTGCCCACCGAATCGGCACCGCATCCGGCGCTCCCTTCCCGGGGACTTAACAGTGCCGTAACGACTGTTTATTCACCACAAGAAGTTTCCCGAATTTTCAGTTTGTTTAACTAAACAATTGTGAGTTAAGTGGCTTTGAGCACAAATTTCCCGCGTTTGTTGCGTTGCAACCAGCCGGAGCGGGATGTGCGGCGACGGGCGCCCGGCGACTCCGGGCGCCCCGTTCACTCAGGGATGCGAAAGAATTGACGAAGCGCGCGGCGGCGCGTCAGCGCGGCAACGTCCTCAGCGAAGACGGGCCGCCGGTCAGCGCGATCCGCTTGCCCGTATCGCGCAGCTTGCCGCCGTCGACCGCATACAGCGCAAGCTGCCGTTCGACGTTGAACTGCACGATCACGTGCCGGCTGTCGGCGGTAAACACGATGCCCTGCGCGGCTTCGCCGCCGGGCGCCTCGCTCACCTTCACGGCCTGCCCGTCGCGGATCTCGAACAGCAGCACCTTGCCGAGTTTGTGGCGGCCCGGGTTGTCGGCCGTCAGGTTCGAACCGTCCATCGCCTGCACGGCGATCCACTTGCCGTTCGGCGAAATCGCGACGCCTTCCGGCAGCGACGGCACCGTCAGGTACTGGACCGTGCGGAACGGCACGCGCGACACGTCGATCAGCGCGACCGAATCGGCGTCGCCCGCGAGCGTGCCGGAGTAACCGGGCAGCCCCGCGAGCCCGACGTTGCTGACGACGGCCCAGCGGTTGTCGCTCGACACGTCGATCGTATACGGCGCGACGCCGGTGCTCAGGCGCGTGCCGCTGTCGGTCACCTTGCCGTCGTCGACGTTCAGTACCGCGATGCCCTGCTCGTCGCGCAGCGACACGAGCGCATGCTTGCCGTCGTGCATGAAGCTGATCCCGGCCAGCCGCTTCTTGCCGATTTTCAGGTTGCCGTCGAGCGTCACGTGGGTGCCGTCGATACGCACGATCGACACGCTGCCGTCGACGTTGGCGACGAGCGCGAGCCGGCCCGAGCGGTCGATCGCGATCCCTTGCGGATGCGTGCCGAGCTCGATGCGCGTGATCGCCGGCGGCGCGCTGTCGAGATTCACGACTTGTAGAAACGTGTCGAATACGAGCTGCTTCGCAGCCGTGTCGTAGCGCGTCGGCGCACCGACGAGCGCGAGCTTCGCATCGGGCGTGATCGCGACGGCCTGCGGCGGCCCCTGGATACCGTTCTCGACGTCGACCTGCAGTGCGACCTTCGGCGGGAAGGTGCTGGCGTCGAGCAGCGTCAGCGTGTCGGCGGGCGGGGCAGGCAGATAGGTGTCGCGGCCCTCGACGCGCTGGTACTTGCCGTCGTTGCCGGACACGATCCAGTCGGCGGCGTGCACGGCAACGGCCGTCGTGGCGAGGGTCAGCGCGGCGAGCAGACGCGCGCTGCGCAGGCGGAAAGGATTCGAATGCATGGCGATCGGTTCTCCGGATCGGTTGCGGACGCAATGGATTGCCCGGCCCTGCTGCTCGACGGGCCGGCGCTATCGGATGATGCCCGAAAGCGGGCCGACCCGGCGTCTCGCGCCCGGTCCGGTTCCGTCAATCCGTGCGTCGCGTCCCCGATGACCACTCGACGACGTCGTCGAGCGGATACACCGGCCGCGCGAGCCGCGCGTAGCGAAACAGCCCGAAGTCCGAGCCCGTCACGCCGCGGCTGTCGCATTCGACCAGCGCGGACGAAAGCGGCACGAACACCGGCCGGCAATACATCCGCGACTTCAGCAGCAGGAAGCGCGCGCGCCGCGGATCGACACCCACGCTCTCGAACACGCCGAGATCCCACGGCTCCTGCGTGCGCTCGGTGACGACGAGCGTGGCCGTGCCGATGTCGAGCACCGCCGCGCGGCCCATGTACGCACGCTGCCCGGTGTACGTCGGCCCCGTGATCACGTACTCGCCGTCGGTGATCGCGCGCACGATGCCCGTCGCGCGGAACGGTTCGCGCCGCACGCCGCCGTGCGACGGCAGACGGTTGCCGACCGGCACCGTGACGGTAGCGCCGACGCCCGCGTCGATCAGCGCCGCGACGGCTTCGGGGTCGCACAACGGCCCGCTGACGATCCCGTCGAGCCCGTGCGCGAGCGCGGCTTCGAGCAGGTCCATCGTGTCGCACGGGCCGCCCGACATGCAGTTGTCGCCGTGATCGAGCATCAGCACCGGGCGGTCCGCGCCGTCGGCGAGCGCCGCGGCCTGCGCGACCGATTCGGTGAGCGGCGCGCTGCGATAGACGAATTCGTCGCGCGCATCCCAGATCTGCCGCGCGATGCGTTCGGCGACGGCGTCGGCCGCGGCGCGGTCGCCGTCGGCTACCACGACCACGCTGATGCACGGCGCGGGAATATCCGCGAGCGAGAAACCGGGCAGCACCGAGACCGCGAGCATGCCGTTCGCCTCGGCCGCGCATGCGGCTTCCACCGCGCGCCGCATCG
This sequence comes from Burkholderia sp. 9777_1386, assembly GCF_015712265.1. Taxonomy (NCBI): domain Bacteria; kingdom Pseudomonadati; phylum Pseudomonadota; class Betaproteobacteria; order Burkholderiales; family Burkholderiaceae; genus Burkholderia; species Burkholderia sp. 9777_1386. The sequence continues at coordinate 195,030 of NZ_JACCQB010000001.1, read as the reverse complement.
CGCCTTCGGCGCTCGCGCTGCGCAGCGTCGACGTCATCAGCGGCGGCTGCCGCCACGCGAGCACGGGCCGCGCGCGGCCGTGCAGTCGGTCCAGCAGCAGCCGCGCCGCATGCTCGCCGGTCTCGTACATGTCGACGTGCGGATACGTCTTGAAACTGACGATCACGTCCGCGTTGTCGATCATCTTCTGCGTGACGTTCGCATGCAGGTCGAGCGCGACCGCGATCGGCGCAGCCGGCAGCGCCGCACGCACCCGCGCGAGCAGGTCGCCCTCGCCGTCCGCGCTCTGCTCGGCGACCATCGCGCCGTGCAGGTCGAGCATCACCGCGTCGCAGCCCGGCGCGGCGGCGACGATCGCATCGCAGATCGCCGCATACGCGTCGGCCGCGACCGGCCCGCTCGGGTTCGCGGCGGCCGACACCGGCGTCACGATATCGGCGCCTTCGCGCTCGGCCGCGTCGATGAACGCGGCCATCGCGGTGCGCATCCCGCGATTCGCGCGATACGCATCGTCGCCCCGGTCGGGGCCGTTACGGCCGAACGCGGCGAGCGGCGTCGGCACCGGCGAGAACGTATTGGTCTCGTGGTTCATCCGGGCGATCAGGATCTTCATCGTGCACGGCCCTCCGCAATCCCGGCCGCGCCGAGCATCGCATGCAGCAGCACGTTGCAGCCGGCTTCCAGATGTGCCGGATCGGCGTCCTCGATCTCGTTGTGGCTGATCCCGTCCTTGCACGGCACGAAGATCATCGCGGTCGGCGCCACGCGCGCGAGATACACCGCATCGTGGCCCGCGCCGCTGATCACGTTCATCGAGGACAGCCCGAGCGCGCGCGCGCCGGCGCGGACCTGCTCGACCAGCGCCGGATCGAACGGCTGCGGCGGAAAATACACGACCGGCTCGATGTCGATCCGCATCCCGGCCGCCGCGCCCAGGTCGGCGCATGCCGCGCGCAGTTGCGCGTCCATCGCCGTCAGCGTCGCGTCGTCGGCCGCGCGCAGGTCGACGGTCAGCGTCACGCGGCCGGGAATCACGTTGCGCGAATTCGGGTGCACGTCGACCCAGCCGACCGTGCCGCGTCCGTGCGGCGGATGCGCGCGCGCGATGCCGTTCACCGCGCGCACGAGATCGGCCGCGACCAGCAGCGCATCGCGGCGCAGTTCCATCGGCGTGGGGCCGGCATGCGCCTCCATCCCGTGCACGGTCACGTCGTACCAGCGTTGTCCGAGCGCGCCCTCGACCACGCCGATCGTCGTGTCGTGCGCCTCCAGCACCGGCCCCTGCTCGATATGCGCTTCGAAATACGCGCCGACGGGATGCGCGCCGCGCTCGTCGTCCGCACTGCCCGCGTACCCGATCGCGGCCAGCGCATCGCGCACCGACACGCCGTCGCGATCGCATTGCGCGAGCGCATGGTCGAGCGTGAACGCGCCCGCGAATACGCCGGAGCCCATCATCACCGGGACGAAGCGCGACCCTTCTTCGTTGGTCCAGACGGCCACCTCGAGCGGCGCGCGCGTGCGCACCCCGGCGGCGTCGAGCGTACGCAGCACCTCGAGGCCGGCCAGCACGCCGTAGTTGCCGTCGAACTTGCCGCCGGTCGGCTGCGTGTCGATATGGCTGCCCGTCGCCACGGGCGGCAGGTCGTCCCGCTCGCCCGCGCGCCGCGCGAAGATATTGCCGATCGCATCGACGCGCACCGTGCAACCGATGTCCTTCGCCCACGCGACGAACAGGTCGCGCGCCTGGCGATCGAGGTCCGTGAGCGCGAGGCGGCACACGCCGCCCTTTTCGGTCGCGCCGATCCGCGCGAGCCGCATCAGGCTGTCCCACAGCCGCGCGCCATCGACGCGCAAGCCGGACGCCGCGACGCCCGGAGTCACATCCTGTACTTGCATCGTTGCCATTCCTCGCATTGAAAGGGCCCGGCGCTCATGCGACACCGACGCCCAGGTAGCGGTCCTTCACGTCATGGTCGGCCGCGAACGCCGCGTTGCTGCCTTCGTAGACGATCACGCCCTGTTCGATCACGAAGTGGCGATCCGCGAGCTGCGTGCACACTTCGAGGTTCTGTTCGACGAGCAGGATCGCGACACCGGCCGCCTTGATCTGCTTCAACTGCGCGACGATCTCCTCGACGATCACCGGCGCAAGCCCCTCGACCGGTTCGTCGAGCATCAGCAGCCGCGGATGATTCATCAGCGCGCGGCCGATCGCGAGCATCTGCTGCTCGCCGCCGGACAACTGCGCGCCGCCGTTGCGGCGACGCTCCTTCAGCCGCGGAAAGATCCGGTAGATGTCGTCGAGCTGCCACGGCGAATCGCGACGCGCGCCGAGCCGCAGGTTTTCCTCGACCGACAGCAGCCGGAAAATCCCGCGATGCTCGGGCACGAAGCACAGGCCGCGCGCGGCGATCCGGTGCGCCGGCTGCCCGGACACCGGCCGGCCCGCGAACGTCACCGTGCCGCCGGTCGGCGCGACGACGCCGGCGATCGTCTTGAGCGTCGTCGACTTGCCCGCGCCGTTGCGGCCGAGCAGCGTCACCGTCTCGCCTTCGTTCACGTTCAGCGAAATGCCCTGCAGCACGTGGCTCTTGCCGTAGCACGCGTGCACCTCCTTCACGTCGAGCATCATGCGCGGCCTCCGGTGATCATGTTGCCGAGATACGCACTGCGCACGCGCGCGTCGCCGCGAATCGCATCGGGTCGGCCTTCGACCAGCACGCGTCCCTGCTGCATCACCGTGATCGTGTCCGAGATGTCCATCACGATGCCCATGTTGTGTTCGATCAGCACGACCGTGTAGTCGTCGCGCAGGCCGCGGATCAGCGCCTTCATGTCGTCGAGATCGTCGATGCCCATGCCCGACGTCGGCTCGTCGAGAAAGATCGCGCGCGGCCGCGCCGCCAGCGCCATGCCGACCTCGAGCCGGCGCTGCTGCCCATGCGACAGCACGCCGGACGCCGTGTCGGCGAAGCGCTGCAGGCCGAGCCGCTCGAGTACGTCGTCGATGATGCCGTCGTGCGCGAGCGCCCCGCGCGGCGGCGTCCACGGATTGAGCGCCCGCCGCGATTCGACGCCCTGCGCGGCGACGCGCAGGTTTTCGCGCACGCTCAGGTTCGGAAACAGGCTCGTCACCTGGAACGAGCGGGCGATGCCGCGCCGCACGCGCTTGTGATCGGGTTCGTGCGACACGTCGTGCCCGTCGAACAGGATCGAGCCCGACGTGATCGGCAGCGTGCCGGTCAGCGTATGGAACAGCGTCGTCTTGCCCGCGCCGTTCGGGCCGATCACCGAATGCACGGTGCGCGGCATGATGCGCAGATCGACGCCGCCCAGCGCGGTGAACTTGCCGTAGCGCTTGACGATGCCGCGCGCTTCGAGAATCGCTTCGCTCATTGCCGCTCCTTGACCGTGACCACCGTGCGATCGCCACGCCGCAGCGACGCCACGACGCGTTCGCCCAGCCCTCACAACCCGCGCTGCATGAACAGGCTGACCGCGATCAGCACGAGGCCGAGCAGCAGCAGCCAGCGCGGCCACAGCGTCGACAGCCAGTCCGCGAACAGCACGTAGAACGCCGCGCCGAGCACCGACGCGAACAGGTTGCCCGTGCCGCCGATCACCGTCATCACGAGGATCATCTCGCTCGTGTGATAGTCGATGTTCGACAGCGGCGCGATGCCCGTCATCAGCGCGTGCAGCGCGCCCGCGAGGCCCGTGACCGCGCCCGAGATCACGAACGCCGCGAGCTTGAAGCGCTTCACGTCGTAGCCGGCCGCCGCCGCGCGCGCCTCGTTGTCGCGAATCGCGAGCAGCGTCCGGCCGAATACCGAGCGCGACACGCGCAGCAGCAGCCAGAACACCGCGACGAACAGCACCGCGACGAAGCCGTAGTAGCGCCACGGTGAATCGAGCGACACGAGCGGATGGCCGAACGCGGACAGCGCCGGACGCGGGATGTCGAGCAACCCGTTGTCGCCGCCCGTCACATCCGGCGTCGTATACGCGAGGAAGTAGAACAGTTGCCCGAACGCGAGCGTCAGCATCACGAAGTACGTACCGCGCTGCCGGATCGAGAACCAGCCGACGAGTGCGGCCGCAATCGCGCCGAGCACCGCGGCCGCGACCAGCGCGGCCGTCACGGACGCGACGCCGCGCGTCAGCACCAGCCCCGCCGTGTAACTGCCGAGCCCGAAGAAGATGCCCTGCCCGAACGACAGCAGCCCCGTGTAGCCGAGCAGCAGGTTGCAGCCGAGCGCGGCGAGCGCGAACACCAGCACTTCGGTCGCGAGCGAGCCCGAACTCAACACGAGCGGCAACACGCACGCGGCCACCACCGCGAGCCAGCCTTCCGGCCGCTGCAGCGCTCCGCGCCACGGCCGCGGGCGTTGCGACGCCGCCGCGCCCGGCGGCAGCGGTTTCGACGATTCGATCATGCGGCCCTCCCCAGCAAACCGTTCGGACGCAGCAGCAGCACGGCGGCCATCGCGACATAGATCATCAGCCGCGCGCCTTCCGGCCACAGCGTGCTCATCAGGCTCTGCACGATGCCGACCAGCAGGCCGCCGACGAGCGCGCCGAGAAAATTCCCCATTCCGCCGACGACCACCACGACGAATGCAACGCCGAGCGCCTCGATCCCCATGAACGGATCGACGCCGCGGATCGGCGCGGCGAGCACGCCGGCCAGCGCGGCCGTCGCCGCGCCGAGCGCGAACACGAGGCTGAACACGCGCGTCACGTTGATGCCGAGCAGCGACACCATCTCCGTCGACTCGCTGCCCGCGCGCACCGTACTGCCGAGCCGCGTGCCGTCGAGCACCCACCACAGCAGCGCGGCGAGCACGGCCGTGAACCCGATCACGAACAGCCGGTACTTCGGATAGACGAAGCCGCCCCAGATCACGACGCCGTTCAGTGCGTCGGGCGGCGGCACGTTGTCGCCGAGCGGCCCCCACGCGAGGATCGCGCACTCCTGCAGCACGAGCGCGAGCCCCACCGTCGCGAGGATGTGGAATTCGTGCTGCTGCGCGTACACGTGGCGCAGCACGAGTTTTTCGACGCCCCACGCGAACGCGCCGACCACGAGCGGCACGATCGCGAGCGCGACCCAGAAATTCGCCGACCATTGCAGCGCCTGGTAGCAGAGATACGCACCGAGCAAATAGAACGCGCCGTGAGCGAAATTCACGAAGCGCAGCAGGCCGAACACGATCGACAGGCCGACGGCGAGCAGGAAATACAGCATGCCCACGCCGATGCCGTTGACGATCTGCAGCAGATAGACGTTCATGGCTTCCGTGTCGGAAAGGAAGGTAACGGACGCCCGCGGCGCGCGATGCGCCGCGAACGCATGCACGGCGTCAAGCGAGCTTGCAGCCCGTCTTGTCGAGCGGCAGGAACGACTGGCCCGAGCTGACGATGTCCGCATAGTCGTCCGCGTTCTTCATCCGGGCCTTCGGCTTGCCTTTCAGCAGGTAGTAGTTCTTCAGCACCTGGTGGTCGCCCTTGCGGATTTCCTCCGGGCCCGTGAGGCCGTCGTACTTCATCCCTTCCATCGCGGCGACGACCTTCTTCGGATCGGCGCTGCCGGCCTTCACCATCGCGTCGATCAGGATCTTCGAGCAGATGTACGAACCCGCGAGGCTGTAGTTCGGGTTCGCCTTGAACGCGGCGTTCGCGCGCTTCACCAGATCGCGGTTCAGCGGCGAATCGATGCCGTGCCAGTACTGCGCGCCGAAATACACGCCATCGCAGATGTCCGGCCCGAGCGCCTCGAACTGTTCGAGGCCCGACGCCCACGCGAGCAGGATCGTGCAGTTGCGCTTCATCCCGAAGCTGACGGCCTGGCGCAGCGTGTCCGACGATTGCGAGCCGAAGTTCAGGATCAGCAGCACGTCGGGCTGCGCGGCGGCCGCGTTCGTCAGGTAGCCGCTGAACTCCTTCTCGGCGAGCGAGTGGTAGCTGTTGCCGACGTGCTCGATGCCCTTTTCCTTGAAGATCGCCTTCGCGGCCGACAGCAGCCCGTCGCCGAACACGTATTGCGGCGTGATCGTGTACCAGCGCTTCGCCTTCGGCAGCATCTGGATCAACGGGCGCACCGTCTGCTCGATCGCGCCGAAGGTCGGCACCGACCAGCGGAAGGTCGCCGCGTTGCAGTCCTTGCCGGTGATCTCGTCCGCGCCGGCCGTCGTGATGAACACGCCGCCCGCCTTCTGGACTTCCTTGCCCATCGCCAGCGATTCGGACGACAGGATGCCGCCCGCGAAGAATCGCACGCCCTTCTGCTGCGCGATCTCCTGCACGCGCCGCACGGCGGTCGCGGGCTTGCCCTCGGTATCGAGCGCCGTATAGGCGAGCGGCGCGCCGAGCACCTTGCCGTATTGCTTGACGACCAGTTGCATGCCGAGATCGGCGTACTTGCCGTTGGCGGCGAACGGGCCGGACATCGGCACCGGGCAGGCGAGCTGGATGGGCGAGCCCTGCGCGAACGCGACACGGGACGACATGCTGCCGAGCGCGCCCGGCACGGCCGACAGCGCGGCCAGTTTCAACAGTTCTCGGCGATTCAAGTTGACGCTCCTCATGATGGGGGACACACGCGATACGACCGACTGCCAAACCGTGCCCACGCCACTCCTGGATGCGCACCGCCGGTTCATTCTATTTATCATGATAAATAGAATGAACCTGATGCTAGAGTTGATCAAAATTGGTGTCAATCAGGCAAAATTCCGTACCCGCGCCGGGACCGATCGTCGACGATGACGCGGCGCGCGGTCAGACAAAGGAGTCGTGAAGATGGTCATGGACCGAGCCAGGGCGGGCCTCGCGGTCGAAATCAAGCAGCCGAAGCGGGCCGACCTCGTCGCCGAGGAGATCAAGCGGCTGATCACCGAGAAGGACCTGAAGCCGGGCGACCGCCTGCCGCGCGAAGCCGAGCTGCAGCAGCTCTATGCGGTGAGCAAGAGCACGATCCGGGAAGCGCTGAAGTCGCTCGAGGTGCAGGGGCTCATCAAGGTCACCACGGGGCCGTCGGGCGGCGGGATGGTCGTCGAGGTGCCGCTCGACCGCACGCTTCAGCTGTTGCAGAACTACCTGTTCTTCAAGGACGTGACGATCGACGACATCTATACGGTGCGCAAGCTGCTCGAACCCGAGCTGGCCGCCGGCGCCGTGCCGCACCTGACGGAGCGCGACTTCGCGGCGCTGGAAGCGAACATCGCGTGCTGCGACGGCGCGTCGGGCGTGCACGATCGCGGCCACATGCTGCGTCAGCGGCAGGAGGACACGACGTTCCACGATATCCTCGCGGCCGCGAATCCGAATCCGTTCCTGCGCTTCAGTTGCGAACTGATCAACGAGATGATCCGGCAGTTGATCGAGTTCCGGAACGATACGCCGCTCGTCGAGCACAAGCGCTTCGGCGAAGCGAACGTGTCGATTCACAAGGCGATCCTGCAGGCCGCGCGCGAGCGCGACGCCGAGCGCGTCCGGGCGCTGATGGTCGAGCACATGACCGAGGCGCCCAAGCATGTGAAGCGGATGAAAGGGAAGCTGCGCGGGCGGTTGATCCTCGATTCCGAGATTCGCCGGCGGGCCGCCGCCGCGCCGGTGGCGGGACCCGATGCGGCCGAGGCGGACGCGGAAGAGCGCTGAGCGGCGGCACCGGCGGCGTGGCGTCGGGGCCGGCCGCTGCGCGGCGACCCCGCGGACTTCTTCCGCGCGCTCAGGCCATCATCGCGCGTCGCCTTCCGTGTACCCGGTCGTGCCCTTCGTTTCCAGATACTCGACGAGGCCGAACTCCGCGTACTCGCGCCCGTTCCCCGAGCGCTTGTAGCCGCCGAACGGCGCGGCCGGGTTCCATGCCGGGTAGTTGATGTGGACGTTGCCGACGCGCAACCGCGCGGCGATCCGGCGCGCGCGCTCGAGATCCTTCGACTGCACGTACGCCGCGAGCCCGTAGACCGAATCGTTCGCGAGCGCGACGGCCTCGTCCTCGGTCCGGTAGGTCATGATCGACAGCACCGGTCCGAAGATTTCCTCCGTGGCGATCGTCATGCCCGGCGTGACGTTCGAAAACACCGTCGGCCGCACGTAGAACCCGTCCGCGAGCCCCTCCGGCCGGCCGGGGCCGCCGGCGACGAGCGTCGCGCCCTCTTCGATCCCGAGCCGGATGAAGTGCCGGATGCGCTCGAACTGCGTGCGGCTGACCACCGGCCCGATGCCGGTTTCCGTCGAACGCGGATCGCCGACGACGGTGCGTTCCGCTTCCCGGCGCGCCGCCTGCTCGGCCCGCGCCAGATGATCGACGTGCACCAGCATGCGCGTCGGCGCGTTGCACGACTGGCCGCTGTTGCTGAAGCAGCTGCGCGCGCCGCGCGTGACGGCATCCTCGATGTCGGCATCGGGCAGGATCAGGTTCGGGCTCTTGCTGCCGAGCTCCTGGTGCACGCGCTTCACGGTATCGGCCGCCGCCTTCGCGACCTCGACGCCCGCGCGCGTCGAGCCCGTGAACGACACCATGTCGACGTCCGGATGCCGCGACAGCGCGTCGCCCACTTCCTGTCCGTAGCCGTGCACGAGGTTGAACACGCCGGCCGGCACACCGGCTTCGTGCAGGATCTCCGCAAACAGGATCGCGCTGAACGGCGCGATCTCGCTCGGCTTGAGCACCATCGTGCAGCCGGCCGCGAGCGCCGGCGCGACCTTGCACACGATCTGGTTGATCGGCCAGTTCCACGGCGTGATCAGCGCGCACACGCCGATCGGCTCGTGCGACACCAGCAGCGAGCCGGTCTGCGTGCTGAAGCGGAACGACTGCAGCGCGCGGATCGTCTGTTCGAGATGCGCGGTGCCGACCGCCGCCTGCATCGCCCGCGCGAACGCGATCGGCGCGCCCATCTCCTGGCTGATCGTCTGCGCGACTTCTTCGTAGCGGCGCTGGTAGATCTCGAGGACGCGCTTCAGCAACGCGACGCGCTCGTCCACCGACCAGCGCGAATACGTGTCGAACGCGTGCTTCGCCGCGCCGACCGCACGGTCGACCTCGGCCGCGTCGCCGATCGCGAGCCGTGCATACGGCCGCGCGGTGGCCGGATCGATCACGTCGATCGATCGCGCCTCGGCCGGATCGCGCCACTGGCCGTCGATATAGGACTGCTGTGAGGTTCGCATCGAATGCTCCTGGAATGACGGATGCCGCGCTCAGCGCGTCGCCCGCGCGTAGGTCTCGACGAGGATGTCGCGGATCTGCGCGACGAACCATGCGATCTCGTCGCGCGACATCACCAGCGGCGGCGAAAACTGCACGATCGGCGTGCCTTCGTGATCCACGCCCGCGCGGCACAGCAGCCCCGCGTCGAAGATCGCCGGCGCGAGCAGCGTCGACACGAACGCCTGCGCGCTGATGCCGGCCGCCCAGCGGCGCGCGACCTTGTCGGTCACGAGTTCGAGCGAATAGTGATAGCCGTCGCCGCGCACGTCGCCGACGCACGGCAGTTCGAGCAGCCCGTCGAGCGTCCGGCGAAACACCGCTTCGTTGTCGCGAACGTTCGCGAGCACCCCTTCGCGCTCCATGATCGCGAGGTTCGCGAGCGCGGCCGTGCACGCGACCGGATGGCCGCCGTAGGTCGCGCCGTGCAGGAACATCTGCTGCGGCCCGTCGAGCACCGTGTCGACGACCGCGTCGCTCGCGATCACGCCGCCGAGCGGCACGTAGCCCGACGCGATGCCCTTCGCGAACGTGATGATGTCCGGCTTCAGCCCGTAGCGCGCCGACCCGAAATACTCGCCGAGCCGGCCGAACCCGCAGATCACCTCGTCGGCCACGAGCAGCACGCCGTGCCGGTCGCAGATGTCGCGCAGCCCGGCCGCGTAGCCGGCCGGCGGCGTCAGGCTGCCGCCCGCGTTCTGCAGCGGCTCGACGACGATCGCGGCGACCGTGTCCGGCCCCTCCTGCACGATCAGCGATTCGATTTCGTCGAGCAGATGGCGCGTGAACTGCGCCTCCGTCTCGCCCGCCGGGCGGCCGTAGCGTTTCGTGTTGCCCACGTGCCGCACGCCCGACATCAGCGGCTCGAAATGCTTGCGGAAGTTCGTCATCCCGTTCAGCGCGAGCGCGCCGAACGACGTGCCGTGATACGCGACGCGCCGCGCGATGAACTTGCGCCGCTGCGGCTCGCCGCGCGACTGGTGATACTGGCGCACCAGCTTGATCGCCGATTCGTTCGACTCCGAGCCGCTCGACGTGAAGAACACGCGGTTCAGGCCCTCGGGCGCGAGCGCCGCGAGCCGGTGCGCGAGCCGGATCGCCGGTTCGTGCCCGTAGCCCCAGTTGGTCGCGAATGGCAGCCGCACCATCTGCTCGCGAATCGCATCGCCGATCTCCGCGCCGTGGCTGTAGCCGACCTGCACGCAGTACAGCCCGGCCAGCCCGTCGAAATAGCGCTTGCCGCTGCGGTCGACGAGCCAGCAGCCTTCGCCGCGGTCGAACACGGTCAGCGCGTTCTCGCGGTATGCATCGGCATGCGTGAAGTGCATCAGCAGATGGCGCTTGCCCAGCGCCTGCAGGTCCGCATCGAGATTGACGTCAACAGCGTGCATGGATCACTCCTCCTTCAGGGTTTCAAAACCGGCATCGCGCAGCCGGTCATTCAATTCATCGACAGCGTCGGCGCCGGCCGCGTGAAACCGCGCGTCAGCCAGACGAGCTGGCAGAGCCCGACCACGAGCCAGCCGATGCCGACGTAGAACGTCTGGCGCGACAGCCCCGACCAGAGCCACACGTTCATCGCGAAGCCGATCGCCGGCATCAGGCCGTATGCAATCCAGCCCGCTGCGTGGCGATGCTCGGGCCGGCTCAGATAGCTGCGCATCACGCACAGGTTCACGATCGCGAACGCGACGAGCGCGCCGAAACTGATCATCGTCGACGCGAGATCGAGCGTGATGAACAGCGCGGACAGCGACACGACGCCGACCGCGAGCGTCGCCCGCACCGGCGTATGCAACCGCGCATGCAGATGGCCGAACACGCATTCGGGCAGCACGCGGTCGCGGCCCATCGCGAACAGCACGCGCGTCACGCTCGCCTGGCCCGCCATCGCGCTCGCGAAGCAGCCGGCCACGTACACCGCGACGAAGAACGCCGACAGCGTGCGGCCGCCGACCCGCCGCATCAGTTCGAGGCTCGCCGAATCGAGATCCTTGAACGCATGCCAGTCGGGAAACACCACTTGACCGACATACGCGATCAGCATGAACAGCAGGCCGCTCGCGAGCGTGCAGAGCAGGATCGCGCGCGGCACCGTGCGCCGCGGCTCGCGCGTTTCCTCCGACAGCGTGGTGACCGCATCGAAGCCGAGGAACGACAGGCACAAAATCGCGGCGCCGGCGAAGATCGCGCGTGCATCGCCGGACGACGGCAACGCGATGGCAATCGACAGCCCTTCGCCCGCCGCGACGTGCGCCGACGCGATCACGAAGACCGCGATGAACACGAGCTGGCTCGCGATCAGGATCAGGTTCACGCGATTGACGAGCCGGATGCCGACGATGTTCAGCCCGGTGATCAGCGCGATGCTGCCGATGATCCACACGCTGGCCGGCACCGTCGGAAAAATCTGTTTCATGTAGATGCCGATCGCGAGATAGCTGATCATCGGAATGAACAGGTAATCCATCAGCAACGCCCAGCCGACCATGAAACCGGCCGACGTGCCGAAGTTGCGGCTCGCGAACGTGTAGGCCGAGCCGGCGCTCGGCATCAGCCGCGCCATGTGGCCGTAGCTGCGCGCGGTAAACAGCATCGCGATCAGCGTGACCGCGTACGCGGCCGTCAGATGCCCGTTCGTCTCGCTCGTGACGAGGCCGTAGGTCGTGAACACCGTCATCGGCAGCATGTACGCGAGGCCGAAGATCACCAGCGTCGAGAGTCCGAGCAGGTGCGGCTTGCGTGCGTCGGTGTCGCCGCGCGGCGCGTACGCCTCGAACTCGTGCATCGCGGCGGCTGATGCGGTTCGACCTGGCCTGTCGTTGTCCATGCTGTCCTCACGTGGGTGGCGTCCATGACTTCAACACGCGTGCGTCCGGCGCTGCCGGCGGGGCACGACTGGAAGAAAGTGTGGTGCGCCAAAAAATCGACGACGAATGAGAAAAGCGGACGTAATCGAGGGATATTTCCGGACACATCGTCGGGCATGGTGCCCTGCCGCCCTGCATGCTGCTGTGCGGCACTGGCGTTTTGCGGACATTCCGGCTATGTTCTGTGCGACCCCGTCACCGCATCGGCACCATGGACAGCCGTTCCCAACGAAACCAGAGCCGGGCCGAACGCAGCCTGCGTTCGGCGCTCGGCCTCGCGCGTCCGGCCGGACGCCAGGAGGATATTCCCGCCACGGTTCACGCGATCGCGGTCGCGCTGGACGAGTGCCGCGTGCGGCGCATCGACGGCGCCGCACTGCTCGAAGGCACGGGGCTCGGCGCGGACGAAGTCGCATCGCCGAACCTGCACGTGAATCGCGGCCAGGAGCAACGTTGCTTTCGCAACCTGCTGCGCTGCAGCGGCGTGCCGTCGATCGGGCTGTCGATCGGCGCGCGGCTGCATGTGTCGACGCTGGGTCTCGCCGGCTACGCGATGCTGATCAGCGGCTCGGTGATGCAGGCGTTCCGCTGCATGGGCCAGTTTCCGCTGTTCATGGGGCTGTATTTCGACGTGCGTATCGACGCGCATGCCGGCGGCATGAGCGTGACCATCGGCCGCTACAACGGCGAGCCCGATCTCGAGGTGTTCCAGGCCGACATGTGCCTGTCGAGCCTGCGCCTGATCGTGTCCGACCTCGTCGGCAAGCCGGTGTGGCCCGAGCAGGTGCAGCTCGCGCGCCGCACGCCGCGCAACGCGGCCGACTACGCGCGCCACTTCGGCTGCCCGGTCGTCTTCAATGCGGCCGACAACCGGCTCGTGTTCACGTCGGTGAACGGCACGGAAGCGCCGCGCCTCGCGAACGAAGTCAGCTTCAATGCGCTGCACGGCCAGTGCGAGGTGCTCGAACGGCAGTGGGCCGCGTCGGTCGGCACGCGCTTCGCCGATCGCGCGAAGGAATTGATGGCGCGCGACCTCGTGCGGTTCAAGTCGATGACGGCGCTCGCCGGCGCGCTGCACCTGACCGAACGCACGCTGCGCCGGCGGCTCGACAAGGACGGCATCACGTTCCAGTCGTTGCTCGACGACGTGCGTCGCGACGAAGCCGTGCGGTTGCTCGACGATCATGCGTTGAGCGTCGCCGCGATCGCCGAGCGGCTCGGTTACAGCGAACCGCGCAGCTTCCGTCACGCGTACCGGCGCTGGACCGGCAAGACGCCGCGCTCGGCGTCGGACACCGACGCGTCACGCGGATGCGTTACCCCTTCGCCCTGACGCGCCGCCGGCTCGCGCACCGGCGCGTCATGTCGACCTGAAGTCGCTTCGCCTGGCTTTCGAGGATCCGGCAGAACGCTTCGGTGAACGCACTACCCGGCCGCAGCGACGGGCGCAGCATCGCGATACGGCGCGGCGGAATCGTGTCGATCGGCACGAACGCGAGGCCGGCCGCATCGATCGACGCGGCGGTCAGGCTGTCGACGATCGCGCGCCGCCCGGCCAGTTGCACCATCCGGCACGCGAGCGCCGAACTCGACACGCGCGCGTGAATCGTGTGCCGGTTCTCGGACGCCGACAGCAGCGCCTCCAGTTCGGGGATGCCTTCCAGCGCATCGACGCTCGTCAGCCCGCCGGCTTCGAGATCGGCGAGCGTCACCGTCTGCTGCACGACCAGCGGATCGTCGGCGCGCATCGCGCAGACGATCGTCGAATCGAGCAGATGCTGTTCGGTGACGTTGCGCATCGCGCGAAACGGCGCGCAGATGCCGAGATCCACTTGCTGGCTCTCGACGAGATCGAGCATCCGCTCCGCGTTCTCGATCGCGACTTCGACGAACACCTTCGGGTACTTCGCCTGGAACACGGTGATCGCTTCCGGCAGCAGCCGTTCGGTGACCGCCGGATACGCGCAGATGCCGAGGCGGCCGAGCGTGCCCGCGCGCAAGCCGTCCGCGAGTTCGTTGAGCGCATGCAGGCTCGCGTTGGTCCGCTCGGTCTGCTCGAACAGCAGGATCGCTTCGGCCGTCGGCAGCAACCGGCCTTTCTCGCGCTTGAACAGCTCGACGCCGAGGCTTTCTTCCAGCACCTTCAACTGCTTCGTGACCGCCGGCTGAGAGATGTGCAGATTGCGCGCCGCCGCCGTCAGCGTCCGGCACCGGACCACCTCGTACAGCAGTTCGACCTGGTGATAGTTCAGCGTTCGCCTTGCCATGTTCCGCCTCCTTTCGACGCCGCGCGATCGCGAGAGCATAACCCACGGTTATAGATCGCGGTCCGACAATGTATTGGCGGAACAGGCCGGAATTCGATGAAATCACGGCTTTGAACACAAAAGCGGCCGCAACGGGCAGGTCAGGGGACACAACGATGCAGACAATGTCGAGCTCACGGGCGCACAAGCCCACCAAATTCCGCTGGTTCATGGTGTTCCTCGCGTTTCTCGCGATCGTCACCAACTACATGGACCGCGCCAACCTGGCGGTCGCGCTGCCGTACATGAATACGGAGCTGCACCTGTCGTCCGCCGAATCGGGCCTGATCCTCGGCGCGTTCTTCTGGACTTATGCGGCCTGCCAGATCCCGGCCGGCATGCTCGTCGACCGGTTCGGCGCGAAACTCGTGTTCGCGGGCGCGGTCGTGTGGTGGTCGGCATTCACGATGGCGACGAGCCTCGCGCGCGGCGGCGCGTCGCTGCTCGGCCTGCGTTTCCTGCTCGGCGTCGGCGAAGCCGGCGCGTTCCCGTCCGCGACGAAATTCGTCGAGCGCTGGTTCCCGCCGACCGAACGCGGCCTCGCGTCCGGCATCTACGATTGCGGCGCGCGCGGCGGCACACTGATCGCGCTGCCGATCTGCACCGCGATCATCACCGCGTACGGCTGGCGCGCGTCGTTCATCTTCACCGGCGCGATCGGCCTCGTGTGGGTCGTCGTCTGGCTGCTGGTCGCGAGCGAGTTTCCGTCGCAGAACCGCTTCGTCAACGCGGCAGAAGCCAAGCACGTCGACCAGGACGCACCCACCGAAAAGCACGCACCGGTCCGCATCAAGTGGGGCCGGCTGTTCACGTCGCGTGTGGTGTGGGCAATGTCGTTCGGCTTCGCCTGCCAGGGCTACGTCGTCTACTTCTTCATCACGTGGTACCCGACCTACCTGGTGAAGGAACGCGGTTTCAGCCTGCTGCAGCTCGGTTTCTACGGCATCCTGCCGGGCCTCGCGGGGCTGATCGGCTCGTGGGTCGGCGGCTGGATCTCCGACCGCATCGCGGCAAGCCACTACGGCCTGAACTTTGCGCGCAAGTTCTGCATCGTCGTCGGGATGGCGCTGAGCGCGACGATCGGTCTGGCGGGGCTCGCGTCGCAGGCTTGGCTCGCGCTGCTGCTCCTGTCGATCGCGTTCTTCGGCGTGTCGGTCGCCACGTCGAGCATTCTCGCGCTGCCGGCCGACGTGTCCGCACGCGGCGAACGCTCGGTGGCCGGCACGGTCGCCGGGTTCCAGAACTGCATCTCCAATCTCGCGGGCATCGCGAGCCCGGCCGTGATCGGCCTGCTGAAGGACGCGACCGGCTCGTTCACACCCGGCCTGATCTCGGCGTCGATCATGGCGATCATCGGATGCCTGATCTACATCTTCATGCTCGGGCCGATCCGCTCCGACGTGCTCGAACACGTGGTCGCCGACTGACGGTCACACGTTCACACACGTTCGGCCCGCTTATTCAACGAGGAAAACATGCTTTGCGATTCACCGAAGGTGCCGTTTCTTGCTCAGGGTTGCGAGCCGGATACGGAGCGAGTCTCCGCCACGTTCGCCGTCCTCGGCGCGCCGTACGGCGTGCCGTACGGCCCGGCGCTGCTGCACTGCGACGCGTCCAACGCGCCCGACAAGGTGCGCGAGCGCAGCTTCCGCTACGGGCGCCAGATCGGACACTATGACTTCGACCTGCAAGGCACGCTGTTCGGCGACACGGGCGCGACCTGCGTCGATTGCGGCAACCTGCCCGGCACGCTGGACGTCGCGCGCAACGCGGCGGCCGTGACGTCCGCCGTCGCGTCGCTGCTCGAGCGCGGCGCGATTCCGGTGGTGCTCGGCGGCGACGATTCGATTCCGGCGCTGTGCGTGCGCGCGTTCGAGGCGTACGGACCGCTGAACGTGCTGCAGTTCGACGCGCATCTCGACTTCCGCGACGAGGTGAACGGCGAACGGCACGGCTATTCGAGCCCGATCCGGCGCATCCGCGAGATGCCGTTCGTCAGGCGGATCGTCCAGGTCGGCCTGCGCGGCAGCGGCAGCGCGCGCCCGAGCGACGTGGAGGACGCGCTGCGCTCGGGCAACGTGCTCGTGCCGGCCGACGTCGTGCACGATGAAGGCATCGAAGCCGTCACGCGGCACCTCGTGGACGACGCGCCGTGGTTCGTGACCGTCGACATCGACGGCCTCGACCCGAGCATCGCGCCGGGCGTGGTCGCGCCGATGCCGGGCGGCCTGACGTTCCACCAGACGCGCGGCGTACTGCGGCACCTGTGCGCGAACACGCGCCTCGCGGGAATCGACGTCGTCGAATATCACCCGGCGCTCGATGTGCGCGAGATGACCGCGCTGACGATCGTGCGGCTGCTGACCAACGTGATCGGCACCACCGCGCGCCGCATCGCGCGGTAACGATTTCATGCGGCGAGACCGCTCGCGCATCGCCCGTCGCCACGCCGGTCTCGTCCACTGATTCGGGCTTCGAATCAATTTTCACGCACCCTGCTCGTGGCCCTCGCACGACCGGCCACGCATCGCCGCGATCGCTCCCCACGGTAGACGCGTTCGATCGATTGTTCTATACTCGCCTCAACTTCATCACAAAACGCATGATCTCGTGCGCAACGTGATGTCATTTCGCACTTCGTTGCGCATGCATCCGTTTCGCCACGTCAAAGGGGCCTCCGGCCCCAGCGGTCGGCGCCAAGCCGCCCGCATCCATGCCGTCTTCACAGGACGGTGCCCTGCTCGAACGCGCCTCGCCGTTACGGCGCCGCCGGGCTGAACCTGACAATCAGACGAACGCGTCGTCGCGTTCAACCGACCGCCAGCCGCACCTCGGTGCAGCCGGCAGCACTGTTTCCGTCAGTTCAATCGCGGCCATGCCGGGATCACGAACTTCCATCGCGACGCCATGCGGCGTCATCGCGGCGTGCGCCTGCGCGCGCCGCACCGAATCGAGGAGGCGTATCTTCATGACTCGACGCACTGTCCAGCTGGTGGGCAGCCTGGTGGCCATCATCGCCGTGGGATGGGCATTGGCGCGCGGCATCGGCGCCGAGACGTTCAAGCAGCGCTCGGACGATCTCGCCTACTACGCGGGCCAGCACATGCTGCTGGTCGTCTATTCGATGACACTGGCCATCGCCGTGGGCGTGCCGGCCGGCGTACTGCTGAGCCGGCCGCGATTCCAGCGCCAGGCCGAGCGCTTCATGCAGGTCTTCAACATCGGCAATACGATCCCGTCGCTCGCGGTGCTCGCCATCGCGCTCGGCATCTTCGGCATCGGCAACGTGCCGGCGATCGTCGCGCTGTTTCTCGCCTCGCTGCTGCCCGTCACGCGTAACGCCTACGAAGGGATGAAGAACGTACCGGCCGCGCTGCGCGAAGCCGCCAAGGGCATCGGCATGACGGGCTGGCAATCGCTGGTTCGCGTGGAATTGCCCAACGCCTTGCCGATCATCGTCGGCGGCGTGCGCACCGCGCTCGCGATCAACGTCGGCACGGCGCCGCTCGCGTACCTGATCGGCGCGGACAGTCTCGGCTCGCTGATCTTCCCCGGCATCTACCTCGACAACCAGCCGCTGCTGCTGCTCGGCGCATCGCTCACCGCGATCCTGGCACTGGTGCTGGACGGCATCGTCGCGGCCGGCAGCCGTCACTGGCTGGCACGCCACGGAGGTGCCGCATGACGCTTCATCGCATCCTTCGATCGTTCGCACGCCTGTGCACCGTCGGCGCGCTGTGCGTCGCCGCGAGCACGCCGGCGTTCGCCGCGAAGCTCGTGCTGGGCGCGAAGAACTTCACCGAGCAGTACGTGCTGGCGGAACTCACGTCGCAATACCTGCGCTCGCGCGGCTACGACGTCGAAGTCCGCGCCGGGCTCGGCAGCACGCTCGCGCGCAGCGCGCTGGAGAACGGCCAGTTCGACCTGATGTGGGACTACACGGGCACGGCGGCGCTCGTCTACAACAAGATCCAGGACAAGCTGTCGCCCGAGGAGATGTACCGGCGCGTCAAGGCGCTCGACGTGCCGCGCGGGCTCGTGTGGCTCGATGCGTCGCCGCTCAACGACACCTACGCGATCGGCCTGCCGAGCGAACTCGCGCAGGCCACCGGCATCCGCACGGTGTCGCAGCTCGCCGAGCACCTGAAGAACGATCCCGCCGCGAAGCATTACGTATTCGGCATGGATGCGGAATTCGCGAATCGCCCCGACGGCCTGAAGCCGCTGCTCGCCGCCTACGGCATGCAGTTCAGCCGCGCGCAACTGAAGCAGATGGATCCGGGGCTCGTCTATACGGCCCTGCACAACAATCAGTTGAAGATCGGCCTCGTCTACACGACCGACGGCCGCGTGAAGGGCTTCGGCATCGTGCCGCTCGAGGACGACAAGCACTTCTTCCCGCCGTACAACGCGACGCCCGTGGTCCGCAAGGGCACGCTTGAAAGCAATCCGAAGCTCGCGACGCAGCTCAACGCGCTGTCGGCCGCGCTCGACAACGACGCGATGCAGGCGATGGCCAAGGCCGTCGATCTCGACGGCAAGTCGCCGCGCGACGTCGCCGATGCGTTCCTGCGCACCCACCCGCTGCCCTGAAGGAGGACCGATGAGCGTATTCGACTATCTCGCTTCGAGCTGGCCCGAGTTGCTGCAGCTCACGCTGCAGCACGTGTGGCTCGTCGCGATCGCCGTAGGTTGCGCGATCGTCGCCGGCGTACCGCTCGGCATCCTGATCAATCGCCACGAATGGCTCGCCGGGCCGCTGCTCGGCATCGCCACGCTCGTGCTCACGCTGCCGTCCATCGCGCTGTTCGGCCTGATGATCCCGTTCTTCTCGCGCTTCGGCCAGGGCATCGGCGCCGCGCCCGCGATCACGGCCGTATTCCTCTACTCGCTGCTGCCGATCATGCGCAATACGTACCTGGCCTTGCACAACGTGGATGCAGGGATCAAGGAAGCCGGCACCGGCATCGGGATGACCTCGTGGCAGCGCCTGCGTCTCGTCGACTTGCCGCTCGCGGTGCCGGTGATTCTCGCGGGCGTGCGCACCGCGGTCGTGATGAACATCGGCGTGATGACGATCGCCGCCGTGATCGGCGCGGGCGGCCTCGGCACGCTGATCCTGCGTGCGATCGGGCAGAGCAGCATGATGAAGCTGCTGGTGGGCGCGGTGCTCGTGAGCCTGCTCGCGATCGTCGCCGACCGGCTGCTGCAGATGCTGCAACGTGCATTGACACCGAAGGGAGTGCAGAAGACATGATCGAACTCGACCAACTGACCAAGACCTTCACGCGCAAGGACGGCCAGGCCGTGCGCGCGGTCGACTCCGTGAGCCTGTCGGTGCCCGAAGGGGAAATCTGCGTGTTCCTCGGCCCGTCGGGCTGCGGCAAGACCACCACGCTGAAGATGATCAACCGGCTCATCGCCGCCACGTCGGGCCGCGTGCTCATCAACGGCGAGGACACGGCACAGCTGAACGAAGTCGACCTGCGGCGCCACATCGGCTACGTGATCCAGCAGATCGGCCTGTTCCCGAACATGACGATCGAGGAAAACATCACCGTCGTGCCGCGCCTGCTCGGCTGGGACAAGAAGCGCTGCGCCGAACGCGCGCGCGACCTGATGTCGATGGTCGCGCTCGATCCGAAGCTGTACCTGAAGCGCTATCCGCGCGAGCTGTCGGGCGGGCAGCAGCAGCGCATCGGCGTGATTCGCGCGCTGGCCGCCGATCCGCCCGTGCTGCTGATGGACGAGCCGTTCGGCGCGGTCGATCCGATCAATCGCGAATCGATCCAGAACGAGTTCTTCCAGATGCAGCGGCAACTGAACAAGACCGTGATCATGGTGAGCCACGACATCGACGAAGCGATCAAGCTCGGCGATCGCATCGCCGTGTTCCGGCGCGGCCAGCTCGTTCAGTACGATCACCCCGACACGCTGCTCGCCCGCCCGCGCGACGAATTCGTCGCGCAGTTCGTCGGCCAGGACAGCACACTCAAGCGCCTGCTGCTCGTGAAGGCCGGCGACGCCGCCACGCAACCCGAAACCGCGCGCGTCGATACGCCGCTCGCACACGCACTGGCGGTGATGGACGAAACCGACTGCCGCTACCTGACCGTGCTCGACGACGCGGGCCGGGCGCTCGGCTACGTGACGCGCCGCGCGGCACGCACCGACGGCGGCGTGTGCGGCGAACGCGTGACGCCGTTCCCGGCCGGCGTCGCGGCGGATGACAACCTGCGCATCGTGCTGTCGAAGATGTACCAGTACAGCGCGTCGTGGATGCCGGTGCTCGACCCCGACGGTGCGTGGCTCGGCGAGATCACGCAGGACTCGATCGCCGCGTACCTCAGCTCGGGCCGCTCGCGCCGGCAAACCGGCCAGCCGCCTGGCAGCCCGGCCGAGACGGTCGTCTCGGTCGCCTCGGTCGCCACGTCCTGAGTCGCGCCCGGGCCGGTGCTTCGTTGCACCGGCTTCGGGAAGTGAATCGACATCGCGCGTTGCAGAAAACAACCAGACGCATCAGCGCAGCGGCGCGCGCGTTTTTCCGTCGACCTTCAATGTGCGCCGATCGCGCGCGACTTCGTATTCGACGGTCTGCGCGGGCGTGACGGCACCATACGATCGGCCGTTCACATAGACGACGCCGTCGCGCAACTCCACCCTGTCGCCGTTGACGGTCGCCGTGGCCCGGTCGCCCTGCAAAACCGCACCCGAACAACCGGCGGTCGAGAAGCTGCGGACCGACGTGCCCGGCATCGCGGCGTTCCCGCCGCGCTGATCCGCCGCATGCGCGGCGCTGCACGGCGCCGCATCCATCACGCCGGCCGCATGGAGCGGCACCGCGCCGAGGCCACTCCCGGCCAGCAACGCGATCGTCATCGGCAACAGCTTGTTCATGGTGATCTCCGTGGTCCGCGGTCGTCGATCGAGGGTCGGCCGATGCCCCTGCTCGCAGCTCTGCCAACGCCGCCCAGTATGCAGCCACTTCGCCGCGCCCGGCCATCCGCTTCAGTACCCGTCGCGGTGGCGGCCGCACGGATGCGCCGCCCCGAAGCAATCGATTACGTGAAAATCCGCCTTGATCAAGTTGCGACCCGCAACTATTATCGATTGCGATACGCAACCTTTCAGGGGCAGACCATGGACCTCATCGACGCGCCGGCCAAGCCGCGCGACGCGACCATCCTCGAATTGCGCGACTTCTCGCGCAAACTGGTACGCGAGCTCGGCTTCATGCGCGCGACGCTGGCCGACAGCGACTGGGCGCCGTCGGCCGTGCACGCGATCCTTGAGATCGGGATGGCGCCCGGCATCAACGCGAAGGATCTGGGCGCCATCCTGCGGCTCGACAAATCGAACACGAGCCGGCAACTCGCGCGGCTCGAAGCCGCCGGTATCGTGGAGCGGCGCGTGTCGAGCGAAGACGCGCGGGCGATCGAGCTGTACCTGACCGCCGAAGGCAAAAAGCTCCGAAAAAGAATCGATACGTTCGCGACCGATCAGGTGTCGAACGCGCTGCGCCGGATGATTCCGGCCGACCAGCAAGCGCTGCTGCGTTCGCTCGCGCTGTATGCCGATGCGCTCGCCCAGGACAACGCGGCCCGCGCGCCCGTCGCACCCACCGATGCGCCGTCGATTCGCGAAGGCTATCAGCTGGGCTGCATCGGCGACATCGCGAGCCTGCATGCGCGCTTCTATGCGGAACACTGGGGTTTCGGCGCCTTCTTCGAACAGCGGGTGGCGACCGAGCTGGCCGCCTTCGCGGGCACGCTGCCGGCCGACGGCAAGGCGCTGTGGCTGTGCCAGGAAGACGGCCGGACACTCGCGTCGCTCGCGATCGACGGCGACCCGGCGACGGGCGTCGCGCACTTGCGCTGGTTCATCGTCAACGACGCGTTGCGCGGCTCGGGCGTCGGGCGTCAGTTGATGACGCTGGCGATGCGTTTCGTCGACGAACACCGGTTTCGCGAAACCTACCTGTGGACCTTCAAGGGGCTCGATGCGGCGCGCCATCTGTACGAGTCGTTCGGCTTTGCGCTGACGAACGAGTCGGCAGGCACGCACTGGGGAACCGAGGTCGTCGAGCAGCGCTTCAGCCGGCCCGGGCCGTCCGGCGATTGATATCGGCGGACAGCTTCGCCGTGCGTGGGGGGCAGCAGCCCGGCGTTAGCTATCGCACGCCGCCCGATGCACGACGCGCGCGAAATCCGGATAATGTCTGCCCCGAACATTCGCCCGACAATGGATCCGCTCATGACTCCAGGTGTCCTCGTGACCGGCCGCACGCTGGATCGCGCCGAATTGATGCAGCTCATCGAAGGCTCACCTGCGCCCCTCCAGCTGGAGGATTGCGACCTCGAAAGCGCCGATCTGTCGCGCCTGGATCTGCGCGGCGCGCGATTCGAGCGCTGCGCGCTCGCGGAAGCGTCGTTCGTCGGCGCCACGCTCGCACACACCACGTGGATTCGCTGCCGGGCCCGCCAAACCGACTTTGCGTCGTCGGATCTCGAGGACGCCGCGTTCCGGTCGTGCGACCTCAACAATACGAGCTGGCGGCGCAGCAAGCTCGGATCGGTCCGCTTCAACGAATGCCGGCTGACCGGTGCCGATTTTGAGGAATGCAAATCGCTTGGGCTCGAATTCGCCAGCACGCTGCTGGTCGGTGCGAGCCTGCGGCGCTTTTCGTTCCGTAAAACCCGGCTCGTGGCGCTCGATTTCTCGGACGCCGATCTCGCCGGCGCGGACTTCCGCGATGCCGTGTTCGAAGGCGGCAGCCTGCGCAACGCACATCTGAACGACGCCCGCTTCGAGGGTGCCGACCTGCGCGACGTGGATCTGGGCGGCACGCCCAGGCTGCTCGCGTCCGGCGTGCTGCGCGGCGCGACCGTCTCCTACGATCAGGCGGCCATGCTGATCGAGAACTTCGGGATTCGGGTCGCATAACGCGCCGCCACAACCGCGCCGGCTTCGTCGTCGCGAGACGGCGCGGGTCATCCCGCCGTCTAATATTCTCATCACTTCGACCGCATTCCGGCCGCCGCCAGTACGCTCGCAAGCGCGACATGCACGCTGCCGCACCGCGTCGCCACCCTGCCCATCACTAGGGAAAATCCGGAGACATCCTTACAGCGATTTATCCGATGATTCACGGGAGCGTCATATTTCGGCGATTTCGCTGAATGCCAAGCTTTCAGTCCGCGCCATGCAGCCGATGCCGCCCCGCGGCAATCGCGATGACCGCAGCCTGAAACGGTAGCCGTTGGCGAAGCGTCGGGTGTTCAATACTTTCAACAACCCGGTCGAGAGTAATCGTGAGAATCCGTGGCCCGCTGGTGCGATGGAGACGAGGCGATGCGCGAAACCTGCGCGCCGCGCCGCCGTCCCTCGACGACCGTGACGGCTGGCGAAGTCCTCGCCTGTCTCTGTCGATCTACACCATCCTGTCCCGCCGTTCCGTTCGCCGTCACAACGCCGTCGCCGCCCGTGCGTCCGTCGCGATCCATACCGACGACGTGGCGTCGCTGCTGCCTTAGCGCGCCTTTCCCCTTCTTCGTTCCGTTCGACCTGCGCATCGTGTCGCCTGAGCGGCGACGGGATCGGCTCGCGCCGCGTTTGGCCGCAAGCCCCGCGCGACATCGAACGCACTCCTGATTGCATTGCACTGCCCGTGCTCGTCGACAGCACGGATCACGCACGCCTGTTCCATCCGATGAACCGTCGCGCGATGGCCCGCACACCGGGCTCGACGCGCTCCGCCAGGAAAGACTTCGTCATGCGAATCCGCCCGCTCCACCGTACCCTTTCAGCCGCCGCCATCCTGTCGATCGCCGCCGCCGGCACTGCCGCCCACGCAGCCGGCGAACTGAACATCTACAACTGGTCCGACTACATCGCGCCGGACACGATCCCGAACTTCCAGAAACAGACCGGCCTTCACGTTCGCTACGACAACTACGACAGCGACGACACGCTGCAGGCGAAGCTGCTGTCCGGCAACTCCGGCTACGACATCGTCGTGCCGACGTCGAACTACATGGCCAAGCAGATTCAGGCGAGCGTCTACCAGCCGCTCGACAAATCGAAGCTGCCGAACCTGTCGAATCTCGACCCGCTGCTGATGAAGATGGTCGCCGACGCCGACCCGGGCAACCAGTACGGCGTGCCGTGGGCCTACGGCACCGACGGCATCGGCTACAACGTGCGGGCCGTGAAGAAGGCGCTCGGCGACAAGGCGCCGGTCGACAGTTGGGCGCTGGTGTTCGATCCGGCCAACATGGCGAAGCTGAAGGGGTGCGGCGTGTCGTTCCTCGACCAGGCCGTCGACGTGTTCGCCGCGACGCTGCAGTACATGGGCAAGGACCCGAACAGCACGAACCCGGCCGACTACCGCGCCGCCTACGACGTGCTGAAGAAGGTGCGCCCGTACATCACGCAGTTCAACTCGTCGGGCTACATCAACGATCTCGCGAACAACGACCTGTGCGTGTCGTTCGGCTACTCGGGCGACGTCGGCATCGCGCACCGCCGCGCGGCCGAAGCGAAACGCCCGTACGAGATCCGCTTCGCGAATCCGAAGGAAGGCGGCCTGCTGTGGTTCGACATGATGGTGATCCCGAAGGACGCGCCGAACCGCGATGCCGCGCTGAAGTGGATCAACTACCTGCAGGACCCGAAGGTCAATGCGGGCATCACCAACGCGGTGTTCTACCCGACCGCGAACAAGGCCGCGCGTCAGTACGTGAAGCCCGCGATCGCGCGCGATCCGTCGGTGTATCCGTCCGACGAGGTATTGAGCAGGATGACGTTGCTCAAGCCGATGCCGCCCGAGATTCGCCGGCTGCAGAACCGGTTGTGGGCGCAGTTGAAAACGGGGCGGTGAGCGCGGGGCGACGCGCTTGAACCCTGCCTGCGGCGGCGCGAGCCGCAGGCACGCCATCGAACGTCGAGCGACCTACCGCAACGCCTGCCCCCGCTCCGCCGCAAACGCATCGCCAACGAACCGGATCACGTCGTCGAGCGACGACGTGCACACCGCGTCCGCGGCAAGCGACCGAAACGCACCGTCCGGCCCGAAGCAGACGAGCGGCTTGCGCCAGCGCTGCGCGAGCGCGATCTCTTCCGCCGTCCCGTGCCCGCCCGGCAGGGCCACGATCAGGTCGCTGCTCAGCACGTTCACGTAGTTGCGGTTAATCGTGTCCGGAGCCGCGCCCGGCTCGCGGCGCGGCAGCGGCGTGAGGACCGGAATGTCGACGAACGGATGCGGATAGCCGTCGAGCGGCACGAAGCCCGCGACCGGATCGGCCTGCGTCGGCACGATGCCGATCGATCGTCCGGCTCGACCGGGCACGCCGGCGAACGCGCGCGCGACCGCCAGCATCACGCCCTGCCCGCCGCCCGTCAGCAGATTGAACCCGGCCTGCGCGAGCCACGCGCCGAGCGGTTCCGAAAATGCGGCCCACGGCTCCTTGCCCGAGCCCATCACGCCAATCGTCCTGGTTTTCCGTTGCATCGTGGTTTCCGGTGAAATCGTGGCGGCGCGTACGCGCGCCGCGCTCATTCGAGCTCGACGCCCTTGAGCTCGGGGATCAGGAACAGCGTCGCGATCATGTCGAGCACGTACAGGCCGGCGAGCAGCGCGATGGCCGTCTGGAACCCGTAGTGCGCGGCGAGCGCGCCGACCGCGACCGGGCCGAAGCCGCCGACCGCGCGGCCGATGTTCCACAGCACGTTCTGCGCGGTCGCGCGTGCGGCCGTCGGATAGCCTTCCGACATCAGCGTCCCGTAGCCGCCGACCATCCCGTTGACGAACATCCCCATCAGCGCGCCGGCCCACAGCATCGTCGTCGGGTCCGACAGCCGCGCATACGCGATGACCGTCACGACCGAGCCGAGCTGATACAGCAGGAACGTCGGCTTGCGGCCGATGCGATCGGCCAGTTGGCCGAACACCCAGACACCGATCATCATCCCGACGACGGTCGCCGCCGTCCACAGCCCCGATTTCGTCAACGAGAAGCCCATCTGCTTCGACAGGAAGGTCGGCAGCCAGATCATGATCCCGTAGTAGCCGAAATTCTGGACCGAACACAGGATCACGATGCCGAGGCTCGTGCGCGCGGTGCGGCCGTCGGCGACGAGCATGCGGAACGCGTTGGACGTGTGCTGCGTCGCGCGCTGCACGAACGCTTCCGGCTCGTGCAGCTTGTTGCGCATCACCCACGCGAGCAGCGCGGGCAGCACGCCGACCACGAACATGCCGCGCCAGCCGATATGGAGTAGCAGAAACGGCGTCAGCAGCGCGGCCAACAGCACGCCGGCCTGCCAGCCGAGCGCGACGTAGCACGACACGCGGGCGCGCTTGGCTGCAGGCCACGCTTCGGCCGCGAGGGCCATGCCGATCCCAAATTCGCCGCCGAGGCCGATGCCCGCGATGGTGCGATAGACGAGCAGATCCTCGAAGCCGCGCGCGAATGCGCACAGGCCCGTGAAGATCGCGAACAGCAGGATCGTCCAGGTCAGCACGCGCACGCGCCCGTAGCGATCGCTCAGCGCGCCGAACACGATGCCGCCCGCAACCGCGCCGATCAATGTCCACGTGACCAGCGCGCCGCCCTGTCCGGGCGTCAGGTGCAGCGCCGCCGTGATCGCCGGCAGCATGAAGCCGAGGATCAGCAGGTCGAAGCCGTCCATCGCGTAGCCGATCGCCGATCCGGCCAGCGCTTTCCACGCGTACGCGCCGACCTGCTCCACGCGCGGGGCCGACGGGCCGCCGAGCGTCGAAGATTTCATGTTTGCTGCCATGGTGTCCTGCCACGAATGTCCGGCGACATTCTAAGGCCTGTGCCGGCGAACGACGGCGGCGGACGCGCGTCGCGCCCGCGCTGGCCGGACGGCGCGCGGGCAACGGAGGCAACGAGCGGGAAAAGGAAAAGAAAAGGGAAAACGTCGATCCGGTGTCGGCGGCGAGGCCGGCGATGTCGCGATCAGGCCGGACACCGAATGAAAGACGGCGGGCGGGCGGCGGATTGCCGGCCGGCCCGCCTGCGCGAACCGGACGGCGCCCGGTCGCCTTGCGGCGCGCCGGGATTCAGCCCTGATCGTCCCCGGGCCACCAGGTCTTGGCCTCGCGATCGACCGCCAGCGTTTCGAGATCCTTGCCTTCGAGCCATTTCGGCCGCGGGCCGCGCCCCGACCACGAGCGGCCGGTCGACGGATCGTAGTACTTGGCAGGCGCCTTGCGCTTGCGCTGGACGATGTAGCCGAGCGCGCTCAGCACTTCCTGCTGCGAAATTCCCAAAAGCTCGACCTGTTCCTTGAAGGCCGCGAGCGCGGCTTGCTTCTCCTTCTGCTTCGCCTCTGACAGCTTGATGTTCAGGTCCCGAAGTTGTGCTTCGAGTTCCTGCAGGGCCTGGGTCATGTATTCATCCTCTTTGGGCATGTTTTTGCAAAAAGCTCCGATGGCCGAACCTACCACGAAGTTCCGCCGATCGGGGCTGTCAAATAGGTGAATCGTCCACCTGAGCCGGCATGATTTGCGCGATGCGCACTAAACGACGTCGTGCGTCACTGGCAGCTTGAACCAAGCCGGCAACGGGCGGCACGCCGCGTACGCATGCATGAAGCGAACGGCGGCGGCAAGTGATTCGCCGCCCCTGGCACGGGCGCGGCATGGCGCGAATGATAGCAGTGCGCGGCGTCGTGTTGCAGAAGTCTGCCGACCGGCGTCGACGCGGGCCGACGGGTCAGCGGCCCGCGCCGCCGGCGTCCCACACGATCCGGTCGAACAGCGCGCGCAGCTTCGCGCCGCGCGCCGCATTCAGCGCCGTCGCATGCGCGACGCGCCCGGCCAGATGCGCACGGAAATCCGGATGCGCATCGCGATTCTGCGACGCCGGGCCGCGCCGGATGCAGTTGGTCAGGATCGCTTTCAGTCGATCGAATGCGTCGCGCGACAGGTTCGGATGCCGGTTGACGACCACGCCGGCCAGTTGCTGCCGCGTGCCCCGCCGCATCACGCGGGTCTTGCGCAATTGCAGCGCGAACCCTTCCTCGAGCGCGATCGCGGCGACCCGGACTTGCAGCCGCGCGACGTCGCGCGCGAGCGCGCCGCCGCCGGAAAACGCGAAATCGTCCGCATAGCGCGTATAGGTCGCATCGACCGAACGCGCGAGCGCGGCGAGCCGCAGGTCGAGCCGGAACGCGCACAGGTTCGCGAGCGCCGGCGACGTCGGCGCGCCCTGCGGCAGATGCCGTTCGCGATAGCGCTGACGGCCGATCCAGTCGAACCGGTCGCGCAGGTCCGGCGCGAGCAGCCGCGCCGACGGCACGCGATTGGTGCAGAGCCCGGTGAGGATCCGCGCGACTTCGGCCGGATAGCCGAGCGTCGCGAACAGCGCATGGACGCGCGCGGCGCGCACCGACACGAAGAAGTCCGCGAGATCGAAACGCACGACGACATCGCGATCCGCATGCGGCGTCGCGAACGACACGATCCCGTGCCCCTTGCGAAAACCGTGGACCGCGCCATGCGGCGCAATGCGATCAAGCAGCCCGTGCAGGATGCGGCGCTGCGCTTCGCGCAGCCGCCCCTTCGGGATTTCGACGAGGCGGCACCCGCCGCTGCGCTTGTCGACCGCGACGTATGTGTAGTGATGCAGCGGCGTGGCGCCGCTGCGCGCGTCGACGCGCCAGTGGTCGGACAGCCAGTCGAGTTCCGGCGCGCTCACCCCGAGCCAGCCGGCGAGATCGCCGGGCGTCGGCCATTGCGGCACATCGCAGCCCGCGAGCGGCGCCGGCAACGGTCGCTGGACCAGCGGCCGCCGCACGATTCGGATCACCAGCGGCCGACGCTCGCCATACCATGCGCGCACGAACGCGGGCGCCTCGGCCAGGAGCGCCGCGAGCGCGTCGGTGTCGGTATCGGCCCAGTTCGCGCCGAAGCGGGCGAGCGCGGTGCCCGCGCATTCGGGCGTCCACGGCTGTGCCTCGCCGAGCACGGCGGCCATCCGCGCGACGACGCCGTCGCGTTCGGGCGGACCGGCGAGCATCGCCTCGGCAATCGTGCGGGTGGTATCGCGCAGGGATGAGTGCATGGGAAAAGGAAGGCGGGACGATGAGCCAACGTGGCTGGTGCTGCGAGAGCGGTCGTTGCGCAACGCGCAACTTGCGCACTTGCGACGCATCGGCGTATCGATCTGATCCACGGGGTAGCCCCGTAGTCCTGGAACATCGGCTGCCTGTTCCGGGCGTGTGCTTGACCCACCGCCCCGCGTCGCGACTTTAATGGGCGGCGACGCCAGGTGTCAAATCGAGCCGGACGATGCGCGCTGCGCGGCGGCGGCGCGCTTATGCGCGCCGGGCGAACAGTTCGCTGAACGCGATCGGCGCCACGCCGATGCCGGCCATGCCGTTCAGTATCGTCGCCCAGCTCGCGTCGGCCACGCTGACGGGAAACGACCGCACGCGATGGGCGAGCAGCCAGAAGGTGCGCGTCATGCCGTCGCTCATCGCGACCTCGTAGCCGCTTGCCGCCGCCCAGTAGCCGACCGACGGCAGCGTCACAGGTGCGTCGCGGCCGCCCCTGAACGCGGTGGCCGCTACCGCGAACTTGCTGTCGAGCGACATGGCCCGGCGCGGTACGCAATCCTGCGAATTCTGTTTCGGGAACGTGGGGCTCGTCTCGAGCCAGCGGCGATAGAACGTCTCCGCGTCGATATGGACGACAAACCGCTCGGGTCCACCCGGCTCGGCCTTCAGATAGCAGTCCGCCTGATTCGGCACGGGGACGCGCCACGTCGCGCGCTTCGCGCTCAGCTCGACCAGTTCGCACGCCATCGACGGGCGCTGGGTGGGTGAAGCGGCTCCGGATTCGCGCAGGTCCTGTGCACGAAGGATGCCGTTACGAAGACGTGTCAGCATGGGCCCACTCTTTCTCTCGATTTTTTCGAATGAGTCCGGGCCCGTGGCGTGCTCCGCGCGGGTGCCGCGATGCGGTCGCCCGGTTCCCCGACGCTCCCGACCGGATCGGGAACCCGCGCAGTGTATCGCCTTTCGATGCAGGTGCGACATCGCGCCATCACGACCCATACGGGTACATCGCCAGCGCCGGCCGCAGCGGCAAATGTGCGTCCCGCCCAGGGCCGCCGCACGTCCCTACATCTTGCCCGCCAGATGAAACCGCGACGCCGGATGCCACAGCCTGACCGACGTGGCGACATGCTCGCCGACCCACGTGCGGCGTCGTAGCAGCAAACACGGTTCACCGATTTCCATCACGAGATGCCGACGCACCTGCGCGTTGGGCTTCTCCGCGTAGATCCGGAACTCCGCCCGCTGGATCGGCGCGAGTCGCACCATGTAATGATTCGGCGTCTCGAGCGTGAAGTCCTGCTCCAGATACGCGGGAAACAAGGCCGGATTGACGTAGCGATCCTCGAACTGGATCGGCTCGTCTTCCTCGTAATGCACGATACGCGAATGAAACACGGGCCCGGCGCGCAGTCCGAGCGCATCGATCGCGTCCGGCTCGACGCTGCGCTCGATCAGCAGCACGCGCGCGCTGTGCCGATGGCCGCGCTCGGCGATCTCGTCCGCGATGTTGCGGATCTCCAGCACCGTCGACTCGTAATGCCGACGCTCGACGAACGTGCCGGCCCCCTGGATGCGGGTCAGCACGCGCTCGGCCGTCAGTTCACGCAGCGCGCGCGACACCGTCATCCGGGCCACGCCGAATTCCTTGACCAGTTCGGCCTCGGTCGGGATCGCGGCGCCGGGCTTCCAGTCGCCCTTCGCGATTCGCTCGACGACGTAGCGCTTGATCTGCTGATAGGCCGGCAGTGCCCGCGCCGGCACGGTGTCGGCCGACGCCTGCGCCGGCCGTGCGAAAAGCTTGCGTTCCGTTTCGCTCATGCGCCCTCGACCGAATGAATGTTGGGTAATCGGCCCGTCCTCGCCTGTCGTCACTGCAACGAAGGCGGCACGCCTGCGACGATGCCGGCCGCGATCGCGATATCGTCCGCGAGCGGCCGGTCGTCGCGATAGACCGGCACGCGCGTGCGCACATGCCGCCACAGCGCGTCCGTCGATGCGGCCCGCGCGGTGTCGCCCGGCTGCAGGTCGTACGCCTGCGCGGCGGCCAATAGCTCGATCGCGAGCACGCGCGTCGTATTCTCGATGATGTCGAGCGCCTTCAGCGCGGCCGGCGTCGCATGACACAGGTGATCTTCCTGCAGCCCTGACGTGATGCCGCCGTCGAGACTCGCCGGCGCGGCAAGCCGCTGATTCTGCGCGACCAGCGCGACCGCCGTGTACTGCGCGATCATGAAACCCGAACAGCTGCCGCCCGGCGCGGCAAGAAACGCCGGCAGCCCGCTGACGAGCGGATTCACGAGCCGGTCGAGACGCCGCTCGGCGATCGCGGCGACTTGCGCCATCGCCGCCGCGAGGCTGTCCATCGCGAGCGCGATGCCGGCGCCGACCGCGTGCGCCTGCGAATGCACGGCCGGCGCGTCTCGCGTGCCGGCCACGACCGGATTGTCGGTCACGGATGCGAGTTCGCGATCGACGACCTCCGCCGTGACGTCGAACACGTCGCGCGCCGCGCCATGCACGTGCGGAATCGTGCGCAGGCTGAGCGGATCCTGCGTATGCCGGCCGCTCGCCGCGGCAAGCATGCCGCTGTCCGCCAGCAGCGCACGCACACGGGCGCCGACCTGCCCGATACCGGGGGAAATCCGCAGCGCGAGCGAAGCCGGATCGAATGCGGCGAGTTGCCCGCCCAGGTTCTCGAAGCTCATCGCCGCGATCCAGTCGGCCCAGTCGAGCAACCGTTCGGCGCGGGCGAGCGCGAGCGCAGCCAGCCCCGTGACGCACGGCGTTCCGTTGACCAGGCTCAACCCCTCCTTCGCGCCGAGCACCAGCGGTTCGCGGCCGATACGCCGCAGCGCCTCGTCGCCGCGCATGCGTTCGCCGCGATGGCGCGCATGGCCGTGCCCGACGCACACGAGCGCGACATGCGCCATGTGGGTCAAGTACCCGACCGAGCCGTGCGCCGGCACTTCCGGCAGGCAATCGTGCTCGAGCAGCGCGACGAGCTGTTCGACGACATCGGGACGGACGCCCGAATGCCCGTGCGCATAGTTGTTGATCGCGGCCGCGATGATCGCGCGGGTTTCGGCTGCGCCGAGCGGCATGCCGACGCCCACCGCGTGACTCATCAGGATGTTGTGCGACAGCGTGCTCTGCTGCGCCGGCGACACGATCACGTCGCACAGCGCACCGACGCCGGTATTGACGCCGTAGGCGCGAATGCCGCGCGCGACGATCTCGTCGACGAGTTCGCGAGCGGCCACGACGCGCGCGCGCGTATCGTCGGCCAACGCCAGCGGCGCGCCGGCCGCCACCGCCGCAACCTGCCGCCAGTCAAGCGGCCGAGCCGCACGGAATACGGTCATGGCAGCCTCAGTTCGCGGTGCGGTCGTGGTGGCTCGACACGAATTGCCGGAAGCGCTCGGACGTCTGGCCGCCGAAGACTTCGTCGGGTGTGCCGTCCGTATCGACCTCGCCCTGATGCAGGAACATCACGCGATTCGACACGTGGCGCGCGAATCCCATTTCATGCGTGACGACCAGCATCGTGCGCCCCTCCTCCGCGAGCGAGCGCATCACGCGCAGCACCTCGCCCACCAGTTCCGGGTCCAGCGCCGACGTCGGTTCGTCGAACAGCATCACTTTCGGATGCATCGCGAGCGCGCGTGCAATCGCGACCCGCTGCTGCTGGCCGCCCGACAGGTGCGCGGGATAGTAGCCACGCTTGTCCGCGAGGCCCACGCGCGCCAGCAGCGCCTCGGCCTCCTCCACCGCTTCCGCGCGACTGCGCTTCTGCACGCGCAGCGGCCCCTCGACGAGGTTGTCGAGCACCGTCATGTGGGACCACAGATTGAAGTTCTGAAACACCATCCCGAGCTGCGAGCGGATCCGGTCGACCTGGCGCCGGTCGCGCGGATGCAGCTTGCCGTCGCGCGCGCGCTTCATCGCCAGTTCCTCCCCGGCCAGGGCGACGGAACCGTCATCGGGAGTCTCGAGCAGGTTCAGGCAACGCAGGAACGTACTCTTGCCCGATCCGCTCGCGCCGAGGATCGAGATGACGTCGCCCTCGTGCGCGTCGAGCGAAATGCCCTTCAGCACATGATGATCGCCGAACGACTTGTGGATGTTTCTGACCGACAGCGCAACGGGAGCAGCGGTGTTCATCGGATTCTCCTGGAAGGAATGGCGCGCTCAGGACGCGACGCGCCGGGCATTGCGGGTCGCGGCGGCTGGCGCACCGGACGGCTTCGGCGCACGCAGGTGCCCCGAGAGCCGCCATTCGAGCGCGCCGAGCAGGCGCACGACGATGAAGTTCAGGCCCAGATAGATGACGGCCGCGCAGACGAACACTTCGGTCGTCCGGTAGGTTTGCTGGATGATCTGCTGCGCGACGCCCGTCACTTCCCATACGGTGACGAGGCTCGCCAGCGCGGTCGACTTGACCAGCAGCACGGCTTCGGTCGAATACGCGGGCAGACACTGGCGCAGCGCGATCGGGCCGATCACGCGCCGCAGCAGCGCGAAGCCCGACAGGCCGATCGAATAACCGGCCTCGATCTGCCCGATCGGCACGGCCATCAGCCCGCCGCGCAGGATTTCGGCCGTGTAGCCGGCCGTGCACAGCGCGAGCGACAATACCGCGCAAACGTACGGCTCGCGCAGCAGCGGCCACATGAAGCTCTCGCGGATCACGCCGAACTGGCCGAGCCCGTAATACACGAGGAACATCTGGATCAGCAGCGGCGAGCCGCGAAACACGAGGATGTAGGCACGCGCGAAACGGTTCGGCAACCAGCGCGGCGATACGCGCATCGTGACGATCACGAGCGACAGCAGGCCGCCGAGCACGAGCGACGCGAAGAACAGGCCGAGCGTGGTCGGCACGGCCGCGAGCAACTGGCGCAGCGTATCGACGAGAAAAGCGAAATCGATGGACATGCCCGTTCTCCGTCAGTTGCGCGCGAAATTGCGGCGGAACGACCGGCCGACGATCGCTTCCGCCCGGTTGAACACGCGGTTCGACAAGCCCGTCATCAGCAGATACAACGCACCGCCCGCGACGAAGAACACGAAGTACTGGTGCGTCGAATTGGCCGCGATCTGGCTCGTGCGGAGCAACTCGGCAAGACCGGTGACCGAGATCAGTGCGGAATCCTTCAGGCTCAGTTGCCACACGTTGCCGATCCCGGGCAACGCGAAGCGCAGCACCTGGGGAACCAGGATGCGCCGCAGCACCATGCTGCGCGGCATGCCGATCGAGCGCGCCGCCTCGAGCTCGCCTTTCGACACGGCGAGCACCGCCGCGCGATAGACCTCTGCCTGATAGGCGCCCGAGATCATCCCGACCGCGAGCGCACCGATCACGAACGGCGGCACGCCGATGAAGCCTTCCGCGCCGAACCACTGGCCGACGGCCGTCACGAGCGTCGAGCCGCCGAAGTAGAACAGATAGATGACGAGCAGTTCGGGCACGCCGCGAAATACCGTCGTATACAGATCGCCGAGCAGGCGGAGGGTGCGGTAGCGCGACAGCTTCGCGGCCGCGATCGCCGCGCCGATCACCGCCCCGACCGCGAGCGCGGCAAGCGTCAGCGCGACCGTCATCAGTGCGGCGAGCAGCAGCACACCGCCCCAGCCTTCGGTACCGAAACCGAGCATTTCAAGAATCGCCATGCGTGCCTCCCGGCATGCGTTGGGTGAAGCCACTGGATGCGTGCCGCCGTGCGCCGTTCGACCGGCTCACGCGGCGGCAGCCGAACACGCGCTTACGGCGTGACGTCGGTCTTGAACCACTTGTCGGCGAGCTTCTTCACGGTGCCGTCCGCGAGCGCCGCGGCGATCGCCGTATCGAACTTCGTCTTCAGGTCGGCATCCTGCTTGCGGAACGCGAGCCCCTCGCCCGGCCCCCAGATCGGGCCGCCGAGCTTCGGCCCCGCGAGCACGATCGACGCGTTGTCCTTCTTCGCGTTGTTCGCCGCGTAGTACGTGACGTCGTCGAACGATGCGTCGATGCGCCCGGCGACCAGATCGAGATCGCGTTCGGGCGACGTCTTGTATACGCGAATCGACGCGATGTCCTTGAAGCTGTCGTTGATGAATTTCGTGTAGACGGTGCCCGACTGGATGCCGATCGTCTTGCCCTTCAGCTGCTTGCGCAGCGTGTCGACGGTCGGCTTGTCCGCGTTGGCGTCACCCGTCAGCTTGACGATCGGCGCGCCGGGCGCGGCCTTCGGCAGGATCTTCGTATCGGTGACGGCGAACGTCGCCGGCGTCGCCGCATACGGGCGCGAGAACAGCAGGATCTTTTCGCGCTCCGGCGTGATGGAAATCGCATCCATCAGGACATCGAACTTGCCGGCTTGCAGGCCGGGGATCATCCCGTCCCAGTCCTGCGCGACCATGTTGCACTGCACCTTGATGCGCTCGCACACGTTGGCGAGCAGCTCCGGTTCGAAACCGCCCAGCTTGCCGCCCGGCAGCGTGAGGTTCCACGGCGCGTAGCCGCCTTCGAGCGCGACCGTCACCGTCTTCCATTCCTTTGCCTGCACCGGCGCCGCGAGCGTGGCCGCCGCAGCCGCGATGATGCCGATCGTCCTGATTGCCCACTTGATGCGCTTGCCGTTCACGAGATTTCTCCTTGCGTTGAAGTTCGCCATCCCTTCGGTGCAGCAAGCCGCCTCAGGAATTTGTCTATACAAGCATGCAAGAAGAAAAACAGCGCGACAAGCAGCGATCAATAAAAACGAAGCAAACGCGGGAAATCCCCTAATTACAGGCATCCGGCGTGCGCCGTCGCGGGGAATTCCGGCACATGTTTGGTGCAGTTCGGGTGGCCGAATCGCAAGGATGACTAGACAAATTCCGAATTCGATCGTCAGGCCATGCCCCTGCGGCCGCTTTTCGACCCGACGACAAATGCGCGCTTGCCGGGAGCATCGCAAGCGCTGCATTGCAGCATGTCGACACGGGCCGGCGCCGACCCGCCCGGCTCAGCGTTCGAGCAGGCGCCCGAGCCGCATCATCGTGACGTTCACGCCGAGATGGCGCATCGACGGCTGCACGATCACGCAGTCGTCGTACGGCGTGACGATCACGTCGTCGCCGTCGCGGGCGATCTCGGTGCCCGCCTTCGCGATCACTTCGAGCCCGGTGAACGGCTGCGAGAACCGGAAATCCATCGAGCGCGCGACGACCGGCTGCGTGATCTCGATGAACTTCTGCCGCACCGGCGCGGCCTGCGTCAGGAACGCCGCGACGTCGTCGCGTGCGACGACGCCCGCGTGCAGCAGGAAGCGCGCGGCGCTGTCGAGCGCGACCGCGCGCGCGCTCGCCGCGAAGTGCTGGCCCGTCTCGATCAGCAGCGCGTTCTTCGCGCTCGCCGGATCGCCGAAGCCGCCGTAGTCGCGCAGCCGCGTGCCGTTCGCATGGCCGCGATCGACGATCACGTGCTCCGGTGTGCCGAGCGCGGCGGCCAGCGCGATCGCCTTGTCGAGCGGCCCCGTCATCATCAGCGGCGCGGATGCTTCGTGCATCGAATGAATGTCGAGCAGCAGGTCGACCGTATCCAGCAGCGGCCGCATCGCCCGCGCCCGCGCGAGCTCGCGGCTGTCGCGCGTGCCGTCGAGCGCGGCCGGCGTCCATACGCGGTTCATGTCTTCGTCGAGGTAGCGCGTCGCGTCGGCATTCTCCGCGCTGAAATGCTCGTACGCGCCGACGTTGCCGAAGCCGAGCGACAGCCGGCCCGCGACCGGCCGCAGGCCGGCCGTCAGCAGCGCGTCCACCGCGATCGCGCCGCTGACTTCGTTGCCGTGCGTCAGCGCGAGGATCATCACGTGCTTGCCGGGCTTGCCGCTGTCGAACGTGTGCAGATAGTCGATGCCCGTGTTGCCCGCGCGCCAGCGCGAGATGTCCGGGAACGTCACTTCGATCGGATAGGCCGGCAGCGCGGCGCGGATGGCTTCAAGCGTGGTCATGTCGGAAGTGTCGGAAGGATTCGTCAGGGTTCGGGAAAGGCGCGACCGGCGTCGGCCGGCTGCGCCGGAATCGGGTTCGGGCGTGACGGATCACGCCTCGGTCGCGCGCGTCGCCGCCGCGGAACCGGCCGCCGCGCCGCGCATCCGGCGGCCGAGCGAGATCACCGACGTGATGCCGAGCACGGCCGTCGCCATCACGTAGAAACTCGGCGCCAGCTTGTCGTGCGTCGCGTCGATCAGCCAGGTCACGATCAGCGGCGCGAAGCCGCCGAACAGCGTCACCGAGAAGTTGTACGACAGCGCGAGGCCCGTGCCGCGCGTACTGGTCGGGAAGATGTCCGCGAGCAGCGCCGGCAGCGGCGCCAGGCTCACCGCGATCAGCAGCCCGACCAGCGCCTGCACCGCGAGCAGCGTTTCGACCGTCGGATAGCGGTTCAGCAGGACGAACAGCGGCCACGTCGTCACGCCCACGAGAATCAGCGCGATCAGCATCACGCGAATACGGCCGAACCGATCCGACAGGTGCCCGACGACCGGCGCCGCGATCATCAGCATCGCGCCCGTGACGACCGCGCCGAGATACGACGACGTAGCCGGGATATGCAGCTGCTTCACCGCGTACGTCGGCATGTAGAGCTTGTGCACGTAGTTGAACGCCGTGGCCGTCGCGACCACGCCCGCGCCGAGCAGCATGTTCGCGCGGTCGCGCACGAACACGTCGCGCAGCGGCGACTTCGCGCGCCCCGCCTCGCCGAGCCGGCGGAAATCGGCCGGTTCGTCGATGTTGCGGCGGATATACAGCCCGACCGGGCCGATCAGCAGTCCGACCGCGAACGCGACGCGCCAGCCCCACGCATGCAGCTGGTCGGCAGTCAGCAGCAGGCTCAGCAGCGCGGACACGCCGGCCGCGAGCACCGTCGCGAGCCCCTGCGTCGACATCTGCCAGCTCGCGAAGAAGCCGCGCCGCTTCGCGTCGGCCTGCTCGACCATGAACGCGGTCGCCGCGCCGAATTCGCCGCCCGTCGAGAAGCCTTGCAGCATCCGCGCGACGATGATCAGCAGCGGCGACGCGATGCCGATCTGCGCATACGTCGGCGCGAACGCGATCATCGCGGTGCCGAGCATCATCAGCCCGATCGAAATCGTCAGCGATGCCTTGCGGCCCGCGCGATCCGCATAGCTGCCGAGCACGATCGAGCCGAGCGGCCGCGTGACGAACGAGATGCCGAACGTGCCGACCGACAGCAGCAGCGAGGTGGCCGCGTCGTGCGTCGGGAAAAACAGTTGACCGATGACGATCGCGAAATAGCCGTAGATCAGCAGATCGTAGAATTCCAGCGCGTTGCCGATGCTCGCGGCGCAGATCTCGCGCCACGGATTGTGCGGGGCCGGCTGCGCGGCGTGCGGGTTGCGGGTCATGCCTGTGCTCCTCCGTTGATGCTGGCCGTCAGGATTGTGAAAGACGGCGCGCGGCGGTTGCCGGCGTGCGTCCGGGCCAGTCAAGCGCGGAGTGTAGGCACCGCGGCGCGTGCGTTCGTGCCGTTTCGGCACGCGATCGTGCTGATCGGTGCATCGCGCGCCGGGGCGACCCGGGCCGCGGGTTCAGCCGGCCGGCGCTCCGCCGTCGTCGCGGGACGGCGCGGTGCGCCAGATCGCGTCGAGGACCGGATGCGATTCGTTCCGGCGGCGATACAGCGCGACGTCGAAACCGATCTGCCAGTCCGCGCCGCCGACGATCGCGAGTTCGCCGCGCCGCACGTCGTCCGCGACGAGCCGCTGCGGCAGCCACGCGAGGCCGAGCCCGCGCCGCGCCATCGCGAGGATCGCTTCGTAGGAGTCGGCCTGGTACACCGGGCGCAACGTCGGCCGGTTCGGCATTTCGGCGAGATGGCGCGCGAGCACCGCGCGCAGCGTCAGCGTACGGGCGAACGCGAGCCACGGCACCGGCGCCTGCCCGGCCGGCAGCCGGTAGCGCGCGCTGCCGCGCGCATCGAGCGCGCTGACGGGCACCAGCACCTCGCGCGCGACCGACAGCCAGTCGAAGCGGTCGCGGTCGATCAGCAGCCGCGTGTGCGGGCTCGAATAGACGATCAGCATGTCGGCCTCGCCGGCCGTCAGCTGCAGGATCGCCTCCTCCGCGCTGCCGGTCGACACGGTCGCCGTGAAAAAGCCTGCGCGCGCAACCGTCTCGTCGTACCAGTCGGGGAAGAAGGTGGCCGACAGCGTGCGGCCGGTCGCGATCCGGAGGGTGTTTTCCGGCACCGGCGACGCTTCCTGCAGTTGCGTGCGCGCACCGTGCAGGATGTCGAGCGCGTTCGATGCGGCATCGAGGAACACGGTGCCGGCCGCCGTCAGTTCGAGCGGCTTCGTGCGCGCGATCAGGCGCGTGCCGACCCATTCCTCGAGCGAACGGATGCGGCGGCCGAACGCCGGGTGCGTGACGAAGCGGTTTTCCGCTGCACGCGTGAAGCTGCGCGTGCGCGCGAGTTCGACGAAGTCTTCGAGCCATTTCAGTTGCATGGCAGGGCTCCTGCAGTCAACGGCACGGGGCGACGCTGAATCATCGGCATGCGCGTCGCATCAGCCGGCCGTCACGACCCGCACGCGCGGCGAATCGAGCCGCACGCTCAGCCAGCGCTCGATTCGCTGCCGGTCGGTGCGCGGCAGCGGCTTCGCGGTCGACACCACGAAGGTCACGAGCGGCTCGGCGTCCGGCGCGCTTGCGCCGCTGTCCCACGCATCGGTCGCGCCATACAGGATCTCGCGGATCTGCGGATACTGCGTGCGCAGTTCGCGCGCGACGCGCGCCAGTTCGGCCTGCTGCGCCGCCCGGCCGTCGATTTCGTGCTGCAGGCGCGCGATGGTCTGGTCCTTCACGTCCATCTCGGTGCGCGTGGCATGGTTCGCGGCGATCAGGTCCTGCGCGATGCTCGCCTTCAGCGACGACGCGAGCGCCCCGGTGTCGATGCGTTCGTCGCCGGCCTGCCGCACGACGAGCCGGCTGTTCGGCAAACCGTAGGCCGGCAGTTTGTCCGCCAGCCGGTCGAGCATTGCCTGGTCGACACGCCGGCCGACCAGCATCGCCTCGATCACACGGCCGCGCGGATCGATATGCCGGCTCGCGACCACCGACAACGGCAGCGACAGCTCGGCCTTGATGAACTGGTCGGCGCGCGCGTTGAACACTTCCTGCGTGACGAGCCGGTACGCGAGGATCACGCTCGGCACGGCGGTCAGGACGACCGCCGCGAGCACGAAGCGCCGCACGCGCCGCTGCATCGCCTCGTCCACGCGCGCGGCCGGCTTCGCGCGAATCACCCACGTGACCACCACGGTCGCGAACGCGATGAACACGCAGTTGATCGAGAACAGGTAGAACGCGCCCGCGAAATACGCGAGGCTGCCATGCGCGAGCCCGTAGCCGGCCGTGCACAACGGCGGCATCAGCGCGGTCGCGATCGCGACGCCGGGGATCACGTTGGTCTTTTCGCTGCGCGTCGCGCCGACCATCCCGACGAGCCCGCCGAACAGCGCGATCAACACGTCCCAGATGCTCGGCGACGTGCGCGCGAGAAGTTCGGAGTGTTCGCCCGTCAGCGGACTCAGCGAGAAATACAGCGCCGAAGTCGCAAGGCTGATCAGCGTGGCGACGGCCAGCGTCTTCAGCGAGCGCCGGATCAACGCGAAGTCGTAGATGCCGATCCCGTAGCCCAGGCCCATGATCGGCCCCATGAGCGGAGAGATCAGCATCGCGCCGATGATGACGGCCGTCGAGTTCACGTCGAGGCCGATCGACGCGATGAAAATCGCGGACATCAGGATCCACAGGTTGGTCCCGCGCAATCCGACGCCGCCGCGGATGTCCTGATCGATCGTTTCCCGGTCGGCCTGGCCTTCGCGCAGGCTGAAGTACTGGCGAAACGTGGTACGCACACGCGCCAGCGTGCGCGTCGTCGGACGGGGGGATACGGTGGTCATGGTTGTTGTTCGTTGAGCCGTGGGAACGGCGCGGGTATCGCGTCATCCTGCGTCGCGCGACCCGCGGGAACCCGCGCGCGCAGCGCGACAAGCATCGCATAGGGGCGGCGTTCGCACAATCGGCCGCCCGCGTGCGGCTTTACGGTATCGGGCGGCCGTCGTGCAGGATCGCGTGCAGCGCCGTATCGAACGGCGTCGCGTAATCGATCCCGAGCGCGCGCACGCGTGTCGCGTCGAGATGGCAGTCGTACGGACGCGGCGTCGCGTCGGTCGGCTGGGTGATCGGCGTGAGCGACGCCTCGATGCCGAGCGCGGCCGCGATTCGCTGCGCGATGGCGTACTTCGTCATCGGCTCCTCGCTCGACCAATGGCGAATGCCCGTGACCGTGTCACCCGCGAGATGGCGCAGCGTCAGATCGCGGATGACCTGCGCGACGTCGGGCGTGTAGGTCGGGTAACGGATCGCCCATGCGTCCATGCCGACCGCGTCGGCGCCCGGGCGCGCCGACGCGACGACGGCCGGAACGAGGCTCGTGACGGCCGATTCGCTCCAGTCGGCGATCGGGCCGAACAGCAACGGCAGGCGCAGCACGCACGACAGCGGCGAGGCGGCGAGCAGCGCGGCCTCGCCTTCCAGCTTGGTGCGACCGTAGATGTTCAGCGGGTTCGGGGTGGCGTCCTCGCTGTAGGGGGCGGCCTTGCCGTCGAAGACGTAGTCGGTCGAAATGCCGAGCGTCCATGCGCCGTATCGCGCGGCGAGTGCGCCGATGCGAGCCGGCGCCGTGACGTTGATGGCGCGGGCGGCGGCCGGGTCGCGTTCGCAGACGTCGGGGCGACGTTCGGCGGCGCAGAGAATCACCGCTGCCGGCTTGTGGATTTCAAAAAGGCGTTCGAGGGACGGCTGGTCGAGGACGTCGAGTTCGGCGATGTTGTCCGGCGGCAATGCGAGCCGTTTCGCACCGGCGCCTTGCGGGTTCCGGATGGTCGCGAGCAGCGTCAGCGACGGTTCGCGGGACAAGGACGCGGCGACCGCGCGGCCGAGCAGGCCGGAGGCGCCGACGAGGAGGATGGTGGGGAGAGAAGTCGACGAATCGATTGCTGTCATTGAGTGCATTCGTGTAAAAGCCACGCGGATCAACGCACCTTCGTGGTCGGTACATTGTCCGTGCGCCGGTTCGGCAGGATACGGAACGAGGTGTCCAGCGGCGTCGCGACCGCCAACGTCAACGCTCGATCCGGAATGGTTTCGTCTTCGCCTGAGGCGTATCCACTGTAACAGCCCCGGCCTGCCCCTTCGGTAGGGCCAACTGGCACTTTTCCCCTATTGGTCCGGATATGTGACCGCCTGAAATGCTTCATGTGCGTCCTTGGCGATGAATCCCGGTGCACGCCCAAAAACAACGCTAATCCCACCCACTAATACCGCTCCGATGCTCACCGCTTCGTTGACCTTGCGTTGGAGAGCCACCACCGTTTCACCCGCGGTTTTGGTCGGACCGCCACTCAACACCTCGTATCGCATTCTTTACGCTCCTTGTCCTAAGGGTCACACTCGGTCACTCGATGCCAGCGAAGAAAAAGTACCCCAGTGGGTCGAACCACGATGAAATATTTTTGATAAAAAATCCATATGATTCAAAGACGACGGATACCTCGAATCCGAGAGCGTATCGGATACTCGCAAGAAATGACTCCCCTTCAGCACACCGCCCATCCGCGTGCTGTTTAGCAAAATCGACGAAAAACATGTCATCGAACATTCATGTTTCCGGCAGGTTTTAAAATCCGGCGAAATTCCTTGATAAATACAAACATAATCATGCACGTGGACTGAAACGCCGCTCGTTTTCACCGAACCTGCACCAACCCTTTCCCCAGCCACACTTTTCGCAAGAATCATTACAAAAAATTACCAACCAATACCGATTTAAGAATACGATAGCGCACCGATTCATTCTTACGTTTTCCCGACACCCCAGCCATCCGCGGCGTGCGAGAAGCGGCATGCACGCGGATCGCCACGCGCCCGCCCGGATCACCGCCGGCCGGCTGGACCGCCGTTCGCGACTGGATCGCCTTTCAACCGGAGCCCCCCATGCCAACGAACACGCCCGTCAACAGCAGCGCGAACGCGAACAGCCTGATGCAACAGGCGGCGCAATCGATCATCAACGGCTCGACCGGCAATCCGGCGATGGACGTCGGCGCGCTCGTCAAGACGCTGGTGAACGCGAAAACAGCTGGCCGGGTCGCGACGCTGGCCGCTTCGCAAGCGAGCGGCAACACGCGGATTTCCGCGTTCGGCGCGTTGTCGTCGGCGCTCGGCGCGCTCGAGGCGGGCCTGACGTCGCTGAAGAACGGCGCACTGCAGTCGACGTTCAATGCCGTCGCGAGCGGCAAGGGGTTGACCGCGACGGCGGGCGCGGGCGCGGTGGCCGGCACCTACACGGTCGGCGTCACGCAGATCGCGACCGCGCAGGCGCTGTCGTCCGCGGGCTTCAACGGCAGCAAGGCGCTCGGCACCGGCACGCTGACGCTGTCGCTCGGCAGCCAGTCGTTCAAGGTCGAGGTCGGCAGCACCAACAACACGCTGGCGGGCAT
Source organism: Burkholderia sp. 9777_1386 (assembly GCF_015712265.1). Classification (NCBI taxonomy): domain Bacteria; kingdom Pseudomonadati; phylum Pseudomonadota; class Betaproteobacteria; order Burkholderiales; family Burkholderiaceae; genus Burkholderia; species Burkholderia sp. 9777_1386. The sequence goes on along the minus strand of NZ_JACCQB010000001.1, from coordinate 150,998 downwards.
CGCGGCGGCGATCAACGGCGCGTCGGGCAACCCGGGAATCAGCGCGACGGTCATCAACGGCACGGACGGCGCGCACCTCGTGCTCGCGTCGTCGAAGACGGGCTCGGCGAACGCGATCAGCGTCGCCGTGGCCAACGTTGCCAACGACAGCGGCCTGTCGAACCTCGGCGTCACGTCGACGGCCGATCCGTCGGGTGGCGCGTCGAAGATCGATTCGGCAAACGGCGCGGCCGCCTGGCGGCAGAGCGCGGTCGCGCAGGATGCGAAATTCACGCTCAACGGGATCGCATCGACCAGCGCGAGCAACACGGTGTCGGGCGTGCTGACCGGCATCACGCTGAACCTGTCGGCGGCCGCGGTCAGCGCGACCGATACGCAGACGCTGACGGTCAGCACCGACACGAAATCGCAGGCCGCCACGATCACGAATTTCGTGAGCCTGTACAACACGGTCGTCAAGACGATGGGCGCACTGTCGAGCTACACGGCCGGCGCCAGCTCGCAAGGCGCGCTGATCGGCGATTCGACGCTGAACACGATCCGCAACGCGCTGGCGTCGATCGTCGCGCGCGGCGTCGACGGCGGCGGCGCCACCGAAAAGGGCAACGGACACGTGAACCTGTTGTCGATCGGCATCAAGCTCGAGCGGGACGGCACGCTGAACGTCGACAGCGCAAAGCTCGATAGCGCGCTATCCGCCAATCCGTCGGGCGTCGCGCGCCTGTTCAATCCGGAGAACGGGATCGGCACGCGCCTGGCCGACCAGATCACGCAGTTCACGAAGAAGAACGGAATGATCGACGTGCGCACGACCGCGCTGAACGCCGATCTGAAACGTGTCGCACAGCAGCAGTCGGATCTGTCCGACTATGCAGCGCAATTGACCAAGCAGTATCAGGCCCAGTTCACCGCGCTCAATACGCTGATGACCCGGATGAATACCAACTCGCAATACCTGACGCGATTGTTTGGTGGTGCGAACAGTAACGGTACGCTGTCCAAGAGGTGAACGGCCGGGTCGCGGTACGCGCGGCCCCGCAGACGTCGCCCATGCCCGGCAGCGCGCCAGCGCCCGCCGGATCGACGTCACCGCGGCCGGCAGCCGGCCCGCAATTGTCCTCGACGCAGGCGCGCGTCAGCCGAGACCTTCGACGCGATCGGCGAACCAATCGATTGCACGTGATATCTGACGCCCGAAATAGCCGGGACGTTCGTGCTCGTACGCGCGCAGCAGCGACGTGCATTCGCGCTCGGCCCAGCGCCACACCGGCCCCTGCTTCGCGAATACGGGATGGTCGCGCAACTCGGCAGGCACCGCGTGCTCGTCCTCCCAGCCCCAGAAATAGGCCTGGTAGGCACGGGCGAACGGCATGCCCAGCTGTTGCGCGACGGTCTCGTCATGGCGCAGCGTGAAGTCGACGATCTCCTTGCGCGTGCGGCCGCTCACGCCGTCGTGGCGCGCCTCGATCCAGCAGTGATACCGCGCGAGTTGCGACAGATGCCGCGCGGTGCGGCGCCGCTCGCGCGTCGTGCACAGCGCGTACAGGTTGCCGCCGCCGAAATCCATCACTTCACCGCCCGCGAACGGCCGATAAGACTGGCCGGTCAACAGCGTCAGCACCCGCGCGCCGACGATCGCATAGTCGGCGCAGCGCATGTAGCCGCTACGCGTCGTCGCTTCCGACACGCTCCGGTGGACGACTTCATCGATCACGGCGTGCAGCATGGGATCAACCGGCGCCGCCAGGATCGGCGGCTGGCTTGTCGTCGTCACGTGTTGCATGGGCGAATGCGGCTTCAGCGGTTCATCGGCAAAAATCACTCCGGAGCATGGTATGACGAACCGTTACAACGCACGGCCGCGGAATTGCGCAGATTTGTGCGCTTTCGTCGCCTCGCGCAAGACATGTCGACAGTTCGTCGGACACGGCAAATGCGCGGCGTGGCGGATGGACGAGACGAACGTCGACAGCGCGCTCGCGGACCGCGGACGGTTCGAGTTCGTGATGTCGTGACTGACGGCGGGAGGGGCGCGGCGGCAGGCGTTGCCGCCATCGACGGAAGGGGATCGCAACGAGTGCGCCGCGATTGCGGCGCATCGCGCAAAGCGGCTCGTGCTTGCAGGCACCGAGCGTGCCGCCGCATGCACGGCACGCGATGCGATCACGCGCCGCGCGGCTGGCGCGGCACGCGTCCTCCGTTATGACGCGGCAATCCGCCGGCGGAAATGTTCGGTGCCGGCCACGATCTTGTCGAGCACCGCGTCGAGCGCCCAGAAGCGTTCGCGCACGTCGTAGTCGATCGCACGGCATTTGATCGACCCGAACGTACCGATCCGCTGGTGATAGAGCTTCGCGAGCGCCGGGTAGCCCAGCGCCTCCGATACCGCCGAGACGACCAGGAACGCCGACAGTTCGTCGGCCAGCGCCGGATTCGACTCGCCCCGCGTGCGCAGCCACTGGTAGAGATCGGGATGGAAGTTGGTGAACACGCCGTTGAAACCGGCCGACCCGGCCTTCATCGCGTCCCAGGCGATCGCGGCGTTCGCGTTCAGGATCTTCAGCGGCGATCCTGCGGCGAGCGCGACGCGGCGCTTCACCGTCGCGAGATCGCAACTCACGTCCTTGAGCATCACGAACCGGCCCGTGTCGATGCACGCGCGCAGTTCGTCATCCGACAGAAGCCGCCGGTACGGCGCCGGACATTCGTACAGACCGAGCGGGAGATCCGACGGTAACCGCGCAAGCAGCCGGTGCAGATGGTCGAGCAATGCGGCGCTGCCCTTGCGTTGCGGATCGAGCCGGTTGGTCACGAGCACGACGCCCTGCGCGCCCGATTCGGCCGCCGCGCACAGTTCGGCGACCTGCGCATCGAGATCGTCGCTGATGTGCCCGGACGCGACGACCGGCACACGCCCGCCCACCCGTTCGACCACGAAGCGCGCGAGTGCCGCGCGTTCGGCCAGGCTCAGGAACTGCATCTCGCTCGACTGCGCGACCGCGAACAATGCGTCGGATCCGTGCGCCAGATACCATTCGATGAGCCGCTCGAGTCCGGCGTAGTCGATCGCACCGGCGTCGTCGAACGGCGTCAGCATCACCGGCACGATCCCTTCGATGGTCACGTTCGATTGCTGCGGGTGTTGCATCTGTTTCTCCTTGCTTCAATGAATGCGGATGCAGGCGGCATGCTCAAGCCGGCAACGGCCCGGGCGCGGCGTTCGCGGCCTGTTCGGGAATCGGCTTGCGCACGAGCAGCAGGTACGCCATCGCACCGGTGAACGCGATCGCGGCCGCGGTGAGCAACGCGGGCACGAACGACCACCTCTGCGCGATGATGCCGGTCAGGATCGGTGCCAGCGCGCCGCCGATGAAGCCGCCGAAATTCTGGATCGCGCCGAGCGACGCGATGCGGCTCGGCGGCGCGGCCGCCGTCGCGAGCGCCCACGAGCACGCCGACGCCGCGTTGGCGAGAAAGATCACGACCGAAATGCATGCGAGCGCAACCGTATTGCTCTGCACGAGCGCGGCCGGAATCGTGAACGCGACCATCCCGAGCATCGCAGCCACGACCGCATTGCGCCGGCTCGCGACCGGCGACCGGCTGCGGCGCGTGACGAAATCCGACAGCCAGCCCGCGACCAGCGAACCGACGAATCCGCACAGGAACGGCACCGATGCGGCAAACCCCGTGCGAACCAGGCTCATGTGCCGCTCCATCGTCAGGTAGCCCGGCAGCCAGGTCAGGTAGACCCAGTTCAGGTACACGGAGCCGAAGAAGCCGATCAGCATGCCCCAGGTCGTGCCGTGCGAGAACAGGCTGCGCCATTCGACGAAGGTCAGTTTCGGCGCGGCGACGACGCTTTGCGCATCGGCATCGAGATAACCGCGTTCGGCGACGGACAGTTCCGCGCGCACCGGGTCGCGATACAGCGCGAACCACACGACGGCGACGACGAGACCGAGCGCCCCGGTCACGATGAACGCCCAGCGCCAGTCGAACGAGGCGACGAGAACCGAAAGCAGCAGCGGCGCAAGCGCGGTACCGAGCGGCGACGCGGCATTGAAAATGCCGGTCGGCGTGCCGCGCGCGCGCAGCGGAAACCAGTTGCTCACCACGCGCGCGGCCGACGGGAATTGCGGCGCCTCGCCGATGCCGAGCACGATGCGCGCGACGATGAACCAGCCGAAGGTGGACACGATGCCGCCCGCCGCCTGCGCGAACGACCAGACGATCAGCCCGATGCCGAGCAGCCGGCGCGGGCCGATGCGGTCGACCAGCCCGCCGACCGGAAACTGGCACAGCGCATAGCTCCACGAGAAGGCCGACAGCAGCAGCCCCATCTGCGCGAGCGACAGGCCGAGATCGCCGCGGATCGCCGAACTCGCGACGGCCAGCGTACCGCGATCGAGATAGTTGACGATCCCGCTCGCCATCAACAGCGCGAGCGCAATGCGTTGACCGCGCCGAATCCGTGGCGGCGCGTGCGGAACAGGTGGGTTGTCGTTCATGTCGATTGTCTCCATGTCACTGGTTTCGGCCGGGTTCGGCCGTTCCGTCGCATGCGGAATTCAGCTCTCCATACGGTCGACTTCGTCGCGCGTCGGAATCGACGTCTGCGCGCCGTGGCGCGTGACGCTGATCGCAGCCGCACGCTGGCCGAAGCCGATCGCGTCGTCCATCGACGCGCCGCCGGCTCGCGCGGCCGCGAACCCGCCGACGAACGTGTCGCCGGCCGCGGTCGTATCGACGGCCGCCACCGCGATCGCCGGATGGCGGCCGCTGCCTGCGCTGCCGCGCCAGCAGACGCCGCGCGCGCCGAGCGTGACGAGCACGTTGCCGACGCCCTTCGCGCACAGCGCCTCGGCGGCGCGCGCGGCCGACGCGTCGTCGCCGACCGCGATGCCGGTCAGCGACTCGGCCTCGGTTTCGTTGACGACCAGATAGTCGACCCGCGCCAGCAACGCATCGAAGAGCGGCCGTGCGGGGGCGGGATTCAGCAGCACCTGCGTGTGGTGCGCGCTTGCACAGGCAATCGCGCGCGCCACGGTGGCGACCGGCACCTCGAGCTGACACACGAGCAGCGCGGCCCCGGCGATCGCGTCGCGCGCCGCATCGATCCGGTCGGCATCGACGCATGCATTCGCGCCGGGCACGACGACGATGCTGTTCGCGCCGTCGTCGTCGACCGTGATCGTCGCGACCCCGGTCGCCGTGCCGCCGATCCGGTGCAGGTGCGTCACGTCGATGCGCTCTGCCGCCAGCGCGCCGTGCAGGCGCGCACCGAACGCGTCGTCGCCGACGCACCCGATCATCGTGACCGATGCACCGAGGCGCGCGGCCGCGACCGCCTGGTTCGCGCCCTTGCCGCCGTGGACGGTCTCGAACGTCGTGCCGAGCAGCGTTTCGCCCGGCACCGGCAGGCGCGGCGCGCGCGTGACGAGGTCGATGTTGACGCTGCCGACGACGGCGATACGCGGTGACGTGGTGTCGCTCATGTTCGAATGTAATCGCTTACATTTAAAGCCGACAAAATGGCCGGACAGGCCATCGCCTCTGAAAATTCCGCGATGCGGGTGAAATCCATGTCTGACATAATATGGAGCAGCAACAAGATAGCGCTTACATTCTCACAGGATCGAATGGAGATGCAAGCGGGACCACCATGAATCGAGGGTAAACAATGACGCGACTGGCAACGCACCGCGCCGGCAGGCCCATGCCGCCGGGAGACCGCCGATGAGCTCGCCCCCGTCCCGCGGTGGCGCGTCGCGGGCACGCCGCGGCAGCGGCCGCTCGGTACTCGGCGACGTCGCGAAACTGGCCGGCGTGTCGACCGCGACCGTCTCGCGCGTGTACAACGATCCCGGCAAGGTTTCGGCCGACGTGCAGCAGCGTGTGCGCGACGCGGCGCTCGCGCTGAACTGGATCCCGAATGCGGCCGGCCGCGCGCTGGCGTCCACGCGCACCCACATCACCGGCGCGATCATCCCGACGCTGGACGACCAGGTGTTCGCATCGCAGGTCGCCGGCATGCAGACGGTCATGGCCGAGCACGGCATCACGCTGTTCCTCGGTTGCTCGAACTACGACCCCGCGCAGGCGCTCTCGCAGGTGCGCGCGATGCTGTCGCGCGGCGTGGAGGCCGTGTCGCTGGTCGGCGAAGCGTATCCGCCGGAACTGTTCGAACTCCTGGCGATGCATCGCGTACCGTACGTCGTCACGTATGCGTATCGCGACGACAGCCCGCACTGCTGCATCGGCTTCGACAACCGCGCGGCATTCGCGCAGCTCACCGCCCATCTGCTCGACCTCGGCCACCGCGATTTCGCGATCATCATGCAGCCGTCGACGGACAACGACCGCGTCCAGGCTCGCCTGCGCGGCATTCACGACACGCTTGCCGCGCATGGGCTCGCGGTGCGCCCCGTGCATCAGCACGAAGGCGCGGCCACGATCGCGTTCGGGCGGGCGAGCCTGCGCGCGATCGTCGGCAGCGACGCGGCGACGCGGCCGACCGCGGTGATCTGCGGCAACGACGCGCTCGCGCTCGGCGCGTTGCTCGAAGCACAGGCGCTCGGCATCGACGTGCCCGCGCAGTTGTCGATCACCGGATTCGACGACATCGCGCTCGCGCGCGAGATCCAGCCGCCGCTGACGACGATGTGGGTCGACACCGACGCGATCGGGCGCCAGGCCGCGCATGCGTTGCTCGATGCGCTCGAGAACGGCGCTACGGGGCCTGGCCACGCGGTCCAGCCCGAGTTGCGCATCCGGGCATCCGCGGCGGCGCCGGCGCAGACCCGCACGCGTGCGGCACGCAAGAAATAGCGAAGCAGCGCGTGCTTACTGCATCACGTCGATCGGCAGTGTCTTGTCGAGACGGTCGTGCCACGCGTTGATCGTCTTCGGCACCGTTTTCTTCCACGCCGGCACGTTCGAGTAATAACGCATCCGGACGTTGTTCTTCGCATCGAACACCAGCAGCCCGATCCACAGATCGGTGCCGCGGCGCATCACGATCGCCGCGTTCGTCGTCGCGATGCCGCGCACCCAGTACGACGTCACCTGTGCGTTGAGGCCGTCGAGATCCTTTTCGTCCGCGCTGAGATTGACCACGTCGACGAGCGTCTGATAGTCGGCGCCGAGCAGCTTGTGCGCGGTCGCGTTCTGCTGTGCGTCGGCGACGACCTTGAGGCTCAGCAGGTCGGCCGGCGGCTTTGACTGCGACTGCGCGGCGGTCACGTAGTCGCCTGCGTACATGACGCCCATGCCTGCGCCGCAATCGATATCGGCACCCTGCTGCGTGACGCGGATGCGTCCGCCCTTCCGGTCGAAATCGAGCCGGCACTTGTCCCGGCGATAGGTGCCGCTGTCGCCGTGCAGCACGATGTCGCCGTCGAGCCCGCCATCGTGCGCGCCGTTGTTGGCGCTCAACGCGAAATGCAGGCGCGGCGCCGTGCCGGTGAACGTCAGCACACCGCCGAACGATGGGTTGTCGCTGTCGAGATACCACGTCTGCTGCCAGCGATCGGCCGCGAGCGGCGTGCCGTTCAGGCTCGCAAGCCGTTCGCGATAACGGTCGCGCAGGCACGGCGCATCACCGCCGCACTGGTCGCGCTGCTTGAGCCACGTCAATTGCGCCTGCTTCAGCGCGGCCGTATCGCCGCCCTGCGCGAGCGCCCGCTTCCACGCCGTCGACAGCTCGCCGTCGAGCTTCGACAGCGCGGGGTTCGCGCAGATCGTCTTCTCGGTGGGCGACGCGGCCTTCGCGCAGTCGAAGCCGGCCGCATGCGCGGCGACCGGCAGCAGCATCAGCAGCGCGGCCGCCGCGACGGATGGCCAGTGCGGACGCTGCGTTTCACATGCGGGAATCGCGACTTGCCCGCGCACATTCGATCGGTTGTGGATGGTCATCGGCTTGATCGTCGCTGGGTCGCGCGCCCGTAGAAGCTACCGGTGCGCGACATTCGAGGTAAAAACACCCGGCCCGGCATGCAGCGCATGCGGCCGCCCCGCCGAAGCGTAACCCGAATGCGCGACGCCGATCAATCGACGTTCGATGCCGTCGCAACCGCTTCGTCAGCCACGCCGCAGTGCGCGATGCCGTCGCGCAACGCCGCTTCCGTCGCGGGGTCGATGAACCCGATGAACACCATCACGCCGTCGCCGTCGCGTGCGGTCAAGCCTTCGTCTTCCAGCGACGAAAACCGGATGCGCCGCGCGGCGACCTGACACGCGCGCGTGGCGATCGCCCCGTCTGCATCGGCCACGCGCACGATGCCCTTCGCGCGCAGGATCGTGCGTGGCAACGCCTTCAGCCATGCGCGCAGTCGCGCCTTGTCGAGCACGGCCCGCACGGTGACGGTGAGACTCGCGAACGCCGGCATCGCGTGATGCCCGATCGCCCGGTGCGAACGCGCGAGGTCGGTCGTCGCGCGACGATCGGGCACGGCCCCATCGAACAGCAACGCGAGCGGAATCTCGCCATGTCGTGCCGCAACGACGATGTCGGTCGACGCATGGGCGCGCACGTCGTCGAGCACCGCATCGCGCCGCTCGGGCGCCACGAGATCGAGCTTGGTCACGACGATCGCGCCCGCGCCGTCGAGCTGGCGCTGCGCCATCGCGCCGACCAGCGGGTCGGCCAGCGTGTCGCGCCACGCGAGCGCGTCGGCGACGACGAGCACCGACGTCAGCCGGAACGCACCGTTCAGCAGTCCGATCTGTGCGATCTTCGCGGGATCCGCCACGCCGCTCGCTTCGACGAGCAGCAGGTCGGGCCGCACGTCGCGCGTCGCGACGCGCGTCAGCGCATCGACGAGCGCGCCGCCGATCGTGCAGCAGATGCAGCCGTTGTCGAGTTCGATCACGTCGTCGCCGCGGGCTCGCACGAGACGCGCGTCGATGTTCACCGCACCGAAATCGTTGACGAGCACCGCGATGCGCCGGCCGTGCGGCGCCTGCAGGATAGCGTTGACGACCGTCGTCTTGCCCGCGCCGAGATAACCGCCGATCACCGCGAGGTCGATCGGCGTGCGAGCAGTCACCCCGGCTGCATCGGCGTGTGCATTCATCGCGGCGACCGGAACACGCGCCCGCCGAGCACGGTGCCCCACACCGCGAGTTCCTTGAGGCGGGCGGGCGCACACACCGACGGATCGTCGTCGAGCACCGCGAAATCCGCGAATTTGCCGACCTCGATGCTGCCGACGAGATGATCCATCCGCAACGTATAAGCCGCGCCGAGCGTGATCGCATGCAGCGCGTCGTCCACCGACAGCCGTTCGCCTTCGCCGAGCACGCGCCCGGACGCCGTCTCGCGCTGCACCGCGCACCACGCGGTGAACAGCGGGTTCAGCGGCGTGATCGGCGCATCCGAGTGCAGCGCGAACGGAATGCCGAGCCGCCGCGCGGAGCCGGCCGCGTCCATCCGGTTCGCGCGATCGGGGCCGATGGTCTGGCTGTAGTGCGCGTCGCCCCAGTAGTACAGGTGATTCGCGAAGAAGTTCACGCACATCCCGAGCGCGCGCACGCGCTTGAGCTGCGCGGCGTCCGCCATCTGGCAATGCTGCAGCGTATGGCGATGGTCGGGGCGCGGATGGCGGGCGAGCAGCGTCGTCATCGCATCGAGCACGACGTCGGTCGCCTCGTCGCCGTTGGTGTGCACGTGCAGTTGCAGCCCGGCGCGATGAAACGGCTCGAACACGTCGACGAGCTGCGCGGGCGGGATCAGCCACAGCCCGTTCGGTTGCCCGCCCGCGTAGCCGGGCCAGCGCACGCGCGCGGTGAAGCCCTGGATCGAGCCGTCGACGATGAACTTCACCGGCCCGACATGCAGCTTGTCGGTGTTGCGTTCGATCTCCGCGAGCACGCTGTCGACGGAGCGCGCCGGATTGCGCTGCGGCGCGAACGCCGGCACGATCCGCACCGGGTAGTCGGGATCGGCGGTCACCTCGTGCAGCGTGCGATTGCCGTCGGGCGACAGGTCGTTGACGAGATCCGTGGCCGTCGTCACGCCCGCGAGCTGCGCGACGCGCCCGAAATTCCAGACCGCGTGCGGCTTCTCGCTCGCGGAAATCGCGAGCTTGCCGCCGATCGTCTGATACACCGGCAGCATCGCCGCGAACTCCTGCAGCTCGCCGGTCGGGCGACCGTCGGCGTCGCGCGACACGCCATCGATGTCGGTATCCTCGTCGATGCCCGCACGCGCGAGCATCGCGCCGTTCACGTTCATCAGGTGCACACTCGCATGCAGGATCGCGATCGGCCGTGCCGCCGACACGCGATCGAGTTCGCGCACCGTCAGCCGCGCGGTACCGAAGAAGATCGGATCGAAACCCCATGCGAGCAGCGGACCGTCGTCGGTGATCGCGCGTTCGGCTTCCATGAGCCGGTCGAGCACCGAGTCGAGCGAGCGCAGGCCCGGCCACAGCGTGCCGTCGGGGCCGCGCCGGTCGTAGTAGCCGACGTACACGGCGTCCCACATCGCGCCTTCCATCAAATGACAGTGCCCTTCGACGAGCCCCGGCATCAACACCTTGTCGCGCAGCGTGTCGTCCGCCGCGCAGGCGCCGAAGCGCGTGGGCCATGCAGCCGCGTCGGCGGCGTCGCCGACCGCGAGAATGCGACCGTCGCGCACGGCGACGTGCGTGGCCGACGGTTGCGCCGGGTTCATCGTCAGGATGCGGCGCGCCGTGAAGATCGTCACGGGCGCGGCCGAAGTTGCGGATGCGTGCATGGGGCGCGTTTCTCCTTTGCGTCAGGATACGGCGTATTGCTTGACGGGGCGGCCATGCAGCATCGCATGCACGGCCACGACGACGAGCACGTTGACGGCGAGGCACACGAGCCCGAGGTTGATGCCGCCGAAATCGACATGGAACACGTAGAACACCATCGCGAGCACCTGGCCGCAGATCATCCCGGCGCCCACCGCGACCGGCCGCACCTGGCGCCGCGCGAGCAGGATCAGCACGCCCGGCAGGAACTGCGTGACGCCGTAGTACGTGGTGTTGATCAGCGTGAGCATCAGGTTCGGCGTGAGCAGCGTGGTCGCGATCGACAGCAGCAGGTAGCCGACGATCACGTATTTCGCCGCGCGCTTCTGGCGCGACTCGGGCAGGTTCGGCATCAGGTTGCGCGTGACGATCGGCCCGATCGCGAGGCAGATGCCGGCCAGCACCAGCAATCCCGACAGCGCGGCGCCGGCCGCGACGAGGCCGATCAGCCAGCCGGGCAACAGGTGCGTGACGGCCGCGAAGAACGCGTCGTTCGGCGACGCGAGCGTCAGGTTCGCGGTGATCGCGTAGTACGACGCGATCACGAGGAACGGATACATCAGCATGTACAGCGGCATCACGACCTGCGTGCGCCGGATCGCGTTCGGCCCGCGCGCGGTGAAGAAATTCTGCGCGGCGAACGGCATCAGGTAGAAACCGAGCGACTGGAACAGCATCGTGCTCATCGAGAAGCGCAGCTGCGAGCCGCTCATCGTGTTGCTGACCTGCCGGCTCGCGGCGTCGAACACCGGATGCACGCCGCCGACCTGCCACGCGACGGCGATGCCCGTCACGACGATCGCGAGCAGCATCAGGATGTCCTTCAGGATCGCGATATAGGCCGACGCGCGCACGCCGGAAATCGCGATGTACGTGAACGCCAGCGCCGCGCACACGAGGATCAGGTACAGCGGCTCGACGTGCCAGCCGAGCCCCTTGAGCGCCGCGACGAGCCCCGTGAACTGCAGTTGCCCCCACGGAATCAGGAACAGGATCGATGCGCACGCAACCACGAGTTCGAGCCCGCGGCTGCGATAGTGGCCCTTGAACAGATCGGGCAGCGTGATCGCGTTGTGGCGCTTGCCGGCCTCCCAGATCTTCGGGCCGACGAAATACCCGATCGGGTAGGCCAGCAGAATGTAGCCGAGGAACCACACGCCGTAGGTCGGGCCTTTCGCGTAGATGCCGCCGGGGAAGCCGACCATCGTGCCGATGCTGTAGATCTCGCCGGCGGTCAGGAAGAACACGAGCGCCGTGCCGAACTGGCGCGACGCGACGAAGAAGTCATGCACGCTCTGCTGGCCGCGGCCGCGGCCGGATCGAACGGCGAGATAGAGCGACAGCGCGATCAGCGCGGCGAAGACGACCGTTGACATGCGCACCTCTGCGAAAGGACGGAAAGCACGGGGTTCGCCGGAAAACGCGGGGAGCGGCCGGCGGACCACGACACGACGAGCGCTACGCTGCGCCGCCCGCGCGGCGGTCGAACAGCATCCAGCATGCAAACAGGCAGCCGGACGTCAGCACGAACCACGCGAAGATCCACATGAAGATGAACGGCACGCCCAGCACGTAGCGATCCTGCGCGGCCACCCACGGCAGCACGCCCATCACGCCGAGATACGGAATACCGATGCCGATCAGATACCTGAGCATGCGTGTCTCCTCGAATGCGGGTTCGTACGGAAAGCCGGTGCGCGGACGCGGCAGGCGGCGCCTGCGCGACATGCGGCGGCGAACCCAGTATTCGAAGACAAAAAAGCGCGCGATAGTGCCAGACGCGGGCAATCGCTTGGGCCAGCGACGGGCCGCCGGCGCGGCGCGGGAGCGATCGGCGGCACACCGCCACGGCAGGCCACCTCGGCCGGTGCGAGCCGCCGCGACGACGTCAGCCGTCGAACGGCACCCGTTCGTAGCTCGTGCTCCGGCCGCCGGACGACGATCGACGCAGCATGCCGCGCTCGACGAGCTCCGTGATGTCGCGCAGCGCCGTGTCTTGCGAACATTTCGCGAGGGCGGCCCACTTGGTGGTCGTCAGCTTCCCTTCGAAGCCGTCGAGCAGGCGATTCATGACCTTGATCTGGCGTTCGTTCATCGCGACGCCGGCGTATCGCTGCCAGAAACGCGCCTTGATCAGCACCGCGTCGAGCGTCGTGTGCGCGTGATCGATGGCCCGGCCCAGCGTATTCAGAAACCACGCGAGCCACTCGGTGACGTCGAGCGAGCCGCGTTGGGTGCGCTCCAGCACGTCGTAATACGCATTGCGCTCGCGCTGGATCTGCGCGGACAGGCTATAGAAACGCTGCGGACTGCGATCGGCGCGCGCCAGGACCAGATCGCCGAGCGCACGCGCGATACGACCATTGCCGTCGTCGAACGGGTGGAGCGTGACGAACCACAGATGGGCGAGCCCGGCCCGGATCAGCAACGGCTCGGCCGGCGGCGCATTGAGCCACGCGAGAAAGCGCCCGATCTCGTGCGTCAACCGCGCGGCCGGCGGCGCCTCGAAATGCACGCGCTGCCGGCCGATCGGCCCGGAAACCACCTGCATCGGCCCGCTCGCGTCCGAGCGCCAGCCGCCGACCGTGATCCGCGACAGCCCCGAATAGCCGGTCGGGAACAGCGCGGCATGCCATCCGAAGAGCCGCGCCTCGGTGACCGGCGCGGCCGAGTGGGTCGTCGCATCCAGCACCATGTCGACGACGCCTTCGACGTGGCGATCGACCGGCGCCAGCGCGCCGATGTCGACGCCGAGCCGGCGCGCGATCGACGACCGGACCGAGGCGACATTCAGGTTCTCGCCCTCGATCGCGCTGGTCTTGACGACGTCATCCGTGAGCGCGGCGAGGCTCGCTTCGTCGCGCAGCGCCAGGCCGATATCCGCCAGTCGCCCGGCCAGCATGCCTTGCGCACGGCTGACGTCGGCGAGCGGCGTGGCGAGGGCCGCGAGGTCGAAGCGCCATGCCGGCCAGTCGGCCGATTCCCAGATAAAGGTGTAATCTCCGCTCATCATGCGGAGATTATCCGCGCATTCACCGCATGACTCAACAATATCCGCATATTTTGCGGTGATTAACCACCCTATTCACCGCAACGCGGCCCGCTACCGTACCCGGCCTGCCCCGCTCGCCCCCGTCGGCGCCGGCTCCGCGAGCCGCTCCGCGAGAAAGCCGATGAACGTGCGCAGCGTGACGAACCCTTCCCGATGCTGCGGAAACACCGCATTGAGCGTGATGGGCGGCGGCACGTAGGCGTCGAGCACCGGCACGAGCGCGCCGCTGTCGAGCGCCGCGCCGACGATGAAGTGCGGCAGCAGCGCGATGCCGAGCCCCGCGATCGCCGCATCGCGCACCACTTCGCCGTTGTTCGCGACGAGCGGCCCCTGCACGTCGAACGTCCGCACCGCGCCGTCGACGCGGAATTCCCAGCCGACCCGCCGCTCGCGCCCGTACAGCACGCACGTGTGGCCAGCGAGATCGGCCGGCGTCTGCGGCGTGCCGTGCCGCTTCAGGTACGCGGGGCTCGCGCACGCGATCATCCGCCATGCACCCAGCGGCCGCGCGATCAGCGTCGAATCCTCGAGCGAGCCGATCCGCAGCACGAGGTCGAAGCCCTCGCCGATCAGGTCGACGCGCCGATCGGTCAGATCGAGGTTCAGCCGCACGGCCGGGTGCGCGGACAGGAATTCGGCGATCAGCGGCGACACGTGCGTGATCCCGAACGACAGCGGCGCGCTGATCTTCAGCGAACCATGCAGCTCGGTGCTGCGTACCGACATCGCCTGCTCGGCGTCGGCGATCTCCGCGAGGATGCGCTGCGCGCGCACGTAAAACTCCTGCCCCGATTCGGTCACCGCGAGATTGCGCGTATTCCGGTGCAGCAGCCGCACGCCGAGCGACGCCTCCAGCGCCATCGTGCGCCGGCTGACGAACTGCTTGGACAGCATCAGCTGGTCGGCCGCCGCCGTGAAGCTGCCCGCGTCGACGGTCGCGACGAAGATCCTCAGGTCGTTGAGTTCCATATTGTCCACTCCGTAGCGACAGTCATTATCTTCACGGCGATTTATTTGTCAAATCGATTGACCTAAGATTCATCTCAACGAACGGCCGGGCCCACTTCCGAGGTCCGGCGACTTAAGGAAAAAATCATGATCGAAATCCGTGCAGCAAACCAACGTGGCCGTGCGGAGCATGGCTGGCTCAGTTCCCGTCATACGTTTTCGTTCGCGAATTACTACGATCCGAAGCAAGTCGGCTTCTCCGACCTGCTCGTGATCAACGACGACCGGGTCGCCCCGGGCCGCGGCTTCGGCACGCACCCGCACCGCGACATGGAAATCCTGTCGTACGTGCTCGACGGCGCGCTCGAACACAAGGACTCGATGGGCACCGGTTCGGTGATCGTGCCGGGCGACGTGCAACTGATGAGCGCGGGCACGGGCGTGCGCCACAGCGAGTTCAACCACTCGCCGGACGCGCCGGTCCACTTCCTGCAGATCTGGGTCGGGCCGGCCGAAAAGGGTGCCGAGCCGCGTTATCAGCAGACGAATGTCGCGGCCGACGACAAGCGCGGCAAGCTCGCGCTCGTGGTATCGCCGAACGGTGACGCCGGTTCGCTGAAGATCCGGCAGGACACCCGGATTTACGCGGGCCTGTTCGATGGCGACGAAAGCACTACGCTGGAACTGGATCCGAGCCGTTTTGCTTACGTGCACGTGGCACGCGGCAGCGTGACGGTCAACGGCGTGACGCTCGGCGAAGGCGACGGCGCGCGCATCCGCGGCGAACAGGCGCTGACGATCGCCGACGGCAAGGATGCCGAAGTGCTGGTGTTCGACCTGCGTCCGGTCGAAGTGACGGCCGAATGGGCGTGACGCCCGTTCGGGAAACCGGGCCCCGCTGAGTGCGGGGCCCTTTTAATCGGAGATTCGCAACATGGCCAAGGTTCTCGTTCTTTACTACTCGTCCTACGGGCACGTCGAAACGATGGCGCAGCACATCGTGGAGGGCGCGAAATCGGTGCCCGGCGTCGAGGTCACGCTCAAGCGCGTGCCGGAAACGATCCCCGTCGACCAGGCCCGCGCGATCGGCGTGAAGGTCGACCAGGCCGCGCCGGTCGCCACGGTGGACGAACTCGCCGACTACGATGCGATCATCTTCGGCACGCCGACCCGCTTCGGCAACATGGCCGGCCAGATGCGCACGTTCCTCGACCAGACCGGCGGCCTGTGGATGAAAGGCGCGCTCGTCGGCAAGATCGGCAGCGTGTTCGCGTCGACCGGCACGCAGCACGGCGGCCAGGAAACGACGATCACGTCGTTCCATACGACGCTGCTGCATCACGGGATGGTGATCGTGGGCGTGCCGTATGCGTGCAGCGGCCTCGTCAACATGAACGAAATCACCGGCGGCACGCCGTACGGCGCGACCACGCTCGCCGGTGCGGACGGCAGCCGCCAGCCGAGCGCGAACGAGCTCGACATCGCGCGCTACCAGGGCAAGCACGTGGCGGAACTCGCGAACAAGCTCGCGTCGTAACGCGGCGGCCTCGCGGCGCCCCTTTCCGTCGCGCTGCAGTTCGCAGATGAACGAACGGCGCCGGTTCGACCGGCGCCGTTCGTCCTGTGCAACGCGTTCAGCCGTTACTGGCCCGAAGCCGGCACGGCCGGCGCCGCCTTCGTCGCGGGCGCCTGCTGCACGGCGTTCTGCGGATAGTTGCTCTGGTCGTTGGTCAGCCGGTAACCGCTGCCGGTGCCGATCGCCTTCAGGTCCGACGCGTGCCGCGCGCGGGCCGCCTTGCGCGCCGCTTTCTTCTGCGCCTTGTCGAGCTGCTTCTGCGCCGGCGCGGACGCCGGGTCCTGCGCATAAGCCGCCGGCGCGGCGGTCAACGACAGACCGAACGACACCGCTACTGCTACTGCCACCGAAACCACGCGAGACTGCTTCATGGCCGGATCTCCTTGTCGATTGTTGAATGTGGATCGGACACCAGTGCGCACGCGACGGCTTGCGACAAACGGCGCCGATGCAACGTTAGCCGATCGCTACGCAAATGTCCCCGCGGATTCCTGAATTCTCCTGATAACGCCTACGATACATGCGCGCCGTATGCGCCGTCCTTTCGGCCTGTCGTGCGCGCCATCAGGGAAACCGATACCCCGCGGCCGGCCGGCGCCCTCAGATCCAGCGCGACAGCACCGGCAGCAGGATCGGCACGACGAATGCCGTCAGCACGCCGTTCAAGCCCATCCCGAGCCCCGCGAACGCGCCGGCTTCCTCGCTGACCTGGAACGCGCGCGCGGTGCCGATCCCGTGCGACGCGACGCCGAGTGCGAAACCGCGCACGGCCGGCTCGTCGATCCGCAGCAGATTGAGAATCCCGCGTGCGCACACCGCGCCGAAGATCCCGGTCGAGATCACCAGCACGGCCGTGAGCGACGGAATGCCGCCGATCTCGGCGGCGACGGCCATCGCGATCGGCGTCGTCGCCGATTTCGGCGCGAGCGACGCGATCGTCTGGTGCGACGCTCCGAACAGCGCGGCGATGCCGACCGCCGACACGATCGCGGTCAGCGAGCCCGCGAGCAGGCCGACGAGCAGCGGCAGCGCGGTACGCCGCAGCTTCGACCACTGGCGGTACAGCGGCAGCGCGAGCGCGACGGTCGCCGGGCCGAGCAGGAAGTGGACGAACTGCGCGCCTTCGAAATACGTCGGATACGGCGTATGCGTGAGCGTCAGCAGCACGACGATCACCGCGACCGCGATCAGCACCGGATTCGCCAGCGGATTGAAACGTGCCCGCGCATAGACGGCCTGTGCGAACAGATACGCGACCAGCGTGATCGTCAGGCCAAGCAACGGGCTCGCGGCGAGATAGACCCAGATCGCGCCGAGCTTCGGGAAGGCCGTCATTGCGCGCCCTCCGCGGTGTCGCCCGCGCGGCGCTGGCGCCGCAGCAGCGCGCGCGTGACGAGCGCCGTCACCGCGATCGCGAGCGTGGTGCTGACGGCCAGCGCGACGACGACCGCGACCGCGTCGCCGCGCACGCGGTCGGCCGACACCATGATGCCGACGCCGGCCGGCACGAACAGCAGCGACAGGTGACGCAGCAGCTCGAGCGCGGTCGGCTCGATCGCATCGGCCACCTGCGGGCGCAGCATCACGAAGCCGAACAGCAACAGCATGCCGATCACCGGGCCCGGCACCGGCAGGCCGAACAGATAGGACACGCCTTCCCCGAGACACTGGAAGATCAGCAAGACCGCGAACGCCTGCAACATGAACCGCTTCTCCCGAACGTGGCCGCGCGACCGTGCGGCCAGTGAGCCGGCGGCGTGCGACGCCGGCGTGAACGATACGCGCGATCGTACCAACAATGACGGCGGCGCGGGCCTTCGCGGTCGCCCGATTTCGCGATCGCCATTCCACCGTTGCGCGCGACACGCTGCGGGCAGCGATGAAACGCCCACATACGGAAAAACGGCGGGCAGATGCCCGCCGTCCCGCCGTTCAGGTTCGAACGACCACCGGTCGCGTTACTTCAACCGCGTCGCGATTTCGTTGGCCATCGCCTTCGTCGCGGCCTTCGTCGGCGCATCGTCGGCCAGCGCGTTCAGCAAGCCGAAATCGTGGATCGTGCCGTCGTAGCGCGTGGTCGTCGCCTCCACGCCGGCCGCGTCGAGCTTGCGGCCGTACGCTTCGCCTTCGTCACGCAGCACGTCGAACTGCGCGACCTGGATCAGCGCGGGCGGCAAGCCCTTCAACTGCGCGATGCTCGCGCGCAGCGGCGACGCATAGATCTCGTTGCGTTGCGCTTCGTTCTTCGTATAGGCGTCCCAGAACCACTTCATCATCGGCCGCGTCAGGAAGTGGCCCTGCTGATACGCGTTGTACGAACCGGTGTTGAAGTCGTGGTCCGTGACCGGCCACATCAGCCCCTGGAAGCGGATCGCGGGACCGCCCTTGTCCTTCGCCATCAGCGCGACGACAGCCGACATGTTCCCGCCGACGCTGTTGCCGACCACCGCGAGGCGGCTGCCGTCGACGCCGATCTCCGCGCCGTGCGCGGCCACCCACTTGGTCGCCGCATACGCCTGGTTGATCGCGACCGGGTAACGCGCTTCCGGCGACGGCGTGTAGTTCACGAACACCGCGACAGCGCCCGACTGCACGACGAGATCGCGCACGAGCCGCTCGTGCGTCGGAAAATCGCCGAGCACCCAGCCGCCACCGTGGATGAACACGAATACCGGCGGCGTACCCGTCACGCCTTGCGGGCGCACGATCGTGACCGGCACCGACAGGCCGTCCTGCTCGATCGTGCGGTTCGACACGTCGATGCCGGACAGATCGACCTTCACGCCGTTTTGCGCGTCGACCAGCACCTGGCGCGCCTTCGCGGGGCTCAGCGTTTCGAGACCCGGGCCCTTCTGGCCGTTCAGCGCGGCGAGAAACGCGCTCGTCTTCGTATCGGGACGGACGGCGTCGGCGCCCGCGGCGAACGCGGCAGGTGCGGTGGACAGCGCGGCTGCAACGGCGGCGGCGATCAGCAGCGGCTTGACGATCTTCATGGTGCAACTCCTTGGTTGATGCTTCGAATGGCGATGAATGTTCGGTACTGCGATCGATCAGACGAGCGTGAGCGTGACGTCGATGTTGCCGCGCGTCGCGTTCGAGTACGGGCAGACGACGTGCGCGCGGTCGATCAGCGTTTGCGCGATATCGCGATCGAGGCCGGGCAGCGAGATCTTCAGTTCGACTTCGATACCGAACCCGTTCGGGATCGCGCCGATGCCGACGCTGCCCTCGATCGCCGCGTCCGCGGGGATCGCGATCTTGTCGCGCGCCGCGACGAACTTCATCGCGCCGATGAAGCACGCGCTATAGCCGGCGGCGAACAGTTGCTCGGGGTTCGCGCCCGCCCCGCCCGCGCCGCCGAGTTCGCGCGGCGTGGTCAGCTTCAGGTCCAGACCGCTTTCGGGCACCGTCGCACGGCCGTCACGGCCGCCGGTGGCTTTTGCATGGGCGCGGTACAGCACTTTTTCGATCGACATGACAGACTCCTTTTTCAGCAAATGAATGAAACAGCCTTCGAACCGGGGACCGCGTGCCGGCGGGTTCTCGCCGACATCGCGTTATTTATCTACCCATAGATAGACAAATATCCCCAAAAAAATGCAGATGGTCGATCCACCTGCGCCAGTCATCTATCTACTACATGATAGATAACGAGATCCAATAAAAGGCGGCGAGCCGCCTGACTGCTGGCGCCGTCCGTCAGGACCGCGTTTTCCAGACGGCCTCGACATCCTCGAGACGCGCCCGCGTGTGAAACAGCCGGCTGGCCAGCACGCTGCCCTGGAACGCCGCGTACAACGTGCGCGCCGCCGTGTCGGGCTCGCCGCTGAACTGCAGCGTGCCTTCCTTCGCGCCTTGCGCCAGCAATTCCGCGAGCCAGCGCTCGTTGGCGCTGAAGAACGCCTGCACGGCCTGCCGCACGTTGTCCGGCAACGTCTCGATGTCGGCCGCGAGCATCCCGCACAGGCAGATCAGGTGGCCGTCGCCGAGCGTGCGGCCGAACATCTTCGTGTACAGGCTCAGCTTCACGTCGGCCGGCAACGCCGGATCGATCGCCCGCATGGCCGCGAGGACTTCGTCGCTATAAGCCGCCACCGCTTCCAGCACGAGATCGTCCTTCGACGGGAAGTAATAGTGGATGCTCGACGTCTTCACGCCCACCAGGTCGGACAGGTCTCGATAGCTGAAGCCGTTGTAACCGCGCTGCATCATCAGCGTGATCGCGTGGTCGAGAATCTGTTCGCGGACGGTCGGTTTCGTTTCCATGGGTCGAACTTTATCTACTCATAGATAGATAGTCAAGCACTTTTTTACGGCCCCGGCGGGATGCGTGTCGATGGCTGCCGGTGGGCCGTGTCCCGCGCAAATCGGGTCCGGGCCGCGCCCTTCCGCTCACTGCGGCTTCAACATCCGCCGAATGATCGTCCGCAGCATCGCGCGATGCGCGCGCGGCTTGAATCCCGGCTCGAACACGACGCGCCCGACCGCCCCTTCCGCCAGCGCGAGTAGCCAGGTCGCGACGAGATCCGGCTTCAGGCTCCCGTCGATCCGCCCTTGCGCGACACCCCGCTTGATCAGCGCGACCATGCGCCCCTTCACCTGCGCCTCGTTCGCCGCGAACAACGCGGCGACGTCGGGATTGCGCGTCGCCTCCGCCGCGGTCTCGACGCAGATGCGCGCATAGACGGGATCGCTCGACAATTCCATCAACGTCAGTGCGATCTCCTCGATCGCGGCCAGCGCATCGTCGGCATCCGCATGCTTCGCGAACAGCTCGGCCATCTCGCGCTGGTCGTCCTGCGCGATCGCCTCGATGATCGCCGCCTTGGTCGGGAAATAGTGAAACAGGTTGCCCGGGCTCATCCCGGCCGCCTTGCAGATCGCGGCCGTGGACGTCGCATGGAAGCCGTCGCGCGCAAAACAGTCGATCGCGGCATCCAGGATCTGGCGCCGCTTCGCTTCCACTCTTTCAGGATCGATCTTTCTCAACGGGAACTCCGTGCTCGACGATGGCTCAAATATTTATTAGACTGATCAGTCGATCTATTATCTCTGCGAGATCTCGGAACCGTCAAGGCAGCGTGCGCTTCGCATGCGTCGCTCACGACATCGCTCACACGAACAATCAGAGGGCCCATGAAACGCATCGTCATCGTCGGTATCGCGCTCGTCGCGTTCGCTTGCGTCGCGGCGGGCGCGCTTGCGCTGCGCGGCCTGTCCGACTTCGAGCTGAAGGGCGCGACCGTGTCGACGCTGACGTTCCATGCGGGCGACGCCCACCTCGTCGGCACGCTCGCGCTGCCAGCGCACGCCCCCGACGCGCCGATCGCGCTGCTCGTGCACGGCGACGGGCCGCGCACGCGCTTCGCGGACGACGCGATGCTGCCGCTCGTCAACAGCCTGCTCGACGCCGGCATCGGCGTATTCGCGTGGGACAAGCAGGGCACCGGCCGCAGCAGCGGCGACTGGCTCGCGCAATCGATGCAGGACCGCGCGAACGAAACGGTCGCCGCGATGGCGCGCGTGCGCGCCGCGGCCGGCCCCGCGCACAAGATCGGCCTGCTCGGCTTCTCGCAGGGCGGCTGGGTGATTCCGCGCGTGGCGAATGCGGTGCGGCCCGCGTTCTCGGTGATCGTCGGCGGCGCCGTCAACTGGCGCCGCCAAGGCACCTACCTGACGCGCCAGCAACTCGCGGCAACGGGCCTGCAGCCGGATCGAATCGATGCGACACTGGCCGCCGAGCGACGCGAGAACGACGCCATCTTCGGCCGGGCGGACGCGCCGGCCGATCCGGCCCGGCGCCCGGACATCGAGCCGCGCCGCTTCGGTTTCATCGCGCTCAACTACCTGGAAGACGCATCGCAGGCGCTGGCGACGATGCAAGGGCCGGTGCTGGCCGTGTGGGGCGCACTGGACCGCAACGTCGATCCGGCCGACGAAGCGAATGCCTATGCGCACGCATTCGGGAACCGGCCCGACCGGCGCGTCGTCGTGGTGCCGGGCGCGACGCATGCGTTGCTGCGCGGCCGCTGGTTCGACTATCAGCTCGAGTCTGACTGGCCGAAATGGAAGACGTGGCTGTACATGGCGCTCGGGCGCCACGCGTACGCGCCGGACACGCTCGGTCCGATCGAAGCGTGGATCCGGTCGCAGTGAACGCGTGCGCCGCGCGCGCCGCCGCACATGGAACAGGCATCAGGCAATATCGGTCGCGTCCGCTCGCGCGATCGCATCAAGGAGAGGTTTTCAATGTATTCGTGGTTTGAACGGCGCCTGCCGACTTTCCCGCTCGAAGATCCCGTCACGCCGCCGAAGGGATTCTTCTCGTTCGTCTGGGCGTGCACGAAAGGCGCGCGCGGCTGGCTCCTGCTGATCGCGCTGACGTCGGCCGCGCTGGCCGCGTACGAAGCCGCGCTGTTCGCGATGATGGGGCACGTGGTCGACTGGTTGTCGTCGTCGACGCCGGCCGAATTCGGCGGTCGCCACTTCGGCGCGCTCGCGGGCTTCGCGGCGATCCTCGCCGGCAGCGCGCTGTTGATCGCACTGCACACGATGGTCAAGCACCAGGTGCTCGCGATCAACTTCCCGATGCGGTTGCGCTGGCTGTTTCACCGGCTGATGCTCGACCAGAGCCTGTCGTTCTATGCGAACGAGTTCGCGGGCCGCGTGACGACCAAGATCATGCAGACCGCACTCGCGGTGCGCGACGCGCTGTTCATGTCGGTCGACGTCGTGATCGGCGTCACCGCCTACCTGATCGGCATCCTCGTGCTCGCCGCCAGCTTCGACTGGCGGCTGATGATTCCGCTCGCGCTGTGGGCGCTCGGCTACGGCGCGGCGTGCGCGTATTTCGTGCCGCGTCTCGGTGCGGTCGGCAGCCGGCAGGCCGACGCGCGCGCGCTGATGACGGGCCGCATCACCGACGCGTATTCGAACATCACGACCGTGAAGCTGTTCTCGCATACGCGGCGCGAAGCCGACCACGCGCGGCGCGCGATGGAAGCGTTCAAGGCGACCGGCGACGCGCAGATGCGGCTCGTCAGCGCGTTCGAGATCGTCAACCACCTGCTGTCGACGCTGCTGCTGATCGGCTCGGCCGGCCTCGCCCTCGTGCTGTGGATGCACGGCGAGGCGAGCGCGGGCGTGGTCGCGGCCGTGATCGCGATGGCGCTGCGCCTGTCGAGCTATTCGCACTGGATCATGTGGGAAATGACCGAACTGTTCGAGAACGTCGGCACGATCCAGGACGGCATCAACACGCTGACGAAGGTGCGCAGCGTGGTCGACGCGCCCGATGCGAAGCCGCTCGTGGTGCAGCGCGGCGAAATCGTGTTCGACAACGTGCAGTTCGCGCACGAGGACAACGATCGCGCGGTATTCGACGGGCTGAACCTGACGATCCGGCCGGGCGAGCGCATCGGCCTGATCGGCCGCTCGGGCGCCGGCAAGTCGACGCTCGTGAACCTGCTGCTGCGTTTCTACGACGTCGGCGGCGGCGCGATCCGGATCGACGGGCAGGACATCGCGCACGTGACGCAGGACAGCCTGCGCGGCGCGATCGGGATGGTCACGCAGGATACGTCGCTGCTGCACCGGACGATGCGCGAGAACCTGCTGTACGGCCGCCCCGACGCGACCGAGCGCGAGATGCGGGACGCGGCCGTGCGCGCGGAAGCGTCCGAGTTCATCGACCGGCTGCGCGACCGCCACGGCCGCAGCGGCTACGACGTCGAGGTCGGCGAGCGCGGCGTGAAGCTGTCGGGCGGCCAGCGGCAACGCGTCGCGATCGCGCGCGTGATGCTCAAGGACGCGCCGATCCTCGTGCTCGACGAAGCGACCAGCGCGCTCGATTCCGAGGTCGAAGTCGCGATCCAGCGCAGCCTCGACAGCCTGATGAGCGGCAAGACGGTGATCGCGATCGCGCACCGGCTGTCGACGATCGCCGCGATGGACCGGCTGATCGTGCTCGACGAAGGGCGCATCGTCGAGGAAGGCACGCACCAGCAGTTGCTGCAGGCGGGTGGCATTTACGCCGCGCTGTGGGCGCACCAGAGCGGTGGGTTCCTCGGGGAGACGGCGGAAGCGGAAAGCGTCGAGCAGTAGCCGGAACCGCTGTGGCAACATGGCGGCACGGCGATCGCGGGTGGGCTTCACCGCGATCGCCTACCCGCCGGCAGGACGCCATCGCTGCTTGCCGCCGCCCGACCCGGAATCTAGGAACCTCCGTGAACACACGGCCGGATATCGCCACTGCGCTCGACGCGCCCGATTCGGTGCTCGACGAAGACGAGCAGCGCTTCGTGCATCAAATCCGCCAGCACGGGTGGTTCCGCACGGAAGTGTTCGCGGAAGACGACCAACCGGGCTTCTCGTTCACGACCGGGCTGTGGGTCAACCACGGCTTTCCGGAAATCATCGTGTTCTCTCTGCCGGCGCGCCTCGTCCATGACGTGCTGTGGGGCATCTACCGAAAAGTCGCGGCCGGCACGCCGCCGCCGGTCGGGGAAGTCACGTCCGCCGTCTACGGCAACGCGAACGCGCTGCTGATGCGGGTCAAGCCAGCGCATTACGAAGCCCATCTCGGCTGGAACCGCTGGTTCTACGGCAACGACGCGTTCCCGTGCGTCCAGTTGCTGTGGCCCGACCGCAACGGGATTTTTCCGTGGCAACCGGAAGCGGACGATGCATTGAACGCGGCGCAGCCGCGCCTGTTCGCATCGGGCGACGAGCGCCACTGACCCGCGGCGCCGGATCGCACCGCACGGCCGCGATGCACGAGCCCTCCGCGCGCCGCTCGTCAATCCGTTGCGCGCACACCCATCGCCGCGCCGCCTCATAACGATCCGACAATTTATTGGTTCCCTTGACGATGCGCCGTCCGTATCGTTCACCGATTCGTCAGACCAATCGACCAACGGGGGAATTCAACAATGAAACAGATCCGGTCATTCGCGTTGCTCGCGCTGCCGGCCGCGCTCTTCGTCGCGGGCGCCCACGCACAAAGCAGCGTCACGTTGTACGGCATCGCCGACGCGGGCATCGCGTACGTCCACAACGCGCAGAACGCGAACGGCAGCAACGCGTCGAACCTCGTCAAGTTCGGCAGCGGCAACCTGTCGGGCAGCCGCTGGGGACTGCGCGGCATCGAGGATCTCGGCAGCGGCCTGTCCGCGCTGTTCCAGCTCGAGAACGGCTTCAACATCGGCACCGGCGCGCTCGGCCAGGGCCAGCGCGAATTCGGCCGCAAGGCCGTCGTCGGCCTCGCGAGCAGCACCTACGGCACCGTGACGCTCGGCCGCCAGTACGATCCGATCGTCGATCTCGTACAGGGCCTCACCGAAGACAACTACTTCGGCGGCGTGTTCGCGACGCCGGGCGACCTCGACAACTACGACAACAGCCTGCGCGTCAGCAACTCGGTGAAATACACGAGCCCGCTGATCTCCGGCTTCCAGTTCGCCGCGCTGTACGGCTTCGGCGGCGTCGCGGGCGCGACCGGCAGCGGCCGCACGTACAGCTTCGGCGCGAGCTACGCGAACGGCCCGCTGTCGCTCGGCGCCGGCTACTTCTACGCGAACGGCGGCACGACGCTCGCCAATGGCGTGCGGACGTGGTCGAGCAGCTCCGACACGCTGTTCAACACCGTGATCAACCAGGGCTTCTCGAGCGCGAAGTCGATCCAGATCGTGCGCGTGGCTGGGCAGTACGTGGCCGGGCCGGCGACCTTCGGCCTCGCGTATTCGAACACGCAATACGGCGCGGACACGCTGTCGGCGTTCAACCGGAACGCGAAGTTCAACAACGGCTCGGCGTTCTTCAACTGGCAGTTCACGCCGGCGCTGCGCGCGGGCGTCGGCTACAACTACACGTCGCTGACGGGCCCGGCTTCCGCGCACTACAACCAGGTCAACCTCGGCGCGGACTATGCGCTGTCGAAGCGCACCGACCTGTATGCGCTGTTCGGCTACCAGAAGGCGAGCGGCAACACGCTCGACGCGAGCGGCGCGACCGTGAAGGCCGCCGCATCGGTCGGCGCGTACGGCGTGAACTCCGGCACCGATACGCAGGAGCTCGCGATCGTCGGCATCCGCCACAAGTTCTGATCGTCCCGGCGCACGACGATCGCCGCAGGCGCGCACCACGAGGCGCGCCTGCGGCGTTTACACTGTCCATCTTCACGTTCGTCACGACACAGGGAGCCCGCGATGCTGACGGTATGGGGACGACGCAACGCGTTCAATGTCCAGAAGGTGATGTGGCTCGTCGACGAGCTCGCGCTCCCGCATCGGCACGTACCGGCCGGCGGCGGGTTCGGCGTGCTCGATACGCCCGACTTCCTCGCGATGAACCCGCACGGGCGCATCCCGGTGATCGACGACGACGGAACCGTCGTCTGGGAATCGCACAGCATCCTGCGCTACCTCGCCGCGCGTCACGGGCGCCCGGGCTTCTGGCGCGACGATCCCGCCGAGCAGTCGCGCGCCGACCGCTGGATGGACTGGGCGCAGACGACCCTGCAGCCGGCGTTCCTCAACGGCGTGTTCCGCGGCTACTACCGCACGCCGCCCGAGCAACGCGACACCGTGCGCGTCGAACAGAGCATCGCGCAATGCGCGCAGTATTTCCGGCTGCTCGACACCGTGCTGGCCGGGCAGCCGTTTCTCGCGGGCGACGCGATCACGCTCGCCGACATCGCGGTCGGCACGCACCTCTACCGGTATTTCGAGCTCGATATCGCGCGGCCCGACGTGCCGCACGTCACGGCGTGGTATGAACGATTGAAGGCGCGGCCTGCG
Organism: Burkholderia sp. 9777_1386; assembly: GCF_015712265.1. NCBI lineage: Bacteria > Pseudomonadati > Pseudomonadota > Betaproteobacteria > Burkholderiales > Burkholderiaceae > Burkholderia > Burkholderia sp. 9777_1386. Next base: position 123,845 of record NZ_JACCQB010000001.1, on the reverse strand, counting down.
TATCGCGCGCACGTGATGATCCCGTTCGACGAGCTGCGCGGCAAGCTCGACTGAGCGGGTGCGAGGCCGGTCGCATCGGCATGTCGCGTACTGCCTGATTTCCCGCCTCTCGCTTCGGCAGGTCGGGACACCGATGAAGATGGCTGACGCCCGCGGCGGTCGATGCCGGGATCAGCGCGTAGCGTGGCGCTGGGCAACGCAATAAACGGCCGCCGCCGTGATCCCGAACATCAGATGAGCGATCAGCGTGATCGTGTCGCGAACTGCGGTGAACCACGGAAAGATCGTCGTGAACCCGTACAGGTTCACGCCGTACAGAAGGAGCCCGAACACGCCGCCGGCGAGTAACGCGGGCCCGAGCGACAGGTGCCGGATGACACGTACCAGCACGGCCGCATAGGCCACCGAAAGCACCGCATGCACGAGCGTCGCCACGCCCATGACCAGCGGATCGAACCCGCCCGGCGCACCGAGCACGCGCGGCCCCATCACGATCGCGGCCGTGAGGCGCGCGTCGCGCAACAGGTTCCGGACGGCGTCATCGCCGGCGATCGCCCAGAGCAGCAACTCGATGACGGTCGATCCGACCGCCGCGCCGAACGCCGCCCAGAGCATCGGGACCACACTCGCTCGTTTCACTGGTCGTCCTCGTGGCAGCCGGTTGATGCGCGGAACGAACCGCCGTGCAACGCGGTTTACGACGCCCCTTCGCAGTCCGACCAGTACGCGAACGGATCGCGATGTTTCGGATAGTGCTCGTCCAGCCATTTCAGCAGCGTCGCCCGCGCATTGTCGATGTCGGCCTTCAACGACGACGTCGTCAGTTCGTGCAGTTCGATGGACTTTTCCCGGTCCATCACGAAGCAGTTCCAGTCCGGGCCGTCGAGATCCGGATCGTCGGATGCCTTCGACGACTTGCTCCAGCCGAAACGCTTGCGCGCATCGATGTAGTAGCGCGGATGCACCTTCAGATACGACATCTCGCCGCCCTGCAGGCTGCTCTCCGCGCGCAGCACGTCGCGCTCGTCGACGATCTGCGTGACTTCCGGAAGCCGGCGCGAGCGCCATCCGGCGGGTAGCGTCGCCACCGCACGGACGCTGTCGTAGGTGCCCCACTCGAGGCCCCACGCTTCGGCCATGCGCTTCATGAACGCGTCGGCGCTCGGATAACCGCGCAGCTGGATGCGGGTCGACAGCGTGACTTCCACCCCGCCGCGACCGCCGGATGCGCTCGACACCTCGTCGTCCGCTTCGAACGGATTGCCCGGACGCGGCGATTCGCGCTTCGCGTCCGCAGGCGCCAGGCCGGAAAAAAGCTGATCCAGCGCCGCACGCGCCTTCGACGATTTGTCTGGTCTATTCATCGGTTCCCTTTTGTGCAAATTTGAACCCGTACTGCAATGGTTGGTGATTGGCCCATCCGCTGGCCAAAGGCGCGATTCTGCCTCACTCCGGCAATCTCGCCGTTTTCCGCGGCTGCATTGTAACGATTTGGCGGTAGCGGCTGCGCGCTACCGCAGCGCCTTCACCATGCGCTCCATCAACGCGAGGACCTCCGGTCGATTCTCGCCCTTCGCATGCACGAAGTGATAGCTGAGCAACGAATCGACCTCGTGACGGCTCACGCGCACGAGTGCGCTGCGCTGCAGATACGCATCAGCAAGCGGCGTGCGCGCGAGCGCCACGCCGAGCCCGGCTTCGGCCGCCGCCAGCACGAGGTTGTAATCCTCGAACCGGCGATCCTGCGCACGCGGCTTGAACGGAATGCCGAGCGCATCGAACCACGTACGCCAGCCGGTCACGTCGGAATCGTGCAGCAACGGCATGTCGAGCAGCGCCGCGTCGCCTGTTCCTCGGCGCATCCTTGCCAGTTGCGCGGCGAGCCGCGGATGCGCGACCGGATACAGCCGTTCCGGCATGAACGGGCGGGTTTCGAGCTGACGCCAGTTGCCGCGACCGTAACGGATCGACAGATCCGCTTCGCCGCCGGCGATATCCACATTGCGCAGCTCGATGCCGAGTTCGATGCGCAGCGCGGGCGCTTCGCTTTCGAGCGCGGGTTGCCGCTCGAACAGCCACAGCTGCGCGAATGCGGGCACCACACTCATCCGCACCAGTCGCGGCGTGCGCGGCGAACGCCACTGATCGGCCGCGCTGTCGATGATCGCGAACGCCTGCTCGATCCGGCCGACGAAGCGCTGCCCGTCCGGCGTCAGGCGCACGCCGCGCGCATGCCGCTCGAACAGCGCCATCCCGAGCCAGTTTTCGACGGCGGCCACCCGTCGGCTGATCGCACCGTGCGTGACGCCGGAGACGTCGGCAGCCGCGAGAAACGACCCTTCGCGCGCCACCGTGCAGACCGTCTCCAGGCTCGCGAGCGGCGGCCGCGGGACCGGCATCGACGCGGCGGCCGCCAACCCGCCGGCCATCTGGCGCACCCGCGCCGGACCGCCGGCGCGCCGCGCGCCCGAGCTGTGAGCCATATTCATATCCGGGTGTTGATCTGTGCGCTAGCTTAGCATCTCGGCACACCGCACCATTGCCGCATGAATACCGTTTCGTCACCGACGTCGCGCAGCGCGCGACAACCGCTCGTCGCGGCAGCCGCGGTTGCGTTCACGATCGTCTCGTGGGCGTCCGCGTTCCCGTTCATCCGCATCGGCCTGCACGGCCTCGCACCGCTGCAGCTCGCGGCGGCGCGCTTCGCGACCGCCGCGTTGCTCGTGATCGCATGGCTCGCGTGGCGACGGCCACCGCGGCCGACGAAAGCCGATGCGTGGCGCTTTCTCGCGTGCGGCCTGCTCGGCATCGCACTCTACAACGCGCTGCTCAATACCGGCGAACAGACCGTGTCGGCCGGCGCCGCGAGTTTCATCGTGAACACGCTGCCGATCTTCACTGCGCTGCTGGCCGCCGTGTTCCTGCGCGAGCACTTCAATCGCTGGGGCTGGCTCGGTTCGCTGGTCAGCCTGGCCGGCATCGCGGTGATCGCGCAAGGGCAGCCCGGCGGCCTCGTCCTCGGCTCGGGAAGCACGCTGATCCTCGGCGCGGCGCTGTGTTCGGCCAGCTATTTCGTGCTGCAGCGGCGGCTGATCCCCGTGTACGGCGCGCTGCCGTGCACCGCGTACACGCTGCTGGCCGGCGCGGTCCTGCTCGCGCCCTGGCTACCCGGCGCGCTCGTGTCGCTCGGCGGCGGATCGCGCGATACGGCGCTGGCCGTCGTCGTACTCGGCGTCTTTCCCGCCGCGCTCGGTTACGCCACCTGGACCTTCGCGCTCGGCTACTTCGGCGCGGCGCGCGCGGCCAGCTTTCTCTACCTGACGCCGGCGGTCGCGACGCTCCTGTCGGTGGTGCTGACGGGCGAGCGGCCGGGCATCGCGACGGCGTGCGGCGGCCTGCTCGCGATTGCGGGAGTGATCGTCGTCGCGTTGCGCGGACGTGCCTAGCTGAAGTCGAGCCGGCAGCGAATTGCGCGGCTGACGCGACGATCCGACGGCAGAAGCGAGCCGGTCCCAAAACGCCTCCGCTTCTGCCGATCTGGATGAACGGTTCGGCCCGTGGAATCGGCACCCACTCGTGGGCGCGTGCCGAACTTGACCGTTAGTTGCATAAAGACGGACATCGCGCTCGATGCGGCACGACGGATGAAACGGGATACACGATTCTCGCGTGACCAAACTGTGCAGACAAATCGACCGAACAGTTCCCGATTGACCGCGCGTCAGTGTCCATGGCTTCGCCCCGGCGACCGGCCGAATAATGGATGTGGCCGTAAGGCCGACGACAGCGAATCGCAGCCTTAGGGCCGCCGCAGCGCACGATTTCCGGCATCCGGCACCTTCGGTCTCCGGGCGCCGACCCGTGTCGCGCCGGCCCGCTACGGGATTCGCCGCAGCGCGCAAAACCGGCTTCAGATATATTCATATGAATTGCACCGCGTCGGGTACCGGCCTGCCCGCTCGCCCCGGGCGGCACGTCATGCGGCCCGGCGCGATGCAAGTGAAGCCCGCGAGGGTATGGAGACTCGTCCGATCGCCCCGGCCCCGCAGCCGGCCGGTCGAGACGTCAATAGAAAGACATTCAATTCGGAGATGGCAGATGGAACGAAGCACTGTCGGCATGCGCTGCAAACCCCTGATCACCGTTGCACTGGCCGCCGCCGCGTTCGCGGCCGCGTCGACCGCGCTGGCCGACCAGGTCGTGAAGATCGGCAGCGTCGAACCGACGACGGGTGGCATCTCGCACCTCGGCAAGGACAACGAGAACGGCGCGCGCCTCGCGGTCGAGGAAATCAATGCGAAGGGCCTGACGATCGGCGGCAAGAAGATCACGCTGCAACTCGACGCGCAGGATGACGCGGCCGACCCGCGCCAGGCCACGCAGGTGGCGCAGAAGCTGGTCGACGACAAGGTCGTCGCCGTGATCGGCCACCTGAACTCGGGCACGTCGATCCCGGCGTCGAAGATCTACAGCGACGCGGGCATCGTGCAGATCTCGCCGTCGGCCACGAACCCGACCTACACGCAGCAAGGCTTCAAGACGACCTACCGCGTCGTCGCGACCGACGCGCAGCAGGGCCCGGCGCTCGCGAGCTATGCGCAGTCGAAGGGCGTGAAGAGCGTCGCGGTGATCGACGATTCGACCGCGTACGGCCAGGGCCTCGCGAACGAATTCGAGAAGAAGGCCAAGGCGCTCGGCCTGAAGGTGCTGTCGCACGACGCGACCAACGACAAGGCGGTCGACTTCCGCGCGATCCTGACGAAGATCAAGGGCGAGAACCCCGACGCGATCATGTACGGCGGCATGGACGCCACCGGCGGCCCGCTCGCGAAGCAGGCGAAGCAGCTCGGCCTGCGCGCGAAGATCCTGTCCGGCGACGGCGTGTGCACCGACTCGCTGGCCGAGTTGGCCGGCCCGGCGGCCGACAACGTGCTGTGCTCGCAGGCAGGCGCTGCGCTCGAGAAGATGCCGGGCGGCGCGGACTTCCTCGCGAAGTACCAGAAGCGCTTCAACCAGGGCATCAAGTTCGATGCGCCGTTCGCGTATGACGCGGTCTACATCGCGGTCGACGCGATGAAGCGCGCGAATTCGACCGACCCGGCGAAGATCCTCGCGGCGATGCCGGCGACCAAGTACGACGGCGTGATCGGCACGACGACGTTCGACGCGAAGGGCGACCTGACGCACGGGATCATCTCGATCTACGGCTACAAGAGCGGCAAGAAGACCTTCCTCGACCAGGTGAAGATGTAACCCGACGCGGCGTCGGCACGACGGGAACGCCACCCGTCGGCGCCGGCGCCGCGCGGGCCGGATTCTGATTCACGGAGACGAAGCATCATGTGTGCAATGGCGTATGCGGAATTCCAACAGGAGTTGAAGAAGGCGCAGTTGACGGCGCGCGAGTTCGCCCGCCTGATCCGGATGAACGAAAGTTCGATCACCAACTATTCGAGCAAGGGCACCGTCCCTTCCCACCTCGCGGTCATCGCGAAACTGATCGGCACGCTGGCCGCGCACGAGATCGACTTCCGGCGCGTGATCCGGCAAATGCGGATCGAGCCGAAACGGCCGCGCGGCGTCGGCGTGTTTCCCGCCGCGGAAAAACCGCGTCCGCGGAAAGCGGCGAAAGCCGACGCCTGACCCGCGCCGGCCCAGGTCGAAAGCGGCACGGGGATGGCCGCTCGACGCGCGATCGACGCGCCCTTACGCGCCGCACCGCTACAGCATCACCCTACCGCGCGCACATGATCGAGCAGCGCCTGCAACGGATGGCGCACCTGCTTCGACGACAGGCGTTTCACCTGGCTGCGACACGAATACCCGGTCGCCAGCGCCTCGCCCTCCTGCTCCGGCCCGTCGACGTGCGCGGCCCACGACTGCGCATAGATCGTCTTCGACGTCGCGAGATTGCGCGCCTCGTGCCCGTACGTGCCCGACATCCCGCAACACCCGGTCGCCTGAACCTGCAAGCGCAACCCGCGACGCGCGAACACCTGCGCCCATTGCTTGCCGCTGTCCGGCGCATTGGTCTTCTCGGTGCAGTGCGGCAGCAACCGATATGAAACCGTCGCCTTGCCCGCACCGGCTTCCGGCAACGCGCCCAGCAGCCACTCCTGCGGCAGCGCGACGGTCGGCACATCGGCGAGCCCCGTCACCTTCAGGTATTCCTGCCGATACGTCAGCGTCATCGCCGGATCGAGACCGACCAGCGCGACGCCCGAGCGCGCCAGTGCGGCCAGTTGCGTCGCGTTGCGGATCGCCGCCTTCGCGAATGCGTGAAGAAAGCCCTGCACGTGCAGCGCCTTGCCGTTCGGCGCGAGCGGCGCGAGCCACACCTGGAAACCGACGCGCGCCGCCAGCTCGATCAGCGTCGCCAGTTGCTCGGTATCGAAATAGCGCGTGAACGTGTCCTGCACGATGACGACGCTGCGCGCGCGCTGCGCCTCGCTCAGTGCGGCGAGCGCATGCGGATCGGCCGGCTTCACGTTCCATGCGCGGATCACGGCCGCGAGATCGAAGCGGCTCAGCAGCGGGCTGTCGACCATGCCGACCTGGCGCTCGAGCAGCGTCCTTACCCAGTTGGCCCCCATCAACCCGTTGTACAGCGCGGGCACGCGCGCCATCCACGGCATCGTGAATTCGAGCGAGCCGATCAGGTAATCGCGCAGCGGTCGCAGGTAGCGCTGGTGATACAGCTCGAGAAAGCGCGAGCGAAACTCGGGTACGTTCACCTTGACCGGGCACTGCCCCGCGCACGATTTGCATGCGAGACATCCGGCCATCGCGTCGTACACCTCGTGCGAGAAATCCGCGTCGCGACGACGCGCGTTGCGGCTGTTGCGCCAGCGCTCGGCCAGACCGCGCAGCAACGGCTGCCGCGTGCGCGCCGCCGCGACGACGTCGACGCCGGCCTGCCCTTGCAGGCGCAACCATTCGCGCATCAGCGACGCGCGCCCCTTCGGCGACTGCACGCGTTCGCGCGTCGCCTTCCACGACGGGCACATCGCGTCGTCGGGATCGAAGTTGTAGCACGCACCGTTGCCGTTGCAATGCATCGCGGTGCCGTAGCTCTGCCACACGCGCTCGTCGATCTGCCGGTCGTGGTCGCCGCGCGTCGGCACCTCGTCGATCTTCAGCAGCCGCAGCGTGGGGTCCGGCGGCGTCGCGATCTTGCCCGGGTTGAACTGGTTGTGCGGATCGAACGCGGCCTTCAACTGCTGCAGCGACGGATACAGCTCGCCGAAAAACGCCGGCGCATATTCGGAGCGCACGCCCTTGCCGTGCTCGCCCCACAGCAGGCCGCCGTGACGCTGCGTGAGTTCGGCCACCGCATCCGACACCGGCCGCACCAGCGCCGCCTGCTTCGGGTCCTTCATGTCGAGCGCCGGGCGCACGTGCAGCACGCCCGCGTCGACGTGGCCGAACATCCCGTACTGCAGCCCGTGGCCGTCGAGCAGCGCGCGAAATTCGGCGATGTACGCGGCGAGGTTCTCCGGCGGCACCGCGGTGTCCTCGACGAACGGTTGCGGACGCGCTTCGCCCTGCACGTTGCCGAGCAGGCCGACCGCGCGCTTGCGCATCGCATACACGCGCTTCACCGCATCGTCGCCGGCCGCCAGCGTATGGCCGAGACGCTCCACGCTCGTATCGGTGCGCAGATGCTCGACGAACGCGCGCACCTGCGCATCGACGTCGTGTTCGTCGTCGCCGCTGAATTCGATCAGGTTGATGCCGAGCGTCGGACGCGCGTCGTCCTGCGGGAAATACTCGGCCACGCTGCTCCACACGAAGTCCTTCATCGCGAGCATCAGCACCTTCGAGTCGACCGTCTCGATCGACAGCGGCCGGTGTTCGAGCAGCGCGCGCGCGTCGCGCAGCGCGTCCATGAAGCCCGCGTAACGCACGTTGACCAGCACCGAAAACTTCGGGATCGGCAGCACGTTGAGCTTCGCCTCGACGACGAAGCCGAGCGACCCTTCCGCGCCGCACAGTACGCTGTTCAGGTTGAAGCGGCCGTCCGCTTCGCGCAGGTGCGCGAGGTCGTAGCCGGTCAGGCAGCGGTTGAGCTTCGGAAACTTCGCGTCGATCAACGCGGCCTTGTCGTCGCGGATGCGCCGCGCGGTGCGATATACCTTGCCGACGCGGTCCTGCCGCGCGCAGCGGCGCTCCAGTTCTGCTTCGTCGAGCGCGTCGCTGTGCAGCCGCTCGCCGCCCATCAGCACGAAATCGAGTTCGAGCACGTGGTCGCGCGTCTTGCCGTACGTGCAGCTGCCCTGCCCGCTCGCGTCGGTGTTGATCATCCCGCCGACGGTCGCGCGGTTCGACGTGGACAGCTCCGGCGCGAAGAACAGCCCGTGCGGCTTCAGCGCCGCATTGAGCTGATCCTTGACGACGCCCGCCTCCACGCGCACCCAGCGCGCTTGCGCATTGATTTCGAGGATCCGGTTCATGTTGCGCGACAGGTCGACGACGATGCCGTCGGTCAGCGACTGCCCGTTGGTGCCGGTGCCGCCGCCGCGCGCGGCCACCGCGACGTCGCGGTGCGCGGGCTCGGCCAGCAGCCGGGCCAGCAGCTGGACGTCATCCGCGTGCGCGGGGCAGATCACCGCTTGCGGCAGGCGCTGGTAGATCGAGTTGTCGGTGGCCTGCACGGTCCGGTTCGCGTGGTCCGCGCGGATTTCCCCGGCGAAGCCGGCGGCCTGCAGCGCGACGAGAAAATCGCGGTAAACGGTCGTGGACGGGCTGGCGGGACGGGGCAACGGGACGATCGACATGGGGCAAAGGCGCAATGTGGGTGGGGCCGGCCGGTTCGCGCACGCCAAAACATGATTTTTTGGCAAGTTTCCGCTCAACCGGGAATTCCAGTATCTTTGGATATTCCGTCAGAAACAAACGAATTCTTATCCGGCGAAGCTTGCATAAAACTCATGAATTACCGTCGCCTCACCCCGTCGATGTCGCTGCTGCTCGTGTTCGAGGCCGCCGCCCGGCATGAAAGCTATACGCGCGCGGCCGACGAGCTGTCGCTGAGCCAGAGCGCGATCAGCCGGCAGGTCCAGACGCTCGAGGATCAGCTCGGCGTGCCGCTGTTCCGGCGTGAAGGCCGTTCGGTCAAGCTGACCGAAGTCGGCCGCCGCTACTTCGCCGAGCTGAGCGGCGCGCTCGGGCGCATTCGCGGCGCGACGCTGCAGGCGATGTCGCATCAGGCCGGCGCCGGCACGCTGCGGCTGGCCACCCTGCCGACGTTCGGGTCGAAATGGCTGCTGCCGCACCTGCACGGCTTCTACGCCGCGCATCCGGGCGTGACCGTGCACCTTCATTCGCGGATCGGCGCGCTCGATTTCCTCAACGACGACCTCGACGCGGCGATCACCGTCGGCGCGGGCGACTGGCCGGGCCTGCACGCGCACCGGCTGTACAACGAGTTCCTGATCGCGATCGCGCCGCCCGACGCCGGCGGCCGCCGCAAGGCCGACGCGCGCACGCCGGCATGGGCGGCGAAGCAGACGCTGCTGGGCGTGACGAGCAATCAGCAGGCCTGGGCCGAGTGGTTCTCGCACTATCGGCTCGATCATCGCCAGATGCGGATCGGTCCGAGTTTCGAGCTGACGTCGCACCTGATCCAGGCCGTGCGCGCCGGAATGGGGATCGGGCTGGTGCCGAAGGTGCTGGTGGAGGATGAATTGAGCCGCGGCGAACTCGACTCGATCGGCGACGCGATCACCAGCCAGCGCAGCTATTACCTCGTCTATCCGCCGGGCAACGAGACGCTGCCGTCGCTCGTCGCGTTCCGCGAATGGCTGCTGACGTCGTGCTGACGTGCCGCCCGTAGCGGGCTTCAGGCACGCCACTCGCCGAGGATCTGCTCGGCCAGGTAGTCGCACGGCGGGCGCGCGGACTGCGCGCTGCGCGCGAGCACGACCTCGAGTTCGCCGAGTGACGGCAGCCCGTGGCTCTCCGACAGCTGCAACAGGTGATCGGGCACACAGCAGCGCGCGAGCGGCGCGATGGCGAGGCCGGCCTCGACCATGCTGAGCAGCCCGAGAAAGCTCGGGCTTTCGTATGACATCCGGTACGGAATCTTCCGCCGGTTCAGCGCCTTGATCGCATGATCGCGCGCCATGCTGCCGTGCGAGAACAGCGCAACCGGCAGCGGCCGCTCTTCCCACACGTTGCGCTTCGCCGATCCGGTCCAGACGATCGGTTCGAGCCGGATCAACTCGCCGGACACGCCCTTGACGCGGGTCAGGCACGCGAGGTCGACCGTGTTGTCCTTCAGCATCGGCACGAGCGCGCTGCTCGGCTGGCCGATCACGCGCACTTCCACGCGCGGATGCATCGCGGCGAACTTGCCGAGCACCTGCGGCAGCAGCGACGAGATGTAGTCGTCGGGCACGCCGATCGTCACGCGGCCGCGGATCTCCGGGCGCACGACCGACGCCCACGCCTCGTCGCGCATCGCGAGCATCCGGCGGCCGTAGTCGGCGAGCATCCTGCCGTCGTCGGTCGCCGTCACGTTGCGCGTGTCGCGGATGAACAGCGGCTTGCCGAGCGCGTCTTCCAGCGTCCTGATCTGCATGCTCACCGCCGATGGCGACCGATGCACGGCCTGCGCGCCCTGCGCGAACGATCCGGAATCCGCGACGGCGACCACCATCGCGAGCACATCGAGGTCGAGCTTCTTCATGTCGATTCAGAAAAACTGATCAATCGATTCAGTTTATCCCGTTTTACTGTTCATCTCCATCGCCGGACAATGCATTCCGTCGGCACTCACTCGATGCAGGAAGCAGAAAACATGCATACGTCCGGATCGCTCTACGGGTTTCTCGTCATCGGCGGCATGCTCGCGGTGACGCCGGGGCCGAACATGGTCTACGTGATGTCGCGCTCGATCGCGCAAGGGCGGGCGGCCGGACTCATTTCGCTCGCCGGCGTGATGATCGGCTACCTGTTCTACATGTTCGCCGCGGCGTTCGGCATCACGACGCTGTTCATGAGCGTGCCCTATGCGGGCAGCGTGCTGGGCGCGGTCGGGGCGACCTATCTGCTGTACCTCGCATGGCAGGCGGTGCGGCCCGGCGGCCGCTCGCCGTTCGAGGTGAAGACGCTGCCGAACGAGCAGCCGCTGCGGCTGCTCGCGATGGGCGCGACGACCAGCGTGCTGAACCCGAAGCTCGCGATGCTGTTCGTGTCGCTGTTGCCGCAGTTCATCGACTACGGGCATGGCAGCGTGTTCGGCCAGTCGCTGTTTCTCGGCTCGCTGCTGATTGCCGCATTCGCGTCGGCCAACGGGCTGGTGGCGATCTGCTCGGGCAGCCTGGCGAAGTTCCTGCACGGCCGCCCGGCGCTGCTGCTCGCGCAGCGCTGGGTGATGGGCATCATCCTCGGCAGCCTCGGCGTGCAGATGGTGATCGAAGCATCGAAGCTCGCGGGCGTCGCGTGAGCGTCACGCCGCCGCACGCTCCCGCACGGTCGCGGGCCGCGCGCGTGCGGCGGACAAGCAGCGTAAGCGTCACGCGGCGATGGCCTGCCGCTGCGCCTCCAGTTCGCGCACGAGCGGCAGCACGCGCTTGCCGAAGTATTCGACTTCCTCGATGAAGTGCAGGAACCCGGCCAGCACGAGATCGACGCCGATTGCCTTCAGGGCGACGATCCGCTCGGCGATCTGCTGCGGCGTGCCGATCAGGTTCGTGCGGAAGCCGTCGTTGTACTGCACCAGATCCTCGAACGTCGACTTCGCCCAGTTGCCCTCGCCTTCGGGCGACGCCTTGCCGGCCTGCTTCACCGCATCGCCGAACGCGTGCACGGCCTCGACGTGCGCATGCCGGATGATGTCGTCGAGCACGGCCTGCGCTTCTTCCTCGGTGTCGCGCGCGATCACGAACGCGTTGACACCGATCCGCACGCGATGGTTGTTCGCGGCCGCCTTCGCGCGGATGTCGTCGATCTGCGCCTTCAGGTTCTCCGGCGTATTGCCGTTCGTGAAATACCAGTCGGACACGCTCGCCGCGTTGTCGCGCGCCGCGCGCGAGCTGCCGCCCTGGAAGATTTCCGGATGCGGCTTCTGCACCGGCTTCGGGCTCAGCGTGTAATCGTTGAAGCGATAGAAATCGCCCTTGAACGTGAAGTTGTCCTGGGTCCAGATACCCTTGAGCGCCTGGATGAATTCCTTCGAGCGCCGATAGCGTTCGTCGTGCTCGAGCCACGGCTCGCCGATCGCGGTGAATTCGCCCTTGAACCAGCCGCTCACGACGTTGATCGCGATGCGCCCGTTCGAGATGTGGTCGATCGTCGCGAGCTGTTTCGCGACCACGGCCGGATGCCATGGCCCCGGCAGGATCGCGGCGAGCACCTTGAGCTTCGTCGTCGCATGCAGCAGCGCCTGGCTGAACGACACCGACTCGTGCTGGTATTCGGCGCCGTAGCCGGCCGTGAAGCGGATCTGGCTCAGCGCGTAGTCGAAGCCGGCCGCCTCGGCCGTGCGCGCGAGTGTCTGGTTGTACTCGAGGCTCCAGTCGGTGCGCTGCTCGATCGTGCTGACGACGAGGCCGCCGCTGACGTTCGGCACCCAGTACGCGAATTTGACGCCATCGGCGGAAGGGTCGGGAAGGCTCATGAAGGTGTCCTGGTCGAAGGGGAAAACGAAAAAGCGGCTTACGCGGCCGCGACGGAAGGCGCGGGCGCGCGCAGTTGCGGCACCGCGCGGTCCACGGCGAGCGCGATGCGCTCGCGCAACGCCGGACTGGCGATCTGGTACTGGTCGAAATCGCTTTCGGACGCGTACACGCCGATCGGCAGCGTGCGCGCCTGGAAGAAGCTGAACAGCGGGCGCAGTTGATGGTCGATCACGAGCGCATGCCGCTCGCTGCCGCCGGTAGCCGCGAGCAGCACCGGCACGTCGACGAGTGCGTCGTGGCGCACGAGATCGAACAGGTGCTTGAAGAGGCCCGTGTACGACGCGCGATACACCGGGCTCGCGACGACCAGCGCATCGGCCGTCTCGATCGTGCGGATCAGCGCGTCGAGATCGGCCGGTACCTGCGCACGCGTCAGCGCGCCGGCCAGCCGGCTGCCGATCTCACCGAGTTCGATCAGCCGCGTCTCGATCGGCAGCGCGGCGCCCAGCGCCGTGACGATCGCGTCGGTCAGCGCCAGCGTGCGCGACGGCCGCTGCAGGCTGCCCGATATCGCGACGACGTTGAGGGTGTGGCTCATGCAATGCGTTCCCGTGGTGAAGCCGCGTGTCGATGCGGCGATACCGGTTCGGGTCAGCAAGGAGCGTGCCATCGGCATGGATGCGCGAAAGAAATCTCGTCCGGACAACGAAATTTCTTGTCATCGCCCGCCGGCACTGGCGCGCCGCCAAATGCGCGATGCTGGCAAGCGTTGCAACGCGCGTGTCACATCGATATTCCGCGACGCGATGAACAGGATGCAGCGGGTCTGCTGATGTGCTGCTGATCAGGCAGCAACGCATCACGCGCGATAGCGTCGAATTCGACGTCTCGACGTCGCGGCACCGCCGCTCTGCCGCGCCATTGCGGGTTCCGCAGCAATCGCACTTTGGTTATCAGAAATCGATGCTTTTCGCGCGCGGCGAAACGTTCAACACTCTGCTGACCACGCAGCAGCCGGACCGCGGCGCCCGCCGGCACGGGCGCGCTCGGCCCGGCCATCCAACGGTTCATCGCCATGACTTCGATTTCCGCATCGCCACGCCCGCTCAATCTTCGTATCGTCGCCGCATCGCGCGACCCGGCTGCACGGCAGGCCGCGGCGCCGGTGCTCGCGCTGCCCGAACGTCACGCACCGTCCCGCGCGCAGGCGCAGGTGTTCGCCGACCCGCGTTCGCTCGCGCTGCTCGAACAGGTTCGCCGCGTCGCGCCGAGCGGCGCGAACGTGCTGATCGTCGGCGAGACGGGCACCGGCAAGGAGCTGATCGCCCGCCGCGTGCACGCGCTCGGCGCCCGTCGCGACGGACCGTTCGTCGCGGTGAACTGCGGCGCATTCTCCGAAACGCTCGTCGACAGCGAACTGTTCGGCCACGAAAAAGGCGCGTTTACGGGCGCGTTGAGCGCGAAGCCCGGCTGGTTCGAAGCCGCGCACGGCGGCACGCTGTTTCTCGACGAAATCGGCGACTTGCCGCTCGCGATGCAGGTCAAGCTGCTGCGCGTGCTGCAGGAACGCGAGGTCGTGCGGCTCGGCTCGCGCACGGGCATTCCGGTCGACGTGCGTGTGGTCGCGGCGACCAACGTCGACTTGCAGCAGGCGGTCGCGGCCGGACAGTTTCGCGGCGACCTGTTCTACCGGCTCAACGTCGTCCAGCTCGCGGTCCCGCCGCTGCGCGAGCGGCCGGGCGACATCCTGCCGCTCGCGCGGCACTTCTTCGACGTTTACCGCGACCGGCTCGGCGGCGGGCCGCACCGCCTCGATCCGCGCGCCGAGCGCCGGCTCCACGCACACGACTGGCCCGGCAATATCCGCGAACTGGAGAACGTGATCCATCACGCGCTGCTCGTGAGCCGCCACGACACGCTGCAGGACACCGACCTGCACATCGCGCCGCCGTGTCCGCCGGCCATCGCCGCGCCCGCGGCCGATTCGTCCGCCGATGCACAGGCGGCGCTCGAACACGCGCTGCGCGACCTGTTCGACGACGGGCACGGCAATCTCTTCGAGCACATCGAGGACACGGTCATGCGCGTCGCGTTCGAATTCAGCCATCGCAACCAGATCCGGGCCGCGCAGTTGCTCGGCATCAGCCGCAACGTGCTGCGCGCGCGGCTGATTCGCGCGAAGGCGATCACCGCGCTGAAGTAGCGGCGCCCGGCGCACGCCGCCGTTCCGCCCCGGCGCCATGACGCCATCGCGCCGCGATCCGTGCCGCAACGTCCGAACCTGATGTATCGTGGCGCGAAGCGTACGCTTCGTTGCCCGCCCCGCACCCGGTCGTCGGTCATGCGATCGGCTGCGACAGGCAACGGCTCGCGCACGATGCTCCGCAACACGAAAGCCGCCCGGCGCCCGTGCGCGCCCGGCCGAGCCCCGTTCACCCGTCCGGAATCCTTCGCCATGAAAAAGCTTGTGAACCGCCCGTCCGACGTCGTGCGAGAAATGCTGGAAGGCATCGCGCGACAATCGCCGCATCTCGCGATCCTCGGCGACGAGCACGTGCTCGTCCGCCAGCCGCTGCCCGAGCCGTCGCAGCGGCCGGTCGCGGTCCTGTCCGGTGGCG
The DNA here is from genome assembly GCF_015712265.1 of Burkholderia sp. 9777_1386. Taxonomy (NCBI): domain Bacteria; kingdom Pseudomonadati; phylum Pseudomonadota; class Betaproteobacteria; order Burkholderiales; family Burkholderiaceae; genus Burkholderia; species Burkholderia sp. 9777_1386. The sequence goes on along the minus strand of NZ_JACCQB010000001.1, from coordinate 108,604 downwards.
GCAGCGGCCACGAACCCGCGCACGGCGGCTATGTCGGCGAAGGGATGCTGAGCGCGGCCGTGTGCGGCGAAGTGTTCACGTCGCCGTCGACCGACGCCGTGCTCGCCGCGATCCGCGCGAGCGCCGGCCCGAACGGCGCGCTGCTGATCGTGAAGAACTACACCGGCGACCGGCTCAATTTCGGGCTTGCCGCCGAGCTTGCGCGTGCGGAAGGCATTCCGGTCGAAACCGTCATCGTCGCCGACGACGTGTCGCTGCGCGGCCGCGTCGAGCGCGGCCAGCGACGCGGGATCGCCGGCACCGTGCTGATCCACAAGCTCGCGGGCGCCGCCGCCGCGCGCGGGCTGCCGCTGGCCCGCGTCGCGAGCATCGCGCGCGACGCGGCGGCCGAGCTCGGCACGATGGGCGTCGCGCTCGACGGCTGCACGATCCCGGGCGCCGACAAATCGGGCTTCAGCCTCGCCGATCACGAGATCGAGCTGGGCCTCGGCATCCACGGCGAGAAAGGCGTCGAGCGCCGCGCGCCGCTGCCGGCCGATGCGCTGGCCGATACGCTGCTGTCGAGCATCGTCGCCGATCTCGTGCTCGACCGCGACGAACGCGTCGCGCTGTTCGTCAACGGTCTCGGCGCGACGCCGGACATGGAACTCGCGATCGTGCTGCGCGCCGCGTTCGACAACCTGAGCCGGCGCGGCATCGTCGTCGCGCGCGCGTGGGCCGGCACGTTCCTGTCCGCGCTGAACATGCCGGGCTGCTCGATCTCGGTGCTGCGGCTGAACGACGAACGCGCAGCGCTGCTCGACGCGCCGACGCAGGCGCGCGCGTGGCCGGGCGGCGGCCTCGTGAACACGCGGATTCGCGTGGCCGCGGCCGCGTCGCAGGACGCGCCGCCGCCGCCGCTCGATGCGGCCGGCCGCGCATGGGCCGCGCGCCTGCAACCGGCGCTGCACGCCGTGGCGCAGACGCTGATCGATCACGAGCAGATGCTGACGGATCTCGATGCGGCAGCCGGCGACGGCGATCTCGGCGCGAGCATGCGGCGCGCCGCGCACGCGATTCTCGAACTACCCGACACCGCGTACGGCACGCCGTCCGGTACGCTCGCGGCGCTCGGCGCCGCGTTGCGCCGCGCGATCGCCGGCAGCTCCGGGCCGTTCTATGCGACCGCGCTGCTGCGCGCGTCGCGCCGGCTGGCCGATCTCGCCGAGCCGTCGCCGCGCGACTGGGCCGCGGCATTCCGCGCGGCGGTCGATGCGATCGGCGAACTCGGCGGCGCGCAGGCAGGCGACCGGACGATGCTCGATGCGCTGGTGCCGGCCGTCGATGCATTCAGCCGTGCGCTCGACGGCGATCGCGATCCCGCGAGTGCCTGGACGGCGGCCGTGGAAGCGGCCGAGCGAGGCGCGGAGGATACGGCGCGCATGACGCCGCGCGCGGGACGGGCCAGCTATCTCGGCGAGCGCGCGATCGGCACGCCGGATGGCGGGGCGGTGGCCGTGTCGTACTGGTTGCGGGCGTTGCTGCCGCACGTGCGCTGAACGGTGGCGGCGCGCGCGTCAGCCTGGCGTGCGCGCGTTCTTCCGCCCCGACACGAGAGAGAACGGCACGCGGGCCGCGCGGCCCATCGGCGGCCGGACCGGCATGGCGGAAGCCGTCGTCAGGTTCATGGTCGCGTCGCGCACGGCGGATGGCCGCGCTTTCGCCATGCACATGCGTGCCGCCTACCCGCTCACCCGTTCCCGTCGAACCGGTACAGCGCCGCCGGCGTATCGACCAGTACCTGTCTGCGTCCGGCCTCGTCCGGCAGCAGCGTCGCCAGATACCGGTACGCGAGCGCATCGTCGACGGCCTTCTCGTATCCGACATGCGGCCAGTCGCTACCCCACACGAGCCGCTGCGTACCGAACGCATCGCGCAGCGCGCGCATCGCCGCCAGCCCGGACGCCTGCCAGCGATCGGCGCGGTCGTTCCGGTAGGCGCCCGACACCTTGACCCACACGCGCTTGCTCGTCGCCGTCGTCAACAGATAGCGGAAGCCGGGATCGTCGATCCCGAGCCGCGGATCGGGCCGGCCGAAATGGTCGAGCGAGACGTCGACGCCCGCGTCGAGCAGCGGCGGCATCAGCGCCGGCAACCGGGCGGCCTCCGCATGCAGCTCGACTTGCCAGCCATGCGCGCGCAGCAGCGGAAACAGCGTGCGCCACGCCGCGTCCGCGAAATCCGGATCGCGTTCGCCGATCAGGTTCAGCCGGATGCCGCGCACGCCGAGCGGCGTCCATGCGGCAACCTGCTCCGCATCGCGCGCGGGATCGATCACGACGATGCCGCGCAAACGCGCGGGTTGCGCGCGCAGCGCGGCAAGCAGATAGCGGTTGTCGGTGCCCAGAAAGCTCGGCTGGATCAGCACGCCATTCGACATGCCATGCCGGTCGAGCATCGCGAGGTACTGGTCGAGCGACGCGTCGTACGCGATCGTGTAGCGATGGCCCGGCACGAGCGGCAGCGACTTCAGGAACACGTGCGCGTGCGCGTCGACGCCGGTAACCGTCCGCCGATCCGGCGTCGCGCCGGCGCATCCGCCCAGCACCTCGGCCATCGCGATGCCGGCGAGTGCGCGGTTGAACGACCGCCTCGAAATCATGGGTGTCTCCTGTTTTTTCGATTGAGGGTGAACGGCGCGGCCCCGCCGGCCGCGAGGCGGCGCATCAGCCTACATCGTGCGCGCGACGAGGAATATCGGGACGAACGACAGCACCGTCGACAGCGCGACGACGAACGCCATCAGCCGATGGTTGCCGCCGTACTGCGTGGACAGCACGTACGAGTTGCTCGCGCACGGCAGCACCGAATAGAGCAGGATCAGGTTCCCGGACAACGGCGTCACGGCGAATGCCTTGGTCGCGGTCAGCGCGAGCAGCGGAAAGCCGACCAGCCGGATCGCGGTGGTCACGAGCCCCGCGCGCACCAGTGCCGCCTCCTTGCGCGGCAGCGGCAGCCGCAGCGCGGCGCCCACGCAGATCAGGCTCAACGGCAGCGCGGCGCCGCCGAGCACGTCGACGGTCTGGTCCACGGCGGCGGGCAGACGCCAGCCGGTCAGGTTCAGCACGATCCCGAACGCGCTCGCGACGATCAGCGGATTCGCCGCCACCTTGCCGACGATCCGCACGAGCCCGCGGCCGCCGGCCTGGCCATGTTCGAACGACAACAGCACGAGCGTATTCGAGATCGCGACCATGTACGCGACGACGACCGCCGCGATCCCGTAATCCGCGCGGCTCAGCAGCCCCGACGCGACCGACAGGAAGATGTAGCTGTTGAAGCGGATCGAGCCCTGGACGATCGACGTGAACGATGCGTGCGGCACCGCGCACCATCGGCAGCCGAGCACGACAGCGGCCAGCACCGCGAGCGTGAGCCCCGTCAGCAGCACGATCGTCGACTTCGACGACGCGTCGAGCGGGCCGGCCAGACCGATCGAATGCACGAGGAAGGCGGGAAACAGCACGTAGTGGGTGAGCTTTTCGGCGGACGGCCAGAACGCCGCATCGACCAGCGCGAGGCGGCGCACGGCGATGCCGATGCAGATCAGGGCGAAGGCGGGTGCGACGGCGACCCAGGCGAGTTCGGTATGCATGGTTGGACGGATTCGGTGAGGGAAGCAGCGGATTTGTCTGCCCGGTGGCAAAGCGGTGGCTCGGGTGCGGTCGTCGCGGCATCGGGTTCGAACGGCAACCCGACGGCGGCGAGCGCCTCGTACGCGAGGGCCGGCGCGAAGCGCACGCCGGAGCCCGACGCGCCGGCCACCGCGCAGCCGTCGCGACCGATCGGCGCGACCCGCGGATTGCGTTCGGCCGTGTACCCGTCGACCGCCGTACGCGCGGCGAGATGGGCATCGCGCAAGCCGGGGAAATGACGGTCGAGCAACGCGTGCGCGAGCGCGCGCTCGTCGGCGCTCGGCGCGACGCGTGCGCCGGCGGCGCAGCCCCACGCGTGCGACGTGATGCTCAGCAGCCAGCCGCGCCGCGCATGCACCGGGGCGAGAAAGGCCTGCGCGTCGGGCAGGTAGACGACCGGCGCATCCGCCGGGGGCGGCAAGCCGCGGCCGTCGACATCGAACGCGACGATCTTCTTCGTGACGATGTCGGTTCCCGCGTCGACGCCGGCTTCGCCGTCGATGGCCGGCCACGGGCCGCTGGCACGGATGAGCCGGTCCGCGCGCAACGTCACGCCGGGGGCGACGACGGTCCAGCCGCCGGCATCGCGCGTCACGTGCGTGACCGGCGCATCGAAGCGCTCGACGGTGCGCGCGCCCGTCAGGTAGTGCGCGACCAGTCGCGGCACGTCGACCAGCCACGCGCGGCCGCCGCGCCACAGGCGCGCGCCGGCCGGCAGCGCAACGAGTGGTGTGGCGCCGGGGTCCGGCGGATCGTCGGTCACCGGCGGCGCGAGCAACGGACCGCCCGCATCGGGTGCGTCCGCAACGAAGGTGAACGGCGCGGCGCGCACGCAGCATCCGGCCCGTGCCCACGCACCGTAGTACGCGTGCGCGACCAGCGATCGCGCGCGCCGCGCGCCGCTGCCGCAGAACGGCGTGACGACGCCGGCCGACAGCGCCGTGGCCGTCTGCACGGCCGGCCGCGCATCGAACACGGCGATGCGCAGCGCGCCCGCATGCCGAGCCGCGACGTGCGCGATCGTCGCCCCCGTCACGCCTGCGCCGATGATCGCGAGATCAAACCGCATCGGCCTGCCACCAGACGGTGCTGATCACGAGCGGCGTCGCGCCGTCGTTCTGCACCTGGTGCGAGCGGTGCGATTCGAAATACAGCACGTCGCCGGCCCGCACGCGCACGGGTTCGCCGTCGTAGGTCAGCCGGCCGCTGCCCTGCGCGATCATCCAGCATTCGCGGACCGCGTGAACGTCCAGCCGCGACGTGCAGTTCGGCTCGACCGTAAACAGGCCGCCGCGAAACGGAATCTCGCCGTCGCCGAGCCCGGCGAAATCGGCCTGGCGCAACACGACGCCCGGCACATGGGACTCCGGCGGCAGCGCGCCGACGTGCGGAAACTTACGCGCGTTCATCGTGCACCTCCTCGCCGACGAGGCCCAGTTCCGCGAGAATCGCGTCGCGGTCGCGATCGAGCGCCGGCGCGGCCCGGCGCGTGGCCGGGTCGGGGCAGCCCGAAATCTTGATCGGCGTCCCGACCAGCCGGTACGGACCGACGTCGGGATCGTCGACGTCGATCAGCATGTTGCGCGCGGCCGTCTGCGGATGGACGACGGCCTGGTCGACCCGGTTGATCGGGCCGGCCGGCAGGCCCGCGCGCGCGAACCGCTCGCACCAGGCCGCGACGCCGTGCGCCGCCAGCAGCCCGTTGAGCGTGCGTTCGAGTTCGGCCTCGTGATCCTTGCGCGCCTCGCCGCCCGCGAAGCGCGGATCGGCCGCGAGCGCCGGCACGCCGAGCGCGTCGCACAGCAGCCGGAACAGCTTGTCGTTGCCGGCCGCGATGATGAGCGGGCCGTCCGCCGCGCGGTAGACGCCGAACGGCGGCGCGATCGCCGGCCGATAGCTGCCGACCGGCCCCGTGACCTCGCCGGTCGCGAAGTAACGGCCGATGAAATATTCCATCAGCGCGAGCTGGCAGTCGAACATGCCGACGTCGACCTTCGAGCCCTGCCCGGTGCGCCCGCGCCGCACGAGCGCCATCAGCAGCCCGGTCGTCAGAAACAGGCCGGCCGCCAGATCGCCGATCGACGGCCCGACCCGCACGGGCATGCGCCCGGGCTCGCCCGTCACGCTCATGATCCCGCCGAGCCCCTGGACGATCATGTCGTATGCACGGTGATCGCGAAATGGCCCGGTATGGCCGAACCCCGACGCGCTGCCGTAGATCAGGCGCGGAAAACGCGCGTGCAGCGTGTCCCAGTCGTAGCCGATGCGCGCCATCGTACCGGGCCGGAAATTCTCGGTGACGACGTCGGCCTTCTCGAGCAGCGCGTCGAGCACGCGGCGATCGGACGGATCCTTCAGGTCGAGCGCGATGCTCTCCTTGCCGCGGTTGAGCGACGCGAAATACGCGGACTTGCCGCCGTACCACGGGCCGTACGCGCGTGCATCATCGCCGGTCGACGGCCGTTCGACCTTGATCACGCGCGCGCCGTGATCGGCCAGCAGCATCGTGCAGAACGGGCCGGCCAGCACGCGCGTCAGGTCGACGATCAGCAATCCTTCGAGTGCGCCTTCCATCATGCGACCTCCCGCATGCCGGGCGGCAGGACCGCCGCCAGATCTCCCGGCGTAACCGGGTCGAAGTTCGCCAGCGGCGTGACGACCGGCGACGACAACCGTGCGAAGTCGCCCGCGTTCGGCTCGCCGCGCAACCCGAGCGCCCGCCACGCGGTCTGCGCGAGCGCCGGCATCAACGGCCACGCGAGCAGCGCGAAACCCTTGGTCCAGCCGTACAGGTCGCCGGCCGCGCGCGCGCCGTCGAAGCGCGCGCTCCAGCGCTCGACGATGCCGGCCATCGCCGTCGGGTCGAACGTCGCGAAATCCATCGCGCGCTGCGCGTCGCGCCACGCCGCCTCCGCTGCCCGCACCGTCTCGTCGGTCGGCACGCGCGCGGCGAGCGGCCCGCCGATTGCCTCGGCCACATGCCGGCGTACCGTCGCGTACGGCCCGTTCACGAACCGGCAGAACGCGTCGCGATCGAAGTCCGTGCGCCCGGCAACCGGATTGGTCGACGCGACGAAGCCGCGCACCGCATCGGCCGGCACGCGCGTGCGCGCCGCGAGATCCTCGACCCAGATCGCCCAACGCAGGCTCGTCGAGAACTTGCGCCCTTCCAGCGTGTAGAAGTGATTGATCACGAAGCGGTCGAACGGCTTCGACACGCCGTCGGCCATCGCCATCGCCTGGATGCCGACCAGATGCGACACGCAGTTGTCGATCCCGAAGCCGTTGACGGTGATCACGTCCGAATCGCGATCGAACGGGTTGGCGCGCAGCCCGTGCCTGCGCGCGTAGAGATCGCCGACGAAGCGGATCGCGCCGAACAGCAGCCCGTGCCCGAACAGCGTGCGCGGCTCGCCGTCCAGCACATACGGCAACCCCCAGCCGGCATGGCTCGTCAGGCGGAAACGCGCGCCGTCGCGCGCCAGATGGCGGCGCGCGATATCGACGAACACCGGCGCGGTCTCGGTGCCCACCAGTTGCGCGACCAGCGCGGCCGGGTCCGCGATGTCGAAGAACAGGTTGTCCTGCTCGCGCATCGCGAGCGTCTCGCCCCAGCGTGCCGACGGTTCGCGCACGTCTTCCGGCTGGAAATGCGCGCCGCAGTCCTCGCAGAAGAATCCCGACACGTCGCGCGCGCACTGCGGGCAATGGCCCAGCAGAAAACTGCCGGTCACGTAACCGTCGCGCGCGGCCGAATACGGCATGCGTTCGCGCACCGTCGACACGCGCCGCTGCGCGGCCAGCCGTGCGACGAGCCCGTCGTGCGCGGCGAGGTACGCGTCGTGATGCGCATCGCCGAGCGGATCGACGAACAGATCGACGTCGATGTTCATCGCGGCGAGATCGTCGACGATGCCCGCGCAGCTCTGCCGCGCGAGCGCCGCCGCGTCGATGCCGGCCTGCCCGGCGCGCAGCGGGATGTAGGAATCGTACGGGTCGCTCGCGCATGCGATGCGTGCGACCTCGCCGCGGCTGCGCAGATGGCGCGCAAGCATGTCGAGCCGCAGGTACGGGCCCGCGATATGACCGAGGTGCAGGCGCCCGTTCGGCGCCGGCATCGCGGGGACGAGCAGGTAGTGGCGCGGGTCGCGGATCGTGTCGATCGGCATGATGGCCTCCGGGTCAGTCCAGCGTGACGGTCACGTCGGCCGCGAGCTCGCGCAGCAGCGCCACGATGTCGCGATCGAGCTCGCACTGCGCGATCAGGTACGCGATCTCGTACGCCTTGAACACGTCCTTCGGCAACGCCATCTGCGCGCCCTTGCCGGCGACGATCTGCAGAAAGCGCAGTTCCGGCCGCCGCCACAGCCGCTCGAAGCCCTCGACGCGGGCGATGCGCCCGAGCCCCGGCGGCATCACGATGCGCTGGCCCGCGCGCGTCGACGCGGTGCCGAGCCGGTCGTCGAGCGGGCCGTCGATCGCGCCGCGCGCGAGATCGAGCACGGTGCGGTACGGCGAGAAGCCCGCGACGCTGTACGGGATCAGGTGCGAGTTGATGAACTCGCCGCCGAGCCGCCCGCCGATCTCGAGAATCTTCGGGCCGTCGCGCGTCACCATCACGTCGGCGTGGAAGCCGCACCAGTCGATGCCGGTCGCCGCGACACCCGCACGCACCATGTCGCGGATCGCCGCCTGCGTGTCGGCCGGCAGCAGCGACGGCGTCACGTTCTCGTACTGGATCGGGATCGACCGGTCGAAGGTCTTGTCGATGATCGCGTTGATCGCGACGCGGCCTTGCGCGACGACGCCGGACACCGAATGCTCGCTGCCCGTCAGCTGTTCCTCGAGCAGCGCGTGATCGCCGTACAGGCTGAACATCTCGCCCTTCTCCGGCGAGTTGTACGCACGAAACGCACGATAGACCTCGACGGGATCGGCGAGCGCATCGACCGGAAAGATGCCGCGGCTGCCCGAGTTGCCGGCCGGCTTGAGCAGCGCGGGCGCGCCGATCCGCTTCAGCGCGGCGGTGAATTCGGCTTCGCTGCTGACCACCGCATAGCGCGGGTTCGCATTCGGCACCGCGTCGAGCACGCGGCGGGTCGCGGCCTTGTCGCGCACGTTGAGCGCGGCATCCGGCGCCGTGCCGCGCAAGCCGAGCCGATGCGACAGCCGGCTCGCGAGCACGACTTCGAGATCCTTCCACGCGACGACGCCGGACAACTCGACGCGATGTTCGCGCAGGTAGTCGAGAATCGTCCGCTCGGCCGCGTCGTAATCGCCGAGGCGCGTCGGAATGATGCCCGCGCAGCCGAACGAGCGGAATGCGTCGGGCGTCGGCGTCGCCACGTAGAGGTCGAGCCCGAGACTGCGCGCCGCGTCGATTTCGGCGATCCGCTCGCCCGGAAGCGCGCGTGTGTCGAGATACAGCATGGCCGGTGCATGGGTCATGGCGGTGTGCTCCTGTCAGTTCACGAGTTGTTGGGTGGCGGCCTGCGGCGCTTCGCCGTGCGGCCAGTCGACGAATCCCGGCGGCGTGCCGACTTCGTAGATGGACGCGCCCGCGATCGCGTTGGCGATCCGGCCGCTGCGCCACGCGGCAAGGCTCAGGTTCGGGTCGGCGATGCCGCGCGTCGTGCGCGCGGCGTTCTGGAAGAAAATTCGCGCGGCGCTCGGCCGGTTCCAGCGCACCGCGTAGTCGTCGTCGAGTTCCGGTGCGCCATCGCGCGTGTGCATCTCGAAGCGCAGCGATTCGAGCGCGCCGGGCATCTGGAATTCGCTGCCCGTCGCGAGCAGCACGACGTCCGCATGCAGCGGCGCATGCACGCCGGTGCCGTCGTCGACGCTCAGCACGAAACCGCCGTCCGCGCGGTGCAGGTTCGCCATGCTGCGGCCCGGCATCAGCGCGCAATGGCCGGGACGCCCCTCGATGTGCGTGATCTCGTAGAGCCGCTGGTAGATTGCCGTCAGCAGCGGCAACGTGACGCCGTCGCTCGCGAGGCGCTGCGTCTCGAGCGCGTCGCGCTTGCGCTGCGGCGACAGCCGCGAGAAATGTTCGTTGTATTGCGGCACGAACCATTCGTTGACGAACGGCGAGTCGTCCATCGGCAGGAAGTTCTCGCGCCGCGTCAGCCAGGCGATGTGCGCGGGCGCGGCATCGCCCGTCAGGCCGAGCAGATGCAGCGCGAGCTCGGCGCCGCTCTGGCCGCCGCCGACGATCGCGACGCGCCGGCCGGCGAGCGCCGGCCGCACGGTGCAGAACTGCGACGAATGCAGCACGTCGGCGCCCAGGTGCGGCCGCGCGCAGGCAGGCACGGTCGGGCGCAGGCCGACGCCGACCACGAGGTTCGCGGTGCGCACGACGCCGTGCGAGGTCGTGACGCGCAGCGCGCGCCCGTCACGCACGACGCTTTCGACTTCGCAGTCGAACCGCAGGTTGTCGAGCGACGCGCACACCCACCGCATGTACTGCTCGAACTCGCGGCGGCGCACGGTCGGAAAGCGCGCGTTCGCGAACGAATACAGTCGTTCGGTGCGTTGCAGGAACGCAATGAACGAGTAGCGGCTGCACGGATCGGCCAGCGTCACGAGATCCTTCAGGAAGCTGGTCGTCAGCGACGAATCCGCGAGCATCAACCCGGGATGCCAGCGGAACTCGGGCCGGCGCTCGACGAACAGCGAACGCAGGCCGTTCAGCGGCGCCAGCAGCGCCGCCAGGCTCAGGTTGAACGGACCGACGCCGATGCCGAGCACGTCGACTTCTTCGCCGGCGAATGCCCGCGGCTTCGCGCCGTCGAGCGTCTGGATTTCGAAAGGGTTCATCGCGCCTCCCCGGCACCGGTGATCGAATCGTGAAAGGCAACGTCGTCGGCGTGGCCGAGCACGCGCGCGGCCAGCGCCGCGCCGCCGCGAACGGCCGTGGCGATCCCGCTGCCGCAATAGCCGCCGCACCAGCCCAGCCGCCCGGCCATGCCGACGTGCGGCACGCCGGACGCGGTGAAGCCGAGCGGCGCGGACCATACGTGCTCGACCTGCGCGTGTTCGAGCGCCGGGAAATACGCGGCCAGCCGCGCGCGCAACGCGGCCTCGACGCCCGCGGGCGGCACATCGGCCGACAGGCCGAGCCGGCTGCCGAACAGCAGCCGCCCGCGCTCGTCGAGCCGGAAATAGTCCTTGTCGGCGGACAGCGTGCCGTACACGCGCGGCTGCCGCGAAATGCGGCGCTGCGTCGCGTCGTCGAGGATGCGGGTCGCCAGCAGGTGCGTGCCGTAGCGTTCGAGCGGCGGGCGCACGTCGGCCGGCAGCAGCGACCATGCGTCCTCCGCGCACACCAGCACGGCGCCGGCGTCGACCGTCGCGTCACCGAGATCGAGCACGGCCGCACCGGGCGCGGGCCGCACGGCATGCACGCGCGCGCCGCGCCGGATTCGCACGCCGAGCGTCGCGGCCCGCACCCGCATCGCATCGCGGAGCGCGCGCGGCCGGATCAGCGCGAAGCGCAGGTTCAGCAACCCGGCGATCGCGTGCGCCGCGCCGGTTTCCTGCGTGACCGCCCGCGCGTCGAGCCACGCGACGCACGCCTCCTGCTGCGCCGCATGGCACGCGAACCGGTGCGCCAGTTGCGCCGCCGACGCGTCGTCGCACGCGAGCGTGATGTGGCCGGGATGCGCCCAGCCGCAGGCGAGGTTGCGGCTGTCGACGAAGCGCTTCAGGTAGGCGATGGCCTGCGCCGCCGCGCGCTCGGCGGCCTGCGCGTGCGCGGCCGAAACCGGGCCGCGCGGCAGTGCCGGCGCGACGCTCGCGACCGAGCCGAAGTTGAATGCGCTCGGCACGTCGCCCGGCGGATCAGCGTCGCAAACGTCGACCGTCGCGCCCTGCTCCGCCAGGTGGATCGCGGCGGACAGCCCCGTGTAGCCGCCGCCGACGATCGCGACGTCGGCGGTTCGTGTGCCGGGCGTCCTCATGCGTGCTCCAGCTGGCGTTGACGCGCGTCGACGAATGCGCGGTACGGCGCGTCGAAGAAGAACGCGGGCTCGCCATCCGGCGGTTCGAGCTGGTCGAGCCAGCAGGCCGTCGCCGAATACTTCGCGAGAAACGGCCGGCGCAGCCAGCGCGGATCGCGCGCCTGCAGGAAATTCAACAGGAAGTAGCGCTGTCCCTGCAGCTCGAGCGTGCCCGCGACCTCGACCTTGCCGGGGCCTGCGCTCATCGACGGGCCGCGCGCGCTGCGCGCGAGCCCCGACACCGACGCGATCGCGGTGTTGTAGATATCGAGCGCCCGCGCGAGCGGCAGCTCGAAATAGCCGCGCGGCCCGGTATCGCGCTCGACGAACATGTAGTACGGCACGATGCCGAGTCGCACCTGCCCGACCCAGTTGCGCCGCCAGACTTCCGCATCGTCGTTGATGTGGCGCAGCACCGGCCCCTGCGAACGGATCACGACGCCGATGCGGCGCAGGTTCGTCACGGCCTGCTCGGCGACCTCCGTCGACAGTTCGCGCCAGTGGTTCAGGTGCGCCATGACCGTCACGTTGCGCCCCGCATCGATCAGCGTGCGCAGCAGCGCGAGCAGCTCGGGCGTATCCGGATCGCTGACGAAACGGTACGGCCAGTAGGTCAGCGCCTTCGTGCCGATCCGGATGTTGCCGACGTGCTCGAGCCCGGGCTCCAGCAGCGGCATCAGGTACTCGCGCAGGCGCGTCGCGCTCATCACCATCGGATCGCCGCCCGTCATCAGCAGGTCGGTCACTTCGCCGCGCGCGCGCAGGTACGCGTGCAGCCGCGCGGCTTCGCTCGACGCGAATTTCAGCGACGCGTCGCCGACGAACTGCGGCCAGCGAAAGCAGAACGTGCAGTACGCATGGCAGGTTTGCCCGTGGCTCGGGAAGTACAGCACCGTCTGCGCGTACTTGTGCTGGATGCCCGGGCACGGCTCGCCGTCGAGCTCCGGCTCGTTGAGCCGCTGGTCCGCCGGATGCGGGTTCATCCGGGCGCGCAGGCGCCCGATCAGCGCGTCCAGGTCGGCACCGCGCGCCGCGTCGCGCGACAGCATGGCCAGCTCGCCGAGATCGTCGGGCGCGAGCATGTCGGGCTGCGGAAACGTCAGCCGGAACAGCGGATCGTCCGGGACGTTGGTCCAGTCGATCAGTTGTTCGACGACATAACGGTTGACCTTGAACGGCAGCACGCGCGCGACCAGCCCGATCTGCTCGCGCATTCGCGGCGGCAACCTCGCGAGCTGCGGGAGGTCGTCCAGCTTCGACCGGTTGTACGCCTTGAACACGGGATGCACCGGGATCGGCGGCCGTGGCAGCGCGCCGTCGTGCGTGGATATCCGTTGGCCCTCGGATAGTTGGATCATTGACTCGACTCCATTCTTTTAGATGTACTAATGTAGGTCGTGTGTCTCGTCTGCTCGCCGCCGGCGGCCAGGCAGCCCGCCGGCGTTCTGCAGATACTAGAAGCAATCGCCGCGGCGAAGCATTACGCCGGTGTTATTTATCCATAAGCGTTTCGCATGCGGCTTCGCACCAATTCAACGCGGTGCGGCGGCGCCCACCGCCGGCCGCGCCGCCGGCGCGCGCGGTGCCGGACGGGTTTCCGGCATCCGCCAGTACACGATCAGCGAAATCGCCGCGCACGCCGCCACGTACCAGAAGAACATCGTCTCGTTGCCGCCCGCCTTCAGCCGCAGCGCGACGAACTCCGTCGTGCCGCCGAGGATCGCCGTCGTCAGCGCATAAGGCAGCCCGACCGCCAGTGCGCGGATTTGCGGCGGGAACAGCTCGGCCTTGACCAGCATGTGCACCGACGTGAAGCCGCTCAGCACGACGAGTCCCGCGAACACCAGCGCGAACGCGGCTAGCGGCTCGTGCACATGCCCGAGCGTCGTGAAGATCGGCACCGACAGCAGCGTGCCGCCGAGCCCGAACCACAGCAGCACCGGCCGGCGCCCGACGCGATCCGATACGAGGCCGAACAGCGGCTGCAGCGGCATGTACAGCAACAGCGCGAGCGTGCAGATCCAGGTCGCCGTTTCCTTGTGCAGGCCGACCGAGTTGACCAGGTACTTCTGCATATAGACGGTGTACGTATAGAACGCGACGGTGCCGCCGATCGTGATGCCGATCGCGAGCAGCAGTTCGCGCCAGTGCGCCGCGAGATCGGCCGTCACGCGCGTCTTCGCCGCGCGCGCCCGGCTTGCGACGAATGCATCGCTCTCGACGACGTTGCGGCGCATGTACAGCGCGAACAGCGCCAGCACGCCGCCGACGAAGAACGGAATCCGCCACGCCCAGCGCTCGATGTCGTGCGTGCCGGCGAAGATCCGCTGCATCGCCAGCATCAGGCCGAGCGCGACGAGCTGGCCCGCGACCACGCTCACCTGCAGGAAGCCGACGTAGAAGCCGCGCCGGTTCGGCGGTGCGATCTCGCTCAGGTAGGTCGCGCTGGTGCCGTACTCGCCGCCCATGCTGAGGCCCTGCAAGAGCCGCGCGGCGACGAGCAGCGCCGGCGCGAGCATGCCGATCGTCGCGTAGCCGGGCGTGACGGCGATCAGCATCGAGCCCGCGCACATCGCGAGCACCGATTTCGTCAGCGCGGCCTTGCGCCCGTGCCGGTCCGCGTACAGGCCGACGAGCCAGCTTCCCGCCGGCCGCGCGACGTAGCCGACCGCCGCGATCGCCGCGGTATTCATCAGTTGCACGGTCGGCCGGTCGGCGGGAAAGAACGACGGCGCGAAATAGATCGAGAAGATGCTGTATGCGAGGAAGTCGTACCACTCGATCAGGTTGCCGGCGAGCCCGCCGACGATCGAGCCGATGCGCGGCGGCGCGTCGCCCGCCCCGGTTGGGGAAGTTGTCACGGTTGTCTCCTGTTCGTTCTGTTTCGGGCGGCCGGCAGGCGGCCGCCCGTGCCGCATGCCGGCCTTACGGCTGCCCGGCCGCGTAGCGTGCGTCGAGCGCGTCGAAGCGCGCCTTGTCGACGAGCCGCTGCCGTTCCGCGAACGGCGCGACGAGCGCGGGGTTTTCGTCGAGCCGGCCCGTGTCGCGCAATTCGGTCAGCGCGGCCTGCATCCCGTGCACCGCGCCCTGCAACGCCGCATTCGCGTACAGCACGACGCCGTAACCGAGGCGCGCCAGTTCGTCGCGCGAGCGGGTCGGCGTCTTGCCGCCGATCACGATGTTGATCAGTTGCGGCGTATCGAACAGCGCGGGCAGCCGTTCGACGTCCTCCGGCGTGTCCATCGCCTCGATGAACAGCACGTCGGCGCCCGCTTGCGCATAGCGGTGCGCGCGCTCGATCGCGTCGTCGATGCCGTGCACGGCGGCCGCATCGGTGCGCGCGACGACCAGCAGGTTCGGATCGACGCGCGCGTCGACGGCCGCCTTCAGCTTGCCGACCATTTCCGCGGCCGGAATCACTTCCTTGCCCGCGAAGTGGCCGCATTTCTTCGGCAGCACCTGATCCTCGAGCTGGATCGCATCGGCGCCGCTGCGCTCGAGCGTGCGCACCGTATGCAGCACGTTCAGCGCGTTGCCGAAACCGGTATCGGCATCGACCATCAGCGGCAAATCGACGGCGTCGCGCACGCGCGCGGTGTGCTCGGCCAGTTCGCCGAGCCCGACGAAGCCGAGATCCGGCAAGCCGAGCGACATGTTGGTGACGCCGGCGCCGCTCAGGTACAGCGCGCCGAAGCCCAGATCGGCGGCGATCCGCGCGCTGAGCGCATTGAACGTGCCGGCGACGAGCAGCCCCTGGCGGGCGGCGATGCTGCGCCGGAAAGCGGCGCGACGAAGGGCGGTGGAATCGGTCATGCGAGGCCTCATTGGTCGAAACGAAACAGGGTGCGCGGCGAGTCGCGCAACACGCGCGCGCGTTCGCCGGCATCGGGCAGCCAGCGTTCGAGCGCCGCGCAGGTCGCGCCGAAGTCGACACGTTCGCGATGCTGCGTATGCGGCCAGTCGCTGCCCCACACGAGCCGCTCCGGCGTGAACGCGCCGCGCAGCGCCTGCGCCGCGCCGAGCGCGGTGTCGGTGCCGTCGCCGGTCAGGCTGTTCCGGTACGCGGCCGACAGCTTGACCCACACGCGCCCGGTATCGGCAAGCGACAGCAGATGACGGAAGCCCGGATCGCGTTCGCCGAGCGCCGGCGACGGGCGGCCGAAATGGTCGATCACGAGCGTGCACGATTGCGCAAGCAGGCTCGCGGCGATCGCATGCAGGTCGGCCGCGTCGCGATGAATCTCGACATGCCAGCCGAGCGCGTTGATGCGTGCGAACAGCGCGCGCCACACCCGCGTGCCGAAATCCGGAATCGGCAGGCCGACCAGATTGAGCCGCATGCCCACGACGCCCGCGCGGTCGAGCGCGGCGAGCGCGTCGTCGTCGATCACCGGATCGACGACCGCGACGCCGCGAAAGCGGCTCGGGTAGCGCCGCAGCACGTCGACGAAGAACGTATTGTCGGTGCCGAGAAAGCTCGGCTGCACCAGCACCGCGTGCGTGATGCCGTGTGCGGCGAGATGCGCGACGTACGCGTCGAGCGACGCATCGTAGTCGGGCGCATGGCGCACGACCGGCGCGAGCGGCAGACCGCGCGCAAACACGTGCGCATGGGCGTCGACCGCCGCGACGGCCGTCGATGACGCGTACCACGCGGCCGTATCCGGCGCCGCTGAAACCGGTTCGACCGGCGGATTGACTGCTCGATCCATGACGACTTGCCTGCAAGAGGTGCCCGGCCCGGCAGCGGGCGACAGGGCGACGGAATGAACGAAGGACGAAAACTACAGCGATGCGCCGGCGCGCGCGTCGTCGTCGGCGCCCGGCCCGGCAGCCGCGTCGGGCAGACGGCGCCCGCGCGTTTCCGGCAGGAACCACACCGCGATCACGACGAGCCCGTACGCGATGCCCGCGTCGATGCCGAGCGCCGTGCCGAGCGGCAGCGATTCGCCCATCCGCCCGACCAGCACTGGAAAGCCCGCCGACACGATGCGGCCGAAGTTGTAGCAGAACCCGACGCCGCGGCCGCGCACGTTTTGCGGATACAGCTCGTTGAACAGCGTGCCGAGCGTCGCCGGGATGCCGGCCGAGCACAACCCGAGCGGGAACCCGAGCAGCAGCATCGCGACGTCGTTCAGCGGCAGGAACACGTACAGGTTCACCATCACCGCGCAACACGCGGCGAACAGCATCACGTTGCGACGCCGGCCGATCCGGTCCTGCAAATACGCGCTCAGGAAACAGCCGCAGATGAACGCGACGATCACGACCGCGAGATACGCGCCGGTGCCGAGCACCGACAGGTGCCGCTCGGTCTTCAGGTAGGTCGGCAGCCAGATCGTGATCGCGTGATAGCCGCCGTGCGCGCCGACGCCGATCAGGCCGCCGACCACCGTCGTGCGCAGCACCGACCGGTCGAAGATGCCCACCGTCGGCGCATCGTCCCCGTGCGCGGGCGCAGGCGTCGCGCGCGGCGGCTCGGAAATCGCGCGGCGGATATACAGCACCAGCAGCGCAGGCAGCGCGCCGATCGCGAACAGCACGCGCCACGCCCACTCGGACGGCAGCCACGCGAACACGATCATGTACAGCAGCACCGCCGCGCCCCAGCCGAATCCCCACGCGCTCTGCACGACGCCCATCGCCTTGCCGCGATGGCGCGCGCCGACCGTCTCCGCGAGCAGCACCGCGCCCGCGGTCCATTCGCCGCCGAAGCCGAGCCCTTGCAACGCCTTCAGCACCAGCAACTGCTCGAAGTTCTGCGCGAACGCGCTGAGGAACGTGAAGGCGGAGAACCAGCACACGGTGATCTGCAGCGCCCGCACGCGCCCGTAGCGATCCGCGATCGCGCCGGCCAGCAGGCCGCCGAGCGCGCCCGACACGAGCGTCGCGCCGCCGATCAGGCCGGCCTGCCCCTTGCCGATGCTCCAGGTCGCGAGCAGCGCCGGGATCACGAGGCTGAACATCTGCGTGTCGAGCCCGTCGAGCGCCCAGCCGGCAAAGCAGCCGCGCAACGTGCGCCGTTCGGTCGTCGAGAGTTCGCGCATCCAGGTCAACGGAGGTCTCCTCGTGTCGTCGCCGTGCGTCGCCTGAGCGCGCCGCTATCGGAGGCGCGGCCGGGTTCGACGACGCCCGATGTGCATCCTATGAATCATTTGGATAATTCGCTACTATGTTTCGAATAATTATTCATAACACACGCTTATGGAAATCAGGCACGTCCGCTACTTCCTCGCGATCGCGGATTCCGGCAGCTTTACGCGCGCCGCCAGCGAGCTGGGCATTGCGCAGCCGGCGCTCAGCCAGGCGCTGAACCGGATGGAAAAGGAGCTGGGGGTCCGGCTGTTCGACCGGTCACGGCGCGGCGCGACGCTCACGCCGGCCGGGCTCGCGATGGTCGACGATCTGCGCCTGAGCGTCGCGCGGCTCGACGCGGCCGCGCACCGGGCGGGCGAAATCGGCGCGCAGCGCGCCGGGCGCCTGACCATCGGCTTCGTCACCGCGGCGCTGTTCGACACGCTGCCGCGCGCGATCCGTGCGCTGCGCGAAAGCGCGCCCGACGTCGAGCTGGTGATGCGCGAGATGAGCAATGCCGAGCAGACGATCGCGCTCGAGCGCGGCGAAATCGACATCGGGCTGCTGCATACGCCGGTCGCGGTGAACGGCCGGATGCGCGAGCAGCTGATCCGGCGCGATCCACTCGTCGCGGTGCTGCCGAAGGCGTTCCCGCGCCAGCCCGACGGCACGGTGACGCTGGCCGATCTGGCCGCGGCCGGCCTCGTGTGGTTTCCGCACGATCAACTGCCGCTGATCCGCGCCGGTATCCTCAGCGCGTTCCGCCAGGCCGGGCATCCGGTCGACATCGTGCTCGACGTGAACCGCACGCTGACGGTCGTCGCATGCGTGGCCGCCGGCTGCGGCGTATCGCTGCTGCCGACGTCGATCCACGCGTTCGCGTTCGACGGGGTCGCGTACAGCCCGATCCGCGACGGCGCCGCGCTGCCGAATTTCGAACTCAGCGCGATCTGGCCCGCACGGTCGCGCCCGACGCTCGCCGACCGTTTCGCCGCGCTGCTGCCGTCGGCCGATACGCGGTCCTGAGCATCCGGCCCGCCGCCACACGGGCCGCCCCGCCACGGGAAAACCCCGATCCCCACATCGTCCTATGACATCGGGCATCGCGAATTGGCGGGATTACTTTGATCCTCGTCGGCGCCCGCCCGGGCGCATGCTGATAGCGAGGATCCCTCATGCGATACGTGCCATCGTGGACTTCCGTTTCCGCCGCGTCGTCGATTCCCGACGATGCGACCACCCAACGCGGCGAGGAGCCGCACAGTCTGCCGCGGGTCGCGATCGCGGCCGCCGCCCTCGGCAATGCGACCGAATGGTTCGATTACGGTATTTACGCGTACGGCCTCGCGTACATTTCCGCCGCGCTGTTTCCCGGCAACACCGCGAGCGCGACGCTGTTCGCACTCGGCACGTTCGCGATCTCGTTCCTGATCCGCCCGCTCGGCGGCCTGTTCTGGGGCCCGCTCGGCGACCGGCTCGGCCGCAAGCGCGTGCTCGCGCTGACGGTGCTGACGATGTCGGGCGCGACGTTGCTCGTCGGCGTGCTGCCGAGCTATGCGACGGCCGGCTGGCTCGCACCGGCCGCGCTGATCGTGCTGCGCATGGTGCAGGGCTTCTCGACCGGCGGCGAATACGGCGGTGCGGCAACCTTCATCGCCGAATACGCGCCCGATTCGCGGCGCGGCCTGTGCGGCAGCTTCCTCGAATTCGCGACGCTCGCCGGCTTCTCGCTCGGTGCGTTCCTGATGCTCGGCTTCGCGCTGCTGCTCGGCGATTCGGCGATGCATGCGTGGGGCTGGCGCCTGCCGTTCCTGGTCGCCGCGCCGCTCGGCCTGATCGGCTTCTACCTGCGCTCGCGCCTGGAGGAAACGCCGGTGTTCCGCGAACTCGAGGAACAGGCGCACCGCCGCGAGCAAAGTGCGACGGCCGCGCTGCCGATCCGGCTGCTGCTGGTGCGCTATGCGAAGCCGCTGGTGCTGCTCGGCGGGCTCGTCGTCGCGCTGAACGTCGTCAACTACGTGCTGCTTGCATACATGCCGACCTACATGCACAAGGAACTCGGCGTCAGCGAGAACATGTCGCTGCTGATTCCGCTGATCGGCATGCTCGCGATGATGGTGCTGCTGCCGTTCGCCGGCTGGCTGTCCGATCGCGTCGGCCGCAAGACGATGTGGTGGATCTCGCTCGTCGGGCTGTTCGTCGCGGCCGTGCCGATGTTCACGCTGATGACGCACGGTCCGCTCGGCGCGTTCATCGGCTTCGCGGTGCTCGGCGTGCTGTACGTGCCGCAGCTCGCCACCATTTCCGCGATGTTCCCGGCGATGTTCCCGACCCACGTCCGCTATGCGGGCATGGCGATCGCGTACAACGTGTCGACGTCGCTGTTCGGCGGCACCGCGCCGATCGTCAACGACTGGCTGATCGGCAAGACCGGCAACGCGCTGATTCCCGCGTACTACATGATGGCTGCGTGCGCGGTCGGGTTGATCGCGCTGCTGGCGGTGATCGAGACGCGCGGGTGTTCGCTGCGCGGGGACACGCTTCCCGGTCAGCCGGGCTGACCCGCGCGCCGGCGGCGCCCGGCTTCCCATAAACGGCATCCATCGCATCGCCCGCCGTCCGGCCACGGACGGCGGGCGATGTGCATTTCGGGCGACCGAAACCGCCGCCGGATTGTTGTCGTCCGGACAACACGATGTGCCCCCGTGCGGCGCTGTCGGCGGGTGCGGGCCGTCACTACAATCGCTGACACGCTCGATCGGAATCCGGGCGCACCGAAGCGCGACCTTCACGATCGCGCTCGCGAACCGCTCTGCACCGCGCAGTGCGGACTCCCTCACTCGACGAACAGGATTACTGAACATGAACGCACCCATCCGCAACGTCCAGCCGATCATCGCCCGCCTGGGCCACGAAGGTTCGGGCGAGCTCGTTTCGTCCCGCTACGCCGTGCGCATCGGCGCAGTCGACGTCGTACTGATCAGCGACGGCGTGTTGCCGCTGCCGACTTCCACCATGTCCACCAACGTGAGCGAAACAGACCGCAATGCGTGGTTCGACGGCCGTTTCCTGCAACGCGACATGTTCGACTGGGCGCTCAACATCGCGCTCGTGCGCAGCGCCGATCGCCTGATCCTGATCGACTCGGGCGTGGGCGACGGTTTCGAATACTTCACGCGCGCCGGGCGCTCGGTGATGCGCCTTGAATCGGCCGGCATCGACCTGGCCGCGATCACCGATATCGTGATCACGCACATGCACATGGATCACGTCGGCGGGCTGAACGTCGACGGCGTCAAGGCGAAGCTGAACCCCGACGTCCGCATTCACGTATCGGCCGCGGAAGTGGCGTTCTGGGAGAATCCGGACTTCAGCAAGACGGTGATGCCGGAAACCGTGCCGCCCGCGCTGCGCAAGGCGGCAGCGCGGTTCATGGCACTCTACGGCGAAAACATCGTGCAATTCGATCGCACCGTGGAAGTCGCCGCGGGCGTGTCGGCGCGGGTGACGGGCGGACATACGCCGGGGCACTGCGTGGTCGACGTCGCATCGAACGGGGAAAAGCTGACGTTCGCGGGCGACGCGATTTTCGAAGTGAACTTCGACCACCCCGACTGGCAAAACGGCTTCGAACACGATCCGGACGCGGCGGTCGACGTGCGTCTCGCGCTGTTCAACGAAGCGGCCGACACCGGCGCGCTGCTGGCCGCCGCCCACGTCGCGTTCCCGTCCATCGGCCATGTTGCGCGAAACGGCGACGGCTTCCGTTTCGTGCCGGTCGTGTGGGATTACTGAGTGACGATCGGTAGCCGACGCGCACCGCAGGCGATGCACTGACGGTTTGCTCGAACCGTATCCGTACCGGCAAGAAAAAACGCCGCCGCATTTGCATGCGGCGGCGTCATCTCGCGCGCCGAGGCGCGCATCAGCACCGCTCGAACGTCACGCGACGGCCGACAGGTTCCGCTCGGCGACCTCGTCCACCGCATCCTTGACGATCGCGACGATCTCGTCAGCCTCCGCACGCGTCATCACGAGCGGCGGCGCAAAGCCGAGAATGTCGCCGTGCGGCATCGCCCGCGCGATCACGCCGCGCTGCAACGCGGCCGCCGACACCTGCGCACCGATCTTCAGCGCGGGATCGAACGGCGTGCGCGCGTCCTTGTCGGCCATGAATTCGAGCGCGGCCAGCATGCCGACGCTGCGCACCTCGCCGACGAGCGGATGCGCGCCGAATGCGTCGCGCAGCTTCGCGCCGAAGTAGCCGCCGACGTCGGCCGCGTTGCCGACCAGGTTCTCGCGCTCGAGGATCGCGAGGTTCGCGAGCGCGGCGGCCGCGCATACCGGATGACCGGAATACGTCCAGCCGTGCCCCATCGGCCCGTGTTCCTGCGAGCCGCGCGCGATCACGTCCCACACCTTCTCGCCGACGATCACGCCCGACAGCGGCGCATACGCGCTCGTCAGCCCTTTCGCGACCGTAATCAGGTCGGGCTCGATCCCGAAGTGCTGCGCGCCCATCTTCGAGCCGAGCCGCCCGAACCCGCACACGACTTCATCGGAGATCAGCAGGATGTCGTGCTTGCGCAGCACGGCCTGGATCGCGGGCCAGTAGCCGGCCGGCGGTTCGATGATGCCGCCCGTGCCCATCACCGGCTCCGCGATGAACGCGGCGACCGTATCGGCGCCCTCGCGGGCGATCAGCTTCTCGAGCTCGTCGACGCAGTACGCGACGAACTGCGCCTCGCTCATGCCGGCCGGCGCCTTGCGATACCAGTGCGGACACACCGTATGCTTCACGCGGTCGATCGGCAGGTCGAAATGCTGGTGGAAGCTCGGCAGGCCCGTGAGGCTGCCCGTCACGATGCCCGAGCCGTGATAGCCGCGCTCGCGCGAGATGATCTTCTTCTTGTTCGGGCGGCCGAGCACGTTGTTGTAGTACCAGACGATCTTGACCTGCGTCTCGTTCGCGTCGGAACCCGACATCCCGTAATAGACCTTCTTCATCCCCGCCGGCGACCAGTCGATGATCCGCGACGACAACTCGATGATCGCGTCCGACGCGTGGCCGACGTACGTGTGGTAGTACGCGAGCTGCTTCGCCTGTTCGTACATCGCGTCGGCCACTTCGGTGCGGCCATAGCCGATGTTCACGCAGTAGAGGCCGGCGAACGCGTCGATGTAGCGCTTGCCCTGGTGATCCTCGATGCGGATACCTTCGCCGCCGCGCACGATCTTGCCCGGCAGCGCGCCGGTCTCGTGGTCGTATGCGTGCGTCGACGGGTGCATGAAGTGGGCACGGTCCTCGCGCAGCAGTGCGTCGATCGATTTCGTCATGATGAGCTCCTTTGAATGGGTCAGGCCGTCGCCGCAACAGGCAGGCCGAGATTGCCGAGGCAGAAGTACTTGGTTTCCGTGAACGGCTCGAAGCCTTCGGCGCCGCCTTCGCGCCCGAGGCCCGACGCCTTCATCCCGCCGAACGGGATCGGCGCACCGGTGAATTTCACGCCGTTGACCGACACCATCGCGAAATCGAGCCGCCGCACCAGCTGGAAGATCGTGTCGATGCGGGTCGCGCACACGTACGCGGCGAGGCCGTACTCGGTGTCGTTGGCCGTTTCGACCGCTTCGTCGAGCGTGTCGAACGCGCTGACGGCCGAGATCGGCGCGAAGTTTTCCTCGTCGACCACGCGCATGCCGGGCGCGGCATCCGCGATCACGGTCGGCTCGTAGAACCAGCCACCGAGCGCGTGCGGCCGGCCGCCCGCGACGATGCGTGCGCCGCGTGCCCGCGCATCCTCGACCCGCGCCACGGTCGCGTCGAATGCGGCCTGGTGCATCAACGGACCGACGTCCACGCCCGGCTCGAACGCGGGGCCCGTCTTCAGCGCCCGCACCGCGTGCGCATACCGTTCGACGAACGTGTCGTACAGCGGGCGGGCGACGAGCATCCGGTTCGCCGCGCAGCAGTCCTGGCCGGACGTCTGGAACTTCGCGCCGACGGCAACCTGTACCGCCTGGTCGACGTCCGCATCCTCGGTCACGATGAACGGCGCATTGCCGCCCAGTTCGAGCGCGATCTTGCGGATGCCGGCCTTCGCGGCGGTTTCGGTCACGAGCCGGCCGACGCGCGTCGAGCCGGTGAAGCTCACCGCACGCACGCGCGCATCGCCGACCAGCGTTTCCATCGCCATCTGCGGTTCGCCGAGCACGACGTTGAACACGCCGGCCGGCAAGCCGGCCTCGTCAGCGAGTTGCGCGAGCGCGAGCGCCGAGAACGGCGTTTCGTGCGCGGGCTTCACGACCACGGCGCACCCGACCGCGATCGCGGCCGCCGCCTTGCGCGTGATCATCGCGGCCGGGAAATTCCACGGCGTGATCAGCGCGGCGACGCCGACCGGCTCCATCACGGTGCCGAGATGCGCGCCGTCGATATGCGTCGGGATCGTGCGACCCGCGACGCGTTTCGCCTCGCTCGCGAACCATTCGACGAAGCTCGCCGCATAGCGGATCTCGCCGCGCGCTTCGGCCAGCGGCTTGCCCTGTTCCAGCGACAGCAGCGCGGCCAGATCGTCGACGTGACGCAGGATCAGCGCATGCCAGCGCAGCAACGCCGCGCTGCGCACCGCTTGCGGCGTCCAGCGCCAGGTCTCGTACGCGCGCTGCGCGGCGTCGACGGCCGCGACGATCTGTGCGCGTTCGAGCATCGGCACGTGGCCGATCACGGCCTGGTCCGCGGGGTTCACGACGGCGACCGTCGCGGCACTGTCGCTGTGGATCCAGCGACCGTCGACATAGCAGGTCGACTTGAACAGAACGGGGTGTCCGGGCAGCATGCTGCGTCTCCTCGTTGGTGGGCACGGACTTCATTGTGTCGCGCCGGCGCATGCGGAAATTTCGGTTTGCACGGCCGGAAATGCCGGTTTTTTCCGTATTGCCACGCGCCGGCGCGAACTTTTACAGCCAGTCCGGCGCGCCGCCGGATTCGCACTTCACGACCTTCGTCACGATGTACGTGAAGTAGCGCTCGATGCCGAGGTCTTCCATCAGCAGCGCATCGATGAAGCGCTGGTAATGGTCGATGTCGCGCGCGACCACGTGCAGCACGTAGTCGACGCCGCCACCCGTCGCGTAGCACTGCGCGACCTCGGGCGCCGCGGCCACGCGATCCTCGAAGCGTCGCATGTCGGGCGCGGTGTGCCGCGACAGCGTCACCTCGACGACGATGCGGCTGCCCGAGAACGCGCCGATCCAGTCGACGTCCGCGCGATAGCCGCGAATCACGCCGCTTTCCTCCAGCTTGCGCACGCGCTCCCATGCCGGCGAAATCGACAGGTTCACGGCCTCGGCGAGCTTCGACTTCGTGATGCGCCCGTCGCGCTCGAGCAGGCGCAGGATCGCGAGGTCGTATCGGTCGAGCTTGATCACGTCGTGCGCGTCCTCATACGGCCACCGGAATGTTGCGCTCGACGATGTCGGCCACCACCGCGACCGTGTCGCCGGGCTGCACGATGCCCGGGAAGTGCCGGGCCGCGAGCAGCCCGCGCCGCCGCGCGACGTATTCGACCGGCGCGACGCCCGTGCGGTCGACGGCGTGCACGCGCGCGAGCACGTCGCCGGCGTCGACCTCGGTGCCGAGATCGCGGCACATCTCGAGCAGCCCGTGATGCTCGCTCGTCGTGAAGCACGAACCGTCCGGCATGTCGAGCAGCGTCGTCGTACGTGGCGCGTTGCCGTCCACGACGTCCTTCGCGATCACGCCCGCATGCGCGAGAAATCCGTACACGCCGCGCTCGGCGATCGCGACGCTCGCCGCCGTCGACGTGCCGCCGCCGCCCAGCTCGGTCGACACGAACACCTTGCCGGCTTCCTCGGCCGCGCTGTCGTAGAGACCGACGCTGTCGAGTTCCAGCATGCGCATCGAATACGGCGCGCCGAACGCGCGCATCGCACGCTCGCAGCGCGCTTCCTGCTCGCGATCCTCCAGCACGTGAATCGCCGCGAACGGCACGAAGTCGAGCGTGCGCCCGCCCGCGTGAATGTCGAGCACGTGCGTCGCGAGCGGCAGCAGGTGGCGCTGGAAGTAATCGGCGATCTTCTCGGTCACGGTGCCGTCCGGCCGGCCCGGGAAGCTGCGGTTCAGGTTGCCGGCATCGATCGGCGACGTGCGGCAGCCGGCGCGGAACGCCGGATAGTTCATGAACGGCACGACGATCACGCGGCCGGTCACGTCGGCCGCCTTCAGCGAACCGGCGAGCTTCGACAGCGCGACCGGCCCCTCGTATTCGTCGCCGTGGTTGCCGCCGGTCAGCAACACCGTCGGCCCGTCGCCGCGCTTCACGACGGTCACCGGAATCATGATCGCGCCCCACGCGGAATCGTCGCGCGAGTAAGGCAGCTTCAGGAAGCCGTGCTGTTCGCCGTCCGCGTCGAAATCGACGGTCGGCGTAATCGGGGAAGCACGCATCGCCCTACTCCTTCACGAACAGCTTGCGCGGCACGTTGCAGAACGTCTCGACGCCGGTCTCGGTGATCAGGATGCTCTCCGTGATCTCCAGCCCCCAGTCGTCGAGCCACAGCCCCGGCATGAAATGGAACGTCATGCCGGGTTCGAGCACCGTCCGGTCGCCCGGACGCAGGCTCATCGTGCGCTCGCCCCAGTCGGGCGGATAGCTTGCACCGATCGGATAGCCGCAGCGGCTGTCCTTCTCGATGCCCGCGCGGCGCAGCACCGCGAAGAACGCGTTCGCGATGTCCTCGCACACGTTGCCCGGCTTCGCGGCCGCGAGCCCGGCCTCGATGCCCTCGACCACCGCGCGCTCGCCTTCGATGAAGTGCGCGGGCGGCTTGCCGAGATAGACGGTGCGCGACAGCGGGCAGTGATAGCGGCGGTAGCAGCCGGCGATCTCGAAGAACGTGCCGGCGCCGCGCGCGAACGTCGAGTCGTCCCAGGTCAGGTGCGGCGCGGCAGCATCCGCGCCGGTGGGCAACAGCGGCACGATCGCCGGATAGTCGCCGCCGAAGCCGTCCGCGCCGCCGATCCCGGTCGCATAGATCTGCGCGACCAGGTCGCTTTTCTTCATGCCCGGCTCGATCGTCTCGACGATGTGCGCATGCATCCGTTCGACGATGCGGGCGGCCACGCGCATGTACTCGATCTCGCGCGGCGACTTCACCGCGCGCTGCCAGTTGACGAGCGCGGTCGCATCGACCCAGCGCGCGCCCGGCAGATGCCGCTGCAGCGACGCGTACGCCGCCGCGCTGAAGTAGTAGTTGTCGAGCTCGACGCCGATGCGCAGCGTGCTCCAGCCGCGCGCCGCGATCACCTCGGTCGACAGGTAATCCATCGGATGGCGCGCGCTCGACTGCACGTAATGATCGGGATAGCCGACGATATTTTCGTGCGCCATGAACGCGGTGCGCTTCGCGCCGTTCGCGTCCTGGCTGCGGCCGAACCACACGGGTTCGCCGTCCAGTGCAAGCAGCACGCACTGGTGCACGTAGAACGACCAGCCGTCATAGCCGGTCAGCCAGCCCATGTTGGTCGGGTCGGTGACGATCAGCAGGTCGATGCCGGCCCGCTCCATCGCCGCACGCGTCTTCGCGATCCGCGCAGCATATTCGCTGCGCGCGAACGCGAGACGCGGCGCGGCTTCGTTGGTTTCGATGACTGCGGCCATCTGTCTCCTCTCAAGTCGTGAGGTCGTTGTGAAAAATCGTGCCCGCTTCGGCCGCACGGGCGCGCTGCAGCGCGAGCACGGCGATCGCGGTGTCCTGCGCGCCGGTGCCGGTCAGGTCGCAGATCGTGATGTCGTCGCGATGCGTGCGGCCTTCGCGCCGGCCGGCGATGACTTCGCCGAGCTCGGGAAACACCGCATCGGCCGCGACCACGCCAGCCGCGATCGCATGCGCGAGCTCGCCGGCCACGCGGGTCTGCTGCAGCCGGTCGCAGAAATAGCGTGCCGCGCCGAACACCGACGGCGCGAGTTCGGTCTTGTAATCGGCGTCCGAACCCATCGCCGTCACGTGCAGCCCGGGATGCAAGTCCTCCGCGTGCACGAGCGGCGCGCGGCTCGGCGTGGTCGTCACGGCGATGTCCGCGTCGGCCAGCGCCGCATGCACCGAGCGCGCGACCGTCGCATCGATGCCGTGCGCCGCGCGCACGTCGGCCGCGAACTGCGCGGCCCGCGCGGTGTCGCGCGCCCACACCGTCACGTGGGTGATGTCGCGCACCAACCTCAGCGCAGCGAGTTGCAACCGCGCCTGCTCGCCCGCACCGACGATCGCCGCGCGGTGCGCATCGGCGCGCGCGAGCCGGCGCGCGGCCACGGCGCCGGCCGCCGCGGTGCGCACGGCCGTCAGGTAGCCGTTGTCGAGCAGCACGGCCTCGGTCAGGCCGGTGCGGGCCGACAGCACGAGCATCAGCCCGTTCAGGCTCGGCAGCCCGAGCGACGGATTGTCGAAGAAGCCGGGGCTGACCTTGATCGCGAAGCTGTCGAAGCGCGGCAGGTACGCGGTCTTCACGTCCACTTCGGCGTGGCGCGCCGGCAGCGCGAGATTCAGGATCGGCGGCATCACGACGGCGTCGGTCGCGAGCGACGCGAACGCGGCCTCGACCTGGTCGATCGCGGCGAGATCGAGCGGCACCAGCGCACGCAATTGCGCCTGGCCGAGCAACGTGACGGGATGGGCCATGTCAGTGCTCCGAAACGAGCCGGCGATGCGCGGCCATGTCGATGTTCGCGCCGCTCACGACGACCACGATCGGGCCGCCGCGATCGCGGCGCACGATCCGCTCGTCCAGCAATGCGGCGAGGCCGACCGCGCCGGCGCCTTCGACGACGAGCCGTTCTTCCCGATACGCATGCGCGATGCCGCGCGCGATCGACGGCTCGTCGAGCAGCACGACGTCGTCGGCCAGCGCGCGCGTCATGTCGAACGTGTAGCGGTTGTCGAGGCCAATGCCGCCGCCGAGCGAATCGGCCAGCGTCGGCTGCTCGTCGACGTCGACCGGGCGGCCGGCCGCGAGGCTCGCATGCATCGCGGCGCCGCGCGCCATCGAGACGCCGATCACCTCGATCGGCGGCCGGATCGCCTTCGCGGCAAACGCGACGCCGCTGAACAGGCCGCCGCCCGACAGCGGCACAACGAGCGTCGCGGTATCGGGCAGCGCTTCCAGAATCTCGACGCCGATCGTCGCCTGGCCGGCGATGATGCGCGGATCGTCGAACGGCGGCACGTACGCGTAGCCTTCGTCGCGCACCAGCCGCCGCGCTTCGACCTGCGCGTCGTCCTGGCTGTCGCCGACGATCACCACGCGCGCGCCGAGCGCCGCGACCGCGTCGACCTTGTTGGCCGGCACGAGCGACGACATGCAGACGGCCGCGTCGATGCCGAGCGCGCGTGCCGCATGCGCGACCGCGCGGCCGTGGTTGCCGGTGGACGCGGTGACCACGCGCGTCACGCGCTGCGCGGCAAGTTCCGCGAGCGCGTTGGTCGCGCCGCGCAGCTTGAAGCTGCCGGTCGGCTGCAGCGTTTCGAGCTTCAGATGAACGGGGGCGCCGACCCGCGCGGACAGCGCGGCGGACGCGACGAGCGGCGTACCGTCGGCGCGCCCGGCGAGGCGGCGGCGCGCGCGATAGACGTCGGACAGCGACAGGAAAGACATGGAACGCACGCCTCGCGACGAATGTGATGCGATCCAGTCTAATGTTCCAAATCGCGCTTTCGAATGTCCTGATACATTGCGCGCGACATCGCGGCAGCGCCGCCGGTTCAGTGGAAATCGTTCAGGTGCGGATACTGTTCGAACACGCCGGCGATCGTTTCGAGCGCCGCGTTGCACGCGGCATCGGACGTTTCGGCGCCGATGCACACGCGCACCGCGTTCGGCCGCTCCGTGCCGCCGACGAGAAACGGATCGGGCGACGTCACCGCGATCTTGCGGGTGCGCAATTCGCGCACGATCCGCTCGGCCTGCCAGTAGTCGGGCACGCGCAGCCAGGCCGACAGCGCGTTCGGGTGCGCACCGAGCACATACGGCCCCAGCGCGGCCTTCACCATCTCCTGACGCACGGCGAGCCGCTGGCGCTGCAGTTCGACGAGCCGCCGCGCGGTGCCGTCGGCGATCCAGCGCGTCGCGATCTCCGCGATCGGCGACGTCGCCATCCAGCTGCTCACGCGCAGCACGCTCTCGACGCGCAACGCGAGCCGCCGCGGCATCGCGAGATAGCCGGTGCGCAATCCGGTCAGCACCGATTTCGTCATGCTCGTGCAGTAGAAGCCGAGCTCCGGAATCAGGCTCGCGATCGGCGTGCCCGTCTTCTCGGGCAGCGGACCGTACACGTCGTCCTCGATCACGTACACGCCGTAGCGCGTCGCGATGCGCGCGATCGAGCGCCGCCGCGACTCGGTCATCATCGACACGGTCGGATTATTGAGGGTCGGCGTGCAGACGAGCGCGCTGATCCGCTCGCCGTCGCACATCTCCTCGAAATGTTCGGGACGGATGCCGTGCTCGTCCATCTCGAGCCCCTTCAGCGTAAACCCGAGCACGTTCGCGGAGCCGATCACGCCGTGATCGGTCAGGCTTTCGCACAACACGGTATCGCCCGGCCCGACGATCGACGCGAGCGCGAGAAAGATCCCGTGCGCCGCGCCGTTCGTGACCAGCAGCGATTCGCGGTGCACCGGCATGTTCAGCGATGCGAGCCACGCGGCGCCGGCGTCGCGATGCGCATCCAGCCCGGCGATCGGCCGGAACGAGCGGATCCACGGCTGGTCGTCGGTGCCGGCCAGCGCCGCGCACACGCCGCGCCACGCGGCATCGTGCTCCGGCGTGTGCACGATGCGGGCGATCGAGAAGTCGACCAGTTCGCGCTCGGTCGTATCGAGGATGTAGTTCGACATCGATTCGGTCACGCGCGCGGCCACGAAGCTGCCGCGGCCGACCTCGCAGCGGATCAGCCCCTGGCGCTCCAGCTCCTTGTACGCATTGGTGACGGTCTGCACGCTGACGCCGAGGCTCGATGCGACGTCGCGCTGCGGCGCGAGCCGGGCGCCCGGCGCGAGCGCGCCGTTCTCGATGTCGCTGGCGATCGCCTTCACGAGCCGCTTGTATTTCGACTCGATGCCGTGCACCGCGCCGATCGCGTCGCGCCAGCCTGCCGATACCTCCGTCCGTCCCATCTCGATGTCTCCGTCGTGGCTTCCGCATGGTCGCTCAGAAAGACACCCCGAAAATATTGTCCTAGTGCAATCGCGCGCGAAAGCAGGACTTACGGGTCGAATCGAGCGAGGCAATCGGCGTGCCCGGGACGGAGACGAATCCGGCACCTTTATCGTTCGGACCCATGTCGCGGGCCGCCTACCCGCGCAGAATCCGCCGCGCCTTCAGGATCACCGGCATGTCGACCATCCTGCCGTCGAGCGCCACGGCCGCACCGCCGCTCGCGTCGACGGCATCGAGCACGCGCCGCGCCCACGCCTGTTCCGCGTCGGTCCATGCATACGCGCGATGCACCGCGTCGATCTGCTTCGGATGAATGCACAGTTTCCCGCCGAAGCCGAAGCCCCGCGCGTAGCGCGCATGCCGTTCGATCGCGGCCGGATCGTCGATGACCGTCGACACGCCGTCGACCGGCGGCGCGATCCCCGCCAGCCGCGACGCGAGCACGATCCGCGAGCGGAACGCGTTCAGCGCTTCGCCGTCGCCGTCGATCCCGAGATCGACCTGGAAATCGAGCGTGCCGAACGCCACGCGCACGACGCGCGGCGCCGCACACACCTGGTCGAGCCCCGCGATGCCGGTCGCCGTCTCGACGATCGGCAGCAGTTCGAGTGCGCGATGCGCATGCGCGAGCACCGCGTCCACCTGCGCACGCGTGTCGCACTTCGGCAGCATCACGCCGGCCACGCCCGGATGCGCGGCGAGCGCCGCGAGGTCGTCGGCGAACCATGCGGTGTCGGCCGCGTTCACGCGCACCCACACGGGCCGCGCGGCATCGAGCTGCGCGACGACCGCATCGCGCGCCGCCGGCTTGCCGTCCGGCGGCACGGCATCCTCGAGATCGACGATCACCGCGTCGGCGCCGGCCGCGCGCGCCTTCTCGAAGCGCTCCGGACGATTGCCGGGAACGAACAGCCACGAACGGGCGGACGCGGACGTCATGCCGAGGCCTCCGGAAACAGCGTGCCGATCGCATCGCACGATGCGACCAGCCACGCGTCGGCAAGGAGCCGCTCGACCTCGGCGCCGGACGCCGCGCCCGAGAACGCGGCGAGCGTGCGTACCTTGCGCGCGATCTCGTCGCGCGACAGCGTGTTGCCCGGATCGCCCTTCGGCTCGTCGACGCGGCCCGTGAACGTGCGGCCGTCGCGCGTCGTGACCGTGACCTTGCCGATCCAGCGCGCCGGATACGCGCGATCGACTTCGTCGTCGAACGCCATCGACACGCGGTCGCGGAACGCGGCGACGTGGGCAGCCGCGTAATCGCGCTCGAATTCGTCGACGCCCGCGTGCCCGTGCAACGCGGCCAGCGCGAGCACGGTGCCCATGTTGAACTTCGCCTGATGCACGGTGCGCGGCACCGTGACCGCGCCGAGCACATCGAGCGCACCCTGGTGCACGTGCGTGACGACCGTCCCGATGTCCGCCGCCGCCAGCCGCTCGCGCGCCATCACCGCGAGCAGCGCGTCGGCGGCCGGATGCGTGTGGCGGCACGACGCGTGATACTTGAACGACGTTTCCGCGGTCGCCCAGCGCGCGCCGAGCCGGTCGGTCAGGCGGGCCGGGTCCGCATCGGTGGACATGCCGGCCGCCATCCCCTGCGCGCCTTCGAGAATCCGCGTGGCGCCGCGAAACCCGTCGCGCGCAAGCTCGGCCGCCATCAGCCCGTTCGCGGCGGCCATCGCCGTATGCAGCTGCTTCGAATCGGCCGCATCGCGCAGGAATTCCCACAATCCGCTCGCCTGCGTGCCGGCCGAGCCGAACGCATCGAGCATCCGCTCCGGCGGCAACCCGAGCAGCCGCCCGGCCGCCGCGGCGGCCGCCACCGTGCCGGCGGTGCCGGTCGTATGGAACACCTTGTAGTGCGAACGCCCGAGAAACTCGCCGACGCGGATGCCGACTTCATAGCCGGCGACCGCCGCCGCGATGAAGTCGCGCCCGCTCGCGCCGCGGGCCTGCGCCAGCGCGAGCGCGACCGGAAACACGACGGTCGCCGGATGAAACACCGCGCCGTTGTGCACGTCGTCCTGTTCCGCGAAATGCGATGCCGCGCCGTTCGTCATCGCCGCGAAGTACGGTGTCGCGGGCGTGCGGTCGATCAGCACGTCGGCCGTGCCGGGCCCGCCGGGCGAGCCGCCCGCGCGGCGCGCGAACGCCGCGATCGTCTCGACCGGGCGCGCGCCCTTGCCGGCCAGCGCGGAGCCGAGCCAGTCGACGTAGAGATTGACGGTGCGCGCGACGACGTCGGCGGGAATCGCGTCGAAGCGCAGCTGCGACGCGAACGTCGCGAGCGTGCGGCCGGGGGCGGTGGCAATGGCGGGAATCGGATGGGTCATCGTCGTCGTGAAAGCGGAATCAGATCGTGCCGTTCGCGCGCAGCGCGGCGATCCGCGCGCGGTCGTAGCCGAGTTCGGCGAGGATCGCATCGGTATGCTGGCCGAGCGCCGGCACCGCATCCATGCGCGGCTCGACGCCGGCGGGCAGCCCCGGCGGCAACAGCGCGGGCACCGGGCCCGCGGCCGTGTCGACGCTGCGCCAACGCTCGCGCGCCTGCAATTGCGGGTGCCGCCATACGTCGTCGAGCGTGTTCATCTGCGCGTTCGCGATGCCGGCCGCGTCGAGCCGCTGCATCACTTCGGCGGCCGTCAGCGTCGCGAACGCATCGACGATCAGCGCATCGACCGCGTCGCGCGCCGCATGCCGTTTCGAATTCGCGTTGAAACGCGGATCGTCGGCGAGCGCCGGCTGCCGCAGCACCTGCTCGCAGAACAGCTTCCATTCGCGCTCGTTCTGCAGCCCGAGCATCACGGTCTTGCCGTCGCCGGCCGGGAACGGGCCGTACGGACAGATCGTCGCGTGCGACGCGCCCGACGGCGCGGGCGGGCTTTGCCCGTCGATCGCGTAGTAGAGCGGGTAGCCCATCCACTCGACCATGCTCTCCAGCATCGATACGTCGATCCGGCACCCTGCGCCGGTGCGGCCGCGCATCAGCAGCGCGCTCAGGATGTTCGTGTACGCGTACATGCCGGCCGCGATGTCCGCGATCGAGCAGCCGGCCTTCGCCGGTTGCCCGGGCGAGCCCGTGATCGACAGGAACCCGGCTTCGCTCTGGATCAGCAGGTCGTACGCCTTGCGGTCGCGATACGGGCCGTCGTCGCCGTAACCCGAGATGTCGCAGACGATCAGGCGCGGATGCGTGTGCTTCAACGCGTCGTAGCCGAGCCCGAGACGCTCGGCCGCACCGGGCGCGAGATTCTGCACGAGCACGTCGGCATCCGCGAGCAGCGCGTCGAGCACGGCCGCCGCAGCGGGCTGCTTGACGTCGAGCGTCAGGCTCTCCTTCGAGCGGTTCACCCACACGAAGTGCGACGACAGCCCGTGCACGCGTTCGTCGTAGCCGCGCGCAAAATCGCCGCTGCCCGGCCGTTCGATCTTGATCACGCGCGCGCCGAGATCGGCGAGCTGGCGCGTGCAGAACGGCGCCGCGATCGCATGTTCGAGGGTGATTACCTTGATGCCGTCGAGGGGTCGCATCGTCGGCCTCCGTCAGAACGAGCGCGGCAGGTCGAGGAGGTGCTCCGCGACGTAGGCCAGGATCAGGTTGGTCGAGATCGGCGCGACCTGGTACAGGCGCGTTTCGCGGAACTTGCGCTCGACGTCGTATTCGCACGCGAAGCCGAAGCCGCCGTGGAATTGCAGGCACGCGTTCGCGGCCTCCCACGACGCGTCGGCCGCGAGCAGCTTCGCCATGTTCGCCTGTGCGCCGCACGGCGCGTGCGCATCGAACCGGCGCGCGGCGTCGAAGCGCATCAGGCTCGCGGCCTCGACGTTCACGAACGCGCGCGCGATCGGGAACTGCACGCCCTGGTTCTGCCCGATCGGGCGGCCGAACACGACGCGCTCCTTCACGTACTGCGACACCTTGTCGATGAACCAGTAGCCATCGCCGATGCATTCGGCCGCGATCAGCGTGCGCTCGGCGTTCAGCCCGTCGAGGATGTACTTGAAGCCCTGCCCCTCCTCGCCGATCAGGTTGTCGGCCGGAATCTCGAGGTTGTCGAAGAACAGCTCGTTGGTCTCGTGATTGACCATGTTCGGGATCGGCCGCACCGTCAGCCCGTGGCCGATGGCCTCGCGCAGATCGACGACGAAGATCGACATCCCTTCGGATTTTTTCTTCACGTCGGCGAGCGGCGTCGTGCGCGCGAGCAGGATCATCAGGTCCGAATGCTGCACGCGCGAGATCCACACCTTCTGCCCGTTGATCACGTAACGATCGCCGCGTCGCTCGGCGGTCGTCCTGATCTTCGTCGTGTCGGTGCCGGTGGTCGGCTCGGTCACGCCCATCGATTGCAGGCGCAACTCGCCACTCGCGATCTTCGGCAGATACGCGCGCTTCTGTTCGGCCGAACCGTGGCGCAGCAGCGTGCCCATGTTGTACATCTGCCCGTGGCACGCGCCGGAGTTGCCGCCCGCGCGGTTGATCTCCTCCATGATGATCGACGCCTCGGTGAGGCCGAGCCCCGAGCCGCCGTATTCCTGCGGAATCAGCGCGGCGAGCCAGCCGGCCTTCGTCAGCGCGTCGACGAACGCGTCGGGATAGCCGCGCGCGTCGTCGATCTGGCGGAAATACTCGCCGGGAAAGTGGCTGCACAGGTCGCGCACCGCTTCGCGGATGTCCTGGTACGGGTCGTGTTGCGTCGTCTGCATGTCCGTCGTCGATGAATGAGGGAAAGGAAGGAATCACGTCACGCGAGGGTCGCGGTGGCCTGCATCGTCAGCCAGCCGTCGCGATCCTTCGCCCACAGCTCGATCGTGCGGCCGTCGTCCGACGGCTTGCCGCACAGCGTGAACGGCTCCGAATCGAAGGTCGGGCGCACCGCGCGGAACGCGAAGCTCGCGAGCGTCGCGTCCGGCCGTTCGCGGTGCACGAGATCGACGAGCAGCGTCGCGATCAGCGGGCCGTGCACGACGAGCCCCGGATAGCCTTCTTCCTGCGTCACGTAGCGGCGGTCGTAGTGGATGCGATGGCCGTTGAAGGTCAACGCCGAATAGCGAAACAGCATCACCGCGTCGGCCGTGACCGTGCGCGACCACGTCTCGCCCGCGGGCGGCGCGACCGGCTTCGGTGCCGGCGCACCTGGCTGCGGCGCGTCGCGATAGACGATGTCGTGCTCCTCCTCGACGCACAGCGCGCCGCCGGATTCGATCCGGTGTTGCACCGTCACGAACACGAGCCGGCCGCTGCGGCCCGTCTTGTCCTCGATGTTCGCGATCGTCGATTCGCGCGTCGCGCGCCGCCCCGCACGCAGCGGCGCATGGAACGTCAGGCGGCCGCCGGCCCACATGCGGCGCGGCAGCGGCACCGGCGGCAGGAAGCCGCCGCGCTTCGGGTGACCGTCCGGGCCGAGCTCGGCCAGCGGCGCGATCGGCAGGAAGTAGAGCCAGTGCCACATCGGCGGCACGACGTCGCCGGGCGACGGGCGGTCGAGCGTGGCGGCCAGCGCGTTCAGCGGGAACGCGGTGATGTCGTCGTCGAGCGTTTCGGTCTTGCCGAGCCACGCATCGAGCGATGCGGGCGTGGCGGGCTGCGAGGATGAGGTCGACACGGGTGGAGCCTCCGGTGCGCTTGCAATGACCCTAATATGCACGCCGCGCGCGCGGCCGCGAAGTCGGCTTTGCCGAACCGGGGCTTCGAATTTGCTTAACGCGCGCGGCCGTACGCCGGGCTGCCGGACGGTTCTCGTCTGACTATTCAATATAGTCGCCGCGCCGGATGTGGACGGTTCGGGGTCGCCCCCCTTACGGCTTGACCCCGGCCGGCACGCCGCCTACATTGCTTCAGACGGGCCGGCCGGGCCGCATGCGACGTGTCATCCGGGTGACAAAAAACGATAGTTTGCTATCGAATGTTTTTGCCCCTATCATCTCGCCCATGACCAATCTGCACGACCTCCGCCTCGCCGTCAGCAGCCTGCTCGTGCTCACCGCGCGCAAGTGGCGCCGCACCAGTGACGGCGTGCTGACCGCGTACAACGTGTCCGAGGCCTGCGCGACGCCGCTCCTGATGGCCGGGCGCCTCGGCGAAGGCGTGCGGCAAGGCACGCTCGCCGAACACGTCGGCATCGAAGGGCCGTCGCTCGTGCGCCTGCTCGACCAGCTGTGCGCGGCCGGCCTCGCGCGCCGCGACGAGGATCCGCACGACCGCCGCGCGAAAACGATCTCGTTGACGGCCGCCGGCCGCGCGGTCACCGCGAAGATGGAGGAAGACCTGCGCGCGCTGCGCGCCCAGGTGCTCAAGGGCGTGTCGCGCGCCGATCTCGAGGCGACGCTGCGCGTGCTGAACGCGTTCAACGCGGCCGACCCGCATCCGCCGGCGTCGCGCCCGCCCCACTCCGACGATTCCGCGTCATGACCTATCCGAGCCTTCGCGACTGGCTGTTCTCGGGCAAGACGTTCGCCGCGTCGATGCTGGCGCTGTACCTCGGCCTGTATTTCCAGCTGCCGCGCCCGTACTGGGCGATGGCGAGCGTCTACATCGTGTCGAACCCGTTCGTCGGCGCGACGCGCTCGAAAGCGCTGTACCGCGCGCTCGGCACCGCGCTCGGCGCGGCCGCCGCGATCTTCTTCGTGCCACCGTTCGTCGAGACGCCGCTCCTGTTCAGCATCATCGTCGCGACCTGGTGCGGCACGCTGCTGTACCTCGCGATCTCCGACCGCACCGCCCGCAGCTACGTCTTCATGCTCGCCGGCTATACGATGCCGCTGGTCGCGCTGCCGACCGTCACCGATCCGTCCACCGTGTTCGACGTCGCGATCGCGCGCACCGAGGAAATCGTGCTCGGCATCGTGTGCGCGAGCGTGGTCGGCAGCGCCGTGTTCCCGAACCGGCTCGCGCCGACGCTGATCGAGCGCACCGACGCGTGGTTCAAGGACGCCGCGTTCTACGGCCGCGAAACGCTGTCCGGGCACCTGGCCGGCAAGGCGCTGTCCGCGTGCCGGCAGCGGCTCGCCGCGACCATCACCGGCCTCGAGTTCCTGCTGAGCCAGTTGGGCTACGACCATGCGCATCCGCGCGTCCTCGCGCGCGCGCAGGCGCTCGCGGGCCGGATGCAGCTGTTCCTGCCGCTGATGTCGTCGCTCGCCGATCCGCTGATCGCGCTGATGCGCGACCTGCACGTACGCCCGCCCGCACTCGACGCGCTGCTGGCCGACGCCGCGAAGTGGTTCGACGCACCGCTGCCGGCCGTGCAGACCGACGCGGGCGGCGACATGGCGCACGATCCGGTCGCGGACGACCTGCGCGCGCGCATCGCCGCGCTGCAGCCGCCCGACAGCGCGCTGGCGAGCTGGGACGGCGCGCTGATGTCGAATGCACTGTGGCGGCTGCGCCAGGTCATCGACATCTGGCAGGACTGCCGCTCGCTGCGCGCGCTGATCGCGAACGAATCGGGCGTATGGCAGCCGCGCTACCGGCACTGGCGGCTCGGCGGCACCGAGCGCTTCTTCGATCGCGGGATGATGCTGTTCTCGACGCTGACCGTCGTGTTCGCGATCGTGTTCGCGTGCTGGCTGTGGATCTCGTCCGGCTGGCACGACGGCGCGGCGGCCGTCACGCTCGTGGCCGTGTCGTGCAGCTTCTTCGCCGCGCTCGACGAGCCGGCGCCGCTGGTGTTCAAGTTTTTCCTGTCGACCACCGCGAGCGTCGTGTTCGCGGGCCTGTACCTGTTCGTCGTGCTGCCGCACGTGCACGATTTCGCGATGCTCGTGCTGATGTTCGCGGGCCCGTTCATCCTGATCGGCACGCTGCTGCCGCGCCCGCAGTTCAACATGGTGACGATGCTCGTCGCGGTGAACACGGCCACCTTCATCAGCATCCAGAGCGCGTACGAAGCCGATTTCTTCGTGTTCCTGAACAGCAATCTCGCGGGCGTCGCCGGGCTGCTGTTCGCGTACGTATGGACGCGCGCGACGCGGCCGTTCGGCGCGGAACTCGCGGTGCGGCGCCTGCTGCGCTCGGGCTGGGAGGACGTCGCGCGCTCCGCGTCGACGCAGCCGCTCGACGACCAGCGCAACCACGCGTCGCGGATGCTCGATCGCGTCACGCAACTGCTGCCGCGCCTCGGCGCGTCCGACGACCACCGCCATCCGTCGATCGAAAGCTTCCGCGACCTGCGCATCGCGCTGAACGCGCTCGACCTGCGCCGCTCGCGACGCCGGCTGTCGGGCGACGTGCCCGATGCGATCGATCGCGTGCTGGCCGGCGTCACCGATCACTACACGCGCTGCGCGGCCGCGAACGCGCGCCAGCCCGCGCCGCCCGCGCTGCTGGCGACGATCGACGACGCGCTGCGGCGCGTGGCCGGCCGCACCCTGCCGGACGCCGCGCCGACCGACGGCACGGCCGCACCCGCGGTGCCCGCCACGCACCGCCGGCTGCGCGACACGCTGCATGCGCTCGTCGGCCTGCGCCTGTCGCTGTATCCGGCCGCGTCCGCGCAAGCGCCGCAGCCGCCGGACGGAGCGCGCGCATGAGCCGGCTTTCCACCTTGTCCTTCCGACCGCGACCATGATCGGCGAAATCGATATCTTCGGCGTGTTCGTGCCGGCCCCGCTCGTGCTGATGCTGATCGCCTACCTGATCAACATCGTCGTGCGCGCGGTGCTCGAACGCGTCGGCTTCTACCGCCTCGTCTGGCACCGTTCGATCTTCGACCTCGGCATCTACGTATTCGTGCTGGCCGCCGTCGTGATCGTGTCCCACCAACTCGTGGCTACCTAACGTGAAAAAAACCTGGCTCTCGGCAGGGCAAGTCCTGCTCACCCTGATCGTCGTCGTCGTGGCCGGCCTCGTGCTGTGGCGCATCATCAACTACTACATGTTCTCGCCGTGGACGCGCGACGGGCACGTGCGCGCCGACGTGATCCAGGTCGCGCCGGACGTGTCGGGCCTCATCACGTCGGTGCAGGTCGCCGACAACCAGGAGGTCAAGCGCGGCCAGGTGCTGTTCGTGATCGACCAGGCGCGCTACGCGCTCGCGGAGCGGCTCGCCGAAGCGACGCTCGCGCAGCGCCGCGCGACGCTGGCGCAGGCGAAGCGCGAATACGCGCGCAACCTGCAGCTCGGCAACCTGGTCGCGAGCGAACAGGTCGAGGAAAGCCGCACGCGCGTCGAGCAGGGCGAAGCGAGCGTCGCCGATGCGCAGGTGTCGCTCGACACCGCGAAGCTGAACCTGCAGCGCACGACGATCGTCAGTCCCGTGGACGGCTACCTGAACGACCGCGCCCCGCGCGTCGGCGAGTACGTGCCGGCCGGCCGCGCGGTGCTGTCGGTCGTCGACCGCAACTCGTTCCGCGTCGACGGCTACTTCGAGGAAACCAAGCTGCGCGGCATCCATATCGGCCAGCCGGTCGACATCATCGTGATGGGCGAGCCGCATGCGCTGCGCGGCCACGTGCAGAGCATCGTCGCCGCGATCGAGGATCGCGACCGCACGCAGGGCGCGAATCTGCTGCCGAACGTGAATCCGGCGTTCAGCTGGGTGCGGCTCGCGCAGCGCGTGCCGGTGCGCGTCGTGCTCGACGAGGTGCCCGACGACTTCCGGATGATCGCGGGCCGCACCGCGACCGTGTCGATGCGCGGCGCCGACGCGCGCCGCAACGACAACGCGAAGCCGGTGGGCGCCAGCACCGCATCGGCGAGCGCGCCGGTTCCGGCCGCGTCCGGTACGGCCGCGAGCGCCACCGGAGCCTCGCAATGAAGCGGCACGGTCTGCGCGTCGCGGCAACGCTCGCCCCGCTGGCGCTCGCACTCGGTGCGTGCAAGTCGGTCGGCCCCGACTACACGCTGCCGCAGCAGGCGTACGTCAATGCGCCGCTCGCGAATCATGCGCTCGACGACGCGAACGGCGCGCTGGTGTCGCGCGACGCGGTGCCCGGCAACTGGTGGCAGCTGTACGACGACCCGGTACTCGACGGGCTCGTGCGCGACGCGTTGAAGTCGAACACCGACCTGCGCGTCGCCGCGGCCAACCTCGCCCGCTCGCGCGCGGCGCTGGTGGTCGCGAACGAACAGGGCGGATTCTCGGGCGGCGCGGAAGCGGCCGTGCAGCGCGCGCAGGAATCGGCCGAGCAATACCTGCTCGAAAACAAGCTGCCGGTCGTCAACGAAGGCACGGTCGGCATCAACGTGTCGTACGAGCTCGACCTGTTCGGCAAGCTGCGGCGCGGCGTCGAAGCCGCGCGCGCGGACAGCGAGGCCGTCAAGGCGGCCGGCGACCTCGCGCGCATCACGGTCGTGGCCGACGTCGTGCGCGCGTACGTCGAAGCGTGCTCGGCCGGCGACGAACTGGCGATCGCGAAGCAGTCGCTCGCGTTGCAGCAGCAGCGCGTGAAACTGTCGCAGCGGCTGCGCGATGCCGGACGCGGCAACCAGACCGACGTGACGCGCGGCGTGACGCAGGTGCGCACGCTCTCCGCCGACATTCCGCGCTTCGAGGGCCGCCGCAAGGTCGCGCAGTACCAGCTCGCCGCGCTGCTCGCGCGCGCGCCGGCCGATCTGCCGAAGGCCGCCGCCGAATGCGAACGCCTGCCGAAGCTGCGTCAGCCGATTCCGATCGGCGACGGCGCCGCGCTGTTGCGCCGCCGCCCCGACGTGCGCGAAGCCGAGCGGCAGCTCGCCGCCGCGACCGCGCGGATCGGCGTGGCAACCGCCGCGCTGTACCCGTCGGTCAGCATCGGCGCGTCGGCCGGCTCGGTCGGCGTCGCCGCCGATCTGTTCTCGTCCACCACGAATCGCTGGTCGTTCGGTCCGCTGATCAGCTGGTCGTTCCCCGTCAATGGCCAGCGTGCGCGCGTGCGCGAGGCCGAAGCCGCGACGGGTGGCGCACTCGCGCACTTCGACGGCGTCGTGCTGAACGCGCTGCGCGAAACGCAGTCGAGCCTCGCGACCTATGCCGCCGACGTGCAGCGTACGGACGCGCTGCGCACCGCGTACGAGTCGGCCCGCAATTCCGCCGCCGAAACCCATCGTCTCTACGCGGCCGGCCGCGAATCGTTCATCGCCGATCTCGATGCGACGCGCACGTTGACGAGCGTGCAGGCGCAGGTCGCAGCGGCCGAAGGCCAGGTCGCGGCCGACCAGGTGCGGCTCTTCCTCGCGCTCGGTGGCGGGTGGGAGAGCGACGGCGCGACGGCTGCCGGCTCCGCCGCCGCGACGCCCGCGAGCGGCCCGTCAGCGCCGTAGCGTCATCGCCGCCGGCACGAAACGCGCGATGACAGCGAGTTTTCGTGATGCGCGTCATGGCATCCGCTGGGCGACGCTCACCCGCGTTGCCGGTACACTGGCCGATGCATTTCCATTCATCTGCTGCCGCAGCCGGGCCGGCCGCGGCATCCACCTCGGAGAATCATCATGCGAACCAGCGCCCGCAACCAATTCGCCGGCCAGATCGGCGCCGTCAAGCCCGGTGCCGTCAACGACGAAATCACGCTGCGCACGCAGGACGGCCTCGAGATCGTCGCCGTGATCACCCACGGCAGCGCGGCGTCGCTGGGCCTCGCGGCCGGCACGAAGGCGTTCGCGCTCGTCAAGGCATCGTCGGTCATCGTGATGGTCGATGTGGACAGCAGCAAGGTGTCGGCGCGCAACTGCGTGACGGGCACCGTCGCGTCGGTCGCGAAGGGCGCGGTCAATTCGGAAGTCGTGATCAAGGCCGCGGGCGGCGCGGAGATCGTCGCGATCGTCACCAACGACAGCGTCGATCGTCTTGGCCTCGCGAGCGGCACCGCTGCGTCCGCGATCTTCAAGGCGTCGAGCGTGATCGTCGGCGTCGAGTGATCGTGTGACGATCGCGATGGTGATACGTCGTGCACCTCGCATGCGTGCGGCCTGGTTCCCGTCCGGAGGCTGACGATGACCGCTTCGGCCGATCGCACGTACGAACAGGCGTTGCAGTCGCTGCGATCTGCGACAGCCAACGCCGACGTGCCCGATGCCCGGTTGTTCGGCACACTCGTTGCGGCACGCGCGGGGCGTAACGAACTGACGTTGCTGGGCTTGTCTCCCGACCGGTTCGCCTGGCTGCTGGCCCGGCAGTTTCCGCATCTGCGATCCGCCGATATCGCCGCACTCGCGCCGACGGTCACGCCGCCAGCGCTGCCGGCCACGCACGCGGCATTCGTCGCGACGCTGCACGCGCGGTTGATGGACGACGCGAATCCCGCGGTCGCTCGCGACGATGCCGACTGCCTCGCCGCGATCATCGCGCATGCGTGTCTGCGCCCCGATCATCTGTGGCGCGACCTCGGGCTCGATGGGCGCGACGCGGTATCCGCGATGCTCGAGCGCTTTTTCCCCGCGCTTGCCGCACGCAACGTCGCGCATCTGCGCTGGAAGAAATTCCTTGCGCAGGAAGTGGCCGCATCGCTCGGTGTGGCGCCCGGGCCCGCCCCCGGATGCCCGGGCTGCGAGGATTTCGGTTTCTGCTTTCCTCGCGCGCGATAATCGGCGCGGCAACGTACGTACCGTCGTCTGTTTCGCCGCGTCGCTAGCGAGAACCTGCCGTTACGCGACTTCAACGCCACATTCCGCTTCCACGAGCCGGCATCGCGCGCAACATCGACCGAATGATCGTCGAACGCGCGAACCGGTTACCGGAGCGCGCTCCGCATCCTCAACGCGAACCGGTGACGAGCGGCCTTCGATGTGCGGTCGCCGGCACATGCGTCGACGACCTGTCGACGACCGGCTGTCCGCGTTTCCCATAAACGGTCACCTTGCGACGCGCGACATGCATTGCTCACGACACGATCAATGCCGATGCCGGTGATGAATATCCGGAAAATGCGCATGGCTGTGCGTGATCGGCAAATGCACGTGCGGATGCGTGTGCGGTTCGTCGCCGTCGTACGGAAAATCGTGCGAGTGCTGGTGATGGTCGTCGTGCCGATGCCGGTGCGTATGCTCGAGCCGCTCGTGCTCATGCGCGTGCTCGTGCCGTTCGCGCACGTGCAGCCAGATGCCGAGCGCCATCAGCGCAGCTGCGATCCAGAACGTCGCGGGCGGCAGCGCGGGCCAGATCAGCAACGACAACACGACCCCGAACAGCGGCGCGATCGAAAAATACGTGCCGGTGCGCGCGCTGCCGAGATGACGCAGCGCGACGACGAACAGCACGAGGCTGATCCCGTAGCCGCCGAGCCCCGTCAGCATCGCCGCGGCCGTAACCGGTATCGCGGGCAACGTCGCGCCGGTCGCCAGCGCGATGCCGATGTTCACCGGCCCGGCGATCAGCCCTTTCAGGCACGCAATCACCATCGCGTCGTTCGC
This sequence comes from Burkholderia sp. 9777_1386, assembly GCF_015712265.1. Taxonomy (NCBI): domain Bacteria; kingdom Pseudomonadati; phylum Pseudomonadota; class Betaproteobacteria; order Burkholderiales; family Burkholderiaceae; genus Burkholderia; species Burkholderia sp. 9777_1386. The sequence goes on along the minus strand of NZ_JACCQB010000001.1, from coordinate 64,297 downwards.
GGCCACCTTGCGGGTCAGGTTGTTGTCGATCGCCCAGCACAGGCACGCACCGACGATCAGCCACGCGCCGACCGGCACGCCGGCGCGGTCCGGCGTCCACGACAACAGCGTGCCGCCGGCGACGATCGCCACCATGCCGACGAATATCTGCGTATCGACGTTCTCGCGAAACACGACCCACGCGATCACCGCCGTCAGCACGCCTTCGAGATTGAGCAGCAACGCGCTCGTCGCCGCCGGCGTGCTCGACAGCCCGAGCATCAGCAAAGCCGGGCCCGCCACGCCGCCCGCCGCGATCGCACCGGCCAGCCACGGCAGATCGGCGCGCCGTAGCGGCGCCGCATCCGCGGCCGGTGCGCGACGGCTGTGCCAGCCGCGCAGCAGGATCCCGATGCCGAGCCCGATGCCGCTGCCGAGATAGAACAGGCCCGCAACCATGAACGGCGACATCGCGCCGATCAGCGCCTTGGCAAGCGGTGTCGCGGCGCCGAACAGCGCAGCGGCGGCGAGCGCGACGAAAATCGCGGAATGTCTCGGGTTCATGATCCGGGTTGTATCGACGTGGATGAAGCTGAGCGTGGCTCGGGGCCGACGCGGGCTTGTCTTACTTTTCGAAAGGCTGCTTGTATCGCGGCGATTGGCTTGCCCGCAGTCCGACGATCCAGCCGTGATTATCGCGCGCCGTTTTGTCGGGATGGGCACACGGGACCGCGCGCGCGTCGATCGACGTTTTTCACGCCATCATTTCGTAAAACGAATTATCTGACTGACGCACCGGATTAATCGGTGATGCGTATTATTTACGTTCCATCAGCACGGTCGAAATATCGTGTGCGCCAGGATCGAACGTTGTCCGTCCGGTCACGTTGATTGTTCGACGGGAGAGAGGGGAATGTACCGGCCGGATCGGCGCCGGTGAGGCAGTCCCGACCTGCCTCTGTCGAGGCAAGTCGGTCTGTCGTGTGATTCATCGCATACAACCTGCATGCGAGCACGCGCCGTGCGGTCGACGGCAGCGCAGTGCGGATTACTCGTTGCCGGCCGCTTGCTGCTCGACCTGCGGCGCGACGTCGGTCTGCACCTTCGTTTCCGCTTCGGCTTCCGCCGGTTGCGGCGCGGCAGCTGCCTCGGCCTGCTGCTCGGCCTTCGGCTGCTGCGGCGCCCCCTTGGCCGACTGCGCCGCGCCCTTGTTCGGGCGGCGAGCCTTCAGGCGGCGCGCACGCGCCGCATCGTCGTGCGTCACGCGCCCGGCTTCGTTGCCCTGCAGGTCGACGCGCACCGCGTCTTCGACGAGGCAGGACCAGTAGCGATTGCCACGGCACCATGTCGACATCGCTTCGCGCAGTTCGGCTTCGTTGAGGCCGACGGCCTGCGCTTCGCGGGCGAGATCGTCCCAAATGCCGACCTTGAGCGGCACTTTGGGGGCCGGATTCTTCGGGAACGCGCGCGGAAACTTCCGCTGCAGTTTGCCGATTGCGACGATGACCGGATCGACCGGCGCCGACGGCTTTGCCGAGGCAGGCTTCGCCCGATGCTGCGCCTTCGCGCCGGCACCCGGCTTGGCGCCGCGGGACGGCTGGTCGCCGGACTTCGGCTTCACACCGGCGTCCGTCGGCGCTGCCGGCCGCTTCGCGTTGCGCTCCTGCTTGGCCTTCGCTGCGAGCTGCGCCCGCAATTCGGCAAGTTGTTCAAAACCCATAAATTCAATCCACCAGGAATATAAGGTGTGGTTCGTGCGGCCATGCCGCGCGGCACAAAAGCTTCGCCGCCATGCGCGCGGCCGGCCTGCCGCCGGTGCGGAATACTACGGGGCCGCATCGCGCACGCCACTCTGTTTTCAGGCACCCGGCCTCGATGCCGGACAAGGCAGGAGTGGAAGTATACCGGTACGCGGGACGGCCGGTTGACTCACCGGTCTGCATTCGCCCGATTCGGGGCACCGGAAATGCGTCCGCGCGGTCGTGTTGCGCATTATATGGATACGCTTCCGGATGTCACGCCATTCGCGGCCACGGCCGGAAATCGGGGGCGGGCCGACCGATACGCGATCTTCCGCGCGACCCACAGTCGAACGGCGGCGTATCGCATCCGCGACGCGTTGTGCGGACCTGCGACGTCGCGCGACACGCGTCCTTGACGCTCGTGTGCACCGGCATCGATACACGACTCGTTGCGTCCGCATCGATCGCGGCGCGGACGAAGATATCGGAAAGTGCGTAGTATGGCCGCATCGACTTCGTTGGCAGCATGTCTCGCCTGCTTTTCCCCACGTGCCCGGTCAGCCGGGCGCGATCCCGTTGCCTGCGAAAAGCCCCGGTTACACGAGATGGAGCGGATGCATGGTTTCCCAAGACGACACCCCACACGACGGCATCACGCGCGAGGAGATTCACCATCGGCAGATCGACATGCGCGGCTATCGGCGCAGCGACGGCCTGTTCGAAGTGACGGCCTGCCTCGCGGACCGCAAGACCAGCGATTTCACACCCCCCGGCGGCGCGCGGACGGTCGTGGCGCGGACGCCGCTCCACGATCTCGGCGTGACGCTGGTGTTCGACGTCGACATGGTCGTCCGCGCCGTATCCACGTTCATTCGTTCACATCCGTATGCGCAGTGTCCGGGCGGCGGCGACTCGCTGCAGGCGCTCGTCGGATTGAACATCGGCGCCGGCTGGAACAGCGAGGTTCGCAAGCGCCTGCCGTCCTGCGATACGTGCACACACCTGAAGGAATTGCTCGGCCCGATCGCGACGACGGCCTATCAGACGATGGTCGGCACGCGGCGATCGTCGCTCGATTACCGCGACAGCGAAGGAAAGCCGCTCAAGATCGACAGTTGCTACGCCTACGGCGCGTCGCGCGATCTCGTGAAGCGTCTTTGGCCTGAATATCACCGGCCGTCGACCACGGTAAAAGACAGCTGAAGTGCCGGGACCCGGCGGGTTCGGCGTTTGCGGAACGAGTATTGCGCGAACAGCCGCCAATCCTGTCGATGTTCATTCGGCAGATCGACGCCGCCGCATCCGGCATCAGAAAACGCCCAGCGCAAGTCCCGCGGCAAGGCCCGCACCCAGTTCGGCGCAGCGCGCGAGTGCTTCGCTGTCGATCGTCTTCGTCGCGAGAATACGTTCTGGCGTCTGCGCATGCGTGCAGACGATCAGCCCGGGCGCCACGTTCTTCAGCCGCCATCCGGTCGCGATCCGGTCGATCTGGCGCAACGCGTTCTGTCCGTCGCTTCCCGCGCAAATCATCGCCGCATACGGCCGGCCGTTCACGCGATCGAGCGCCGCGTAGTAGCAGCGATCGAAGAAATCCTTCATCAGGCCGGACATCGCCGCAAGATTCTCCGGCGTCGCGAACAGGTACGCGTCGGCGGCCAGCACGTCCGCTGCACTCGTTGCGTCCGCGCGCTGCAACCTGACGTCGACGCCAGGCTGCTCGCGCGCCGCTGCGGCAGCCGCTGCGGCCATCTGCTGCGTGCCTCCGGTCATCGTGTGATAGACGATCAACAGCGTCTTCATGGGTCGTTGCTCGCGTCCGGCTTCGGATGCGCCGGCGGTATCGTTCAGTCTAGGCCAGATGGCCGATCGACACGGGTGGGCGCCATTTGGCGTTCGTGCTTCCAGGGATCGGCCGGTTTGCCCGCTCGTCGACGCCGCGCGCACATCGCAGTGGCTTCGAGCTGTCCGTCGATCTGGATGCTTCCGGTGGCGCGTTCAGTCTTGCTGGCGATGCGGTGCGACGCCGTCGTCCGGTCGCGCGTAGTACGCGAGGAACATGTCGGCAGCCGATTCCGCAACTTTCTGCTGCTCCTGCGCCGTCAACGGCGGCTGGCCCATCGTGATCTGCGGCCAGAACGCGAAGGCCTTCACGGCGCCATGCAACTGATGCGCGGCGAACACCGGATCGGTGACCGACAGGCGGCCGGCCGCCGCTGCCGCACGCACCCAGACCGTGAGGTCTTCCTCCCGCTCGCTGAGACGCTCGACCATGTCGCGCGCCCGTTCCGGCGAATGGATGGCCGCGCCGATCGCGACACGCGCCAGCGCGAGGAAGGCCTCATCATTCATCAAGCGCAATTTGCGGTCGAGCAAGGCGAGCAGTTGCTCGCGCAGCGGTACGTCGGCGCGATAGGTCGGCGAGCTGCCGGTCCGGGTCGCCTCCCACAGCTTGTTCAGGATCGCGGCGAACAGCGTCTCCTTGCCCGGGAAGTGGTTGTAGACGGTGCGCTTCGACACGTCCGCGCGCGCAGCGATGCGATCCATGCTCGTCGCATCGTAGCCGGCCGCGAGAAATTCCTCGATTGCCGCATCGACGATGGCCGCGCGCTTTCGGTCGGTCAGACGCTGAGGGGGAGTGCTGGTATCCATCGAGAAATTTTACACCGGGCAGTTTACTTATCCCAAAAATAAACTACACTGTTTAGTGTACTTTATTCTCGGGATGAACCGACATGGCATCGCCTCTCGTTTTGATTCACCGCATTCTGGGTTTCGCGGCCGCCCGACGTGGCCGGACGCTGTCCGGCAGTTCGCCGCAGCACGATGGCGAGCGCTTTGCCAATGTCGCGCCGCGCCCCGCCGAAGGACTGGGCAAGACGCTGGGAATCGCGTGGAACATGCTGGTCAACAAGCCGCGTCATACGGTGCCTGCCGGCACGTTGCCGGTCGATTCGCTGACCCGCGTGGAGCTCGAGGCGGCGCCCGATCGCAGCCTCTACCGGCTCGGCCATTCGACGCTGTTGCTGAAGTTGCGCGGTGAATTCTGGTTGACCGATCCGGTATTTGCCGAGCGCGCGTCGCCGTTTCGGCGTATCGGGCCCAAGCGCTTCCATGCGCCGCCGATTGCGCTGGAAGATCTTCCGCCGCTGCGCGGCGTGATCCTGTCGCACGACCATTACGATCACCTCGATCGCGACACGGTGCTCGCGCTCGCCGCAACCACCGGCGTGTTCGTGACGACGCTGGGCGTCGGCGATCGGCTGATCGAATGGGGGATCGACGCGAACAAGGTCCGCCAGCTCGACTGGTGGCAAAGCGTGGACGTGGCCGGGGTGACGCTGACGGCGACGCCTGCCCAGCACTTCTCCGGGCGCAGCCTGTTCGACGGCAACAGTACGCTGTGGGCGTCGTGGGTGATCGTCGACGACGACCTGCGCCTGTTCTTCAGCGGCGACACCGGCTATTTCGACGGTTTCCGGGAAATCGGCGAGCGCCTCGGACCGTTCGACGTCACGCTGATCGAAACAGGCGCCTATGATACGCAATGGCCTTACGTGCACATGCAGCCGGAAGAAACCGTGCAGGCGCACATCGATTTGCGCGGGCGCTGGCTGATCCCGATCCACAACGGCACGTTCGACCTCGCGATGCATCGCTGGCAGGAGCCGTTCGAGCGCGTCACGGCGCTGGCGCTCGTGCGCGGCATCGAGCTGTCGACGCCGCGGATGGGCGAACGCCTCGATCTCGACACACCGCATCGCGGCGAACGCTGGTGGCGCATGGTCGACGAGCGCGCGGCGGCACCGGCGGCAAAATCGCGACGCTGGCAGTTTTGCACATCGCAGGCAACGAAGTAGTCCGCCAGTCGCGGCACGCACATGCCTTCCGTGAAGACGGCCGTGCCGCGATTCCAGGCGATGCACGCGTTGCCGGCCTCCCCTGCACGTCGACGGCATGCCTGTCGACCCGATTACCTGAGTGAGAAGTCATGCACCCGGCATCCGCCCGATACATATCCGGCCAACAAGACGACGACATCGCCATCGCGGCATTCGACCAGGCAAGCCACCGTTCGACCGGCCGCAGCCGCGAGAACGAACTGCGACGGACCCTCGCGGAACGCGTCGCGAGGTGGACCGAAGGTGTCGATCACCTCGACACGGCCATTCCCAACTTGAGCTTTCACCGACGGGAAGCGCCGACGCAGCCGATGGAGTGCATGGTCGAGCCGAGCTTCGGCCTCGTCGTTCAAGGTGCAAAGCGGGTCATGCAGAGTGGGGATGCCTACATCTACGATGCCGATCGCTTTCTGATCACGTCTCTCGACCTGCCCGGTTCGACGCAGATCATTGAGGCCAGCCCCGACAAACCGTTTCTCGGGCTCGGTCTCAAGCTCGATTTTCGCGTCATGGCCGAACTGATGATGCAAGTCGCGCCGGATCACGACGATGCCCCAGCAGGCCGCGGACTCGTCGTCGGCGACATGACCGAACCGCTGTACGACGCGCTGAATCGGTTACTCGCGCTGCTGGACGACCCGCACGCCATTGCGGTTCTCGGCCCGTACATCGAGCGGGAAATCTACTACCGGCTGCTGACGAGCGACCAGGGCGGCCGCCTGCGACAGATTGCGTCCACCGGCAGCCAGTGCAACCGTGTGTCGCGCGCGATCCGGTGGCTGCGCGCTCACTATGACGAGTCGTTGCGTGTCGATGACCTTGCGGCGCAGGTTCAGATGAGCAGTTCGACGTTCCATCACCACTTCCGTCAGCTCACCGGCATGAGTCCGCTGCAATACCAGAAATGGATACGGCTCAACGAGGCACGTCGGCTGATGCTGGCCGAGCGGCTCGACGCTGCGTCGGCGGCGTTCAGGGTCGGGTATGCGAGCCCGACGCAGTTCAACCGGGAATATAGCCGGCTGTTTGGCAATTCTCCGCGACGGGATATCGATAGCCTGCGAGGCGGAGCGGACGTCGCGTTGTCGATCGTGGCGAGTTATTGATTGCGGTGCGGCGGCGGAGATGTGTCGGTTTCGACGGGATTCGAAGGGCTGAAATTGGCTTCGCACACGCGACGTCGACGGGCTTGGGTTGAAGCGTTGGACACCGATATGTTTCCAGCTCGGATGAATGCTCGGCGTCTCAGTCGCTGTTGAACGTCAAACCGCAGCCGACGCGTGTCGAGCGGCCGCATCCCAGCTCGGATCTCACATTCGGCTACAGACAAATCGCCCCGAACCGACGCTCTCTGAGCGGATTGTAGCCGCGCTCTCTTCTGAAGACTGCGTTGTACCGGTCGCGCTGCGATTACGGGCCCACGAATGCCCGGCGTCAACTTCTATCTACTCCGAATCCCACCATTCCATGAATCGCGGGACCGACGTGTGCGTTGTCACGTGACAACTGACGCTAAATATCGGTGCGCCCCGTACTCGATTGGAGGCTTAAAGGAATTCAATGGTAGAGCACCGATCCCTCCCAGCTCATCGGCAGATCCGCGAAGAATCAGCCGGAATGTATCAAAAACAACAAATCACATATCAATCAAAACAAATCTGGCCGCAGCCGTATCATTCTTCAATGCCTGGTCGTTGAAAACTCATACGCCCCTATTTCCAGAGAGTGCAGCATCCATTTTGCGTGAAACAGCATGAAGAATATGGCGCAAACCATTGCCCCACAAGGATTTCCGGCGAGTGCTTATTTTCGGGAAATGTTTCACGATCCGACCCGTTTGGGTTGTTGCATGCCTCTGACGTATGGATTCAGCGCCAGTAGCAGTTCATACCTGCGGCTATCTCCGGCATCAACAGTCCGCCAGCGCAGGCACCGGCTGGCGGCCACGAAGCAACCTACCCTATCGGCCGGCACGCACGGAAACGCAGGGTCGCGCTCCTATATAAATGGGGACATATCATGACAGCCCCATGCAGCCTTTGCGACAGAGCTCGGCAGCATTGCGTCAGCCCTTGAGGGTCCGCACGCCGGCAGGAATTTGGCCGCGCAACCAATCGTGCCAAGGCCTTCGCAGCCCCAAGCCGTTTCTTTGCGACAGCAACGGGGCGCTCCTCGCCATAGAGTCGCCATCGCTTGAACTTCCCGGCATCGCGTCCTGTTGTCACGTGACAACTCACCGATGGACACACGGACAAACCACCTCGGCGAAAGCTATCAACTTCGTGCGTTTCCCCGACAATATGCCTCCACGCCGCGAGCGTCGACCAGCAACAACTATTCTTAACTGACCACAAATCCCCTATCCGAGACAGCACCTTGGGATTGTTTGTCACGTGACAACTCATCTTCCCAGGTAGACGTCCGCGATTTAGCGCCCGTGTATCGGTAATTAGAGTGAAGCGATTACCCCGCGCTCCAGGTCGCAATCGAAAACTTTCACGCGACGTAGCACTCGGAGGAATCGATGCCCGGCGACTTGTCACGTGACAACCGGCTCTTCCTCGCTACCGGAGGATCTCAGCGCTCCGGATTTGTATCAAATTTCGTCTCAGACTGAAGCACGACGAGACATCAACTCTCTGAGATAAAGTTTCGCGATCGTTGCCGAAGACGGCCAACTGGCTCGTGCTTTCGATTTTACAAACATGAGCGACTGGCTCGTTTTTCTTGGATCAATAAGTACGAGTAACGCCTTAGCCATTCGGCCCACTTGTCACGTAACAACCACAATGATCAACAAAATATCCTCTGCTTCGAACGCTTTTCTGGACATTTCGTTAATAACTGCATATATTACGAAAAACTCCGTGGAGGAATTTAATGGCTTTCAAGATCGCCGTCAGTAATCAAAAAGGTGGGACTGGAAAGACAACCATCTCCGTCAACATCGCGGCTGCCTTCGAAGCCGGCGGTAACAAGGTCGCGTTGATCGATGCCGATCCTCAAGGCACTTCCGTCCGTTGGGTCACGAGCGGCGAGAACACGCTGCCGATGACGGTCCTTTCGCTGGCTCCCGCGGGCCGCGGTATCGGCGGTGAGATCAAGAAGCAGGACGCGAACTTCGATGTGATCGTCGTCGACTGCCCCGGCAACCTGGAAGATCCGCGTATTGCATCCGTCCTCGAAGTAGCCGACTTCTGCCTGGTGCCGCTTTCGCCTTCGCCGGCCGACTTGTACAGCACCGTCGCGATGATCCGCATGATCGAGTCGATGCGCGCCGTTCGAAATCCTCAACTTTCTTCCGCATTGATGCTGAATAGCGTCAATGGAAAAACTAAAATGCGTGAAGAAATTTTAAAAATTCTAAGGGCTGAAGAAATAGGGGAGCATCTGCTCGACAGCCAGATCGCGCAACGCGAGGTCTATCGTCAGACGTTCGCGCTCGGCACCACGATCCATCACCACAATCGATACCTGAAGGGCCTGAAGGAAGCCCGCGCGGAAATCGAAAGGCTGGTCACGGAAATGGCCCAATACATCGCGTCGACGCGCGCTACCGGAGCCGCCCATGGCTAAGGACACCTCGAAAGACAAGAAACCGACCGGCAACCTGCATCTCGCGGCCGGCCTGTTGCGCGGACTCGCGCAGGAAAATGCGGCGCTCGAAACGCGGCTGCCCGAGCCGACGGCCGCACCGGCTGCGGTCGTCGAAGCGACGCCAGCCAGTGCTCCGGCCGCCGCCACGCCCGCCGGTACGGCCGATCTTGGCGCACCGCAGAAGGTGCTGGTCAAGGACTGCATCCCGAACCCGTTCAATCCGCGCGTGTTCTACTCGGAATCGAGCCTGCACGAGCTCGCACTGACGTTGAAACGGGAAGGGCAGATCGAGCCGATCAAGGTCACGCGACTCCCCGAGTTTCCCGGCAAGCTCGTCGTGATCGACGGGCAACGCCGGCTGCGTGCGACGAGCATCAACGGCGACGAGACGATCAATGCGACGTTCCGCACGGATCACACGCCCGAGCAGCTCTATACGATCGCGTATCGCGCGAACCACGACCACGAACGCCAGACGATCTTCGACGATGCGGTTGCGTGGAAACGTCTCCTCGACGAGAAGGTCTTTTCCGACCAGAACACGCTGGCGGAAAAAATCGGCAAGGACAAGGCCTCGATCAGCAAGACGCTGTCGCTCAACGCGCTGCCGAACACGCTGCTGGAGCGGATGGCCAGTGCGAACGACGTCGTCGGTCTGCAGGCGGCGTACTTCCTCAAACTGATCTATGAACGCCTGGGCGAGCCGACGGCCGACCGGCTGCTGACGGCCGTGATCGACCGGAAAAAATCCGTCCGCGATCTCGAGAATTTCCTGCGTGCGCAGAGCGACGGCACCAAGAAGGCCGGACGCACGCGCTACAGCGTTCGTCACGACTTCGCGCTCGAATCGCGCGCGATCGGCCAGTTGAAGACGTATCCGGACGGGCGTCTGGATCTGCAACTCAAGGGCGTCGACGCATCCCACCAGGAAGCGCTTGCGGACAAGCTCAAGACCGTCATCGACGCGTACGTGGCGGATCTGGCGACGGCCACGTCAAAGTAACGCGCCACCGACGAAAGGCCTCGTCTTCGCACTGCGCCGCCAACCCGGACCGCAACACGGTTCGGCGCACGGCGCGCACGACGGCGAGGCCGCGTTCAGTTGCCTGCGAGGCTGCTTTTCAGCAGGAATTCCAGCAGGTCGTCCGAGGTCGGCTCGCCCCAGGTATCGAGCGCCAGCCATCGGAAGAAGCTCGTCTGCGCCAGCTTGCTCGCCTTCTTCTTCGGCGACAGCGTCAGGTCCTTCGACCCCGCCACCGTCTCGTTGTAGCGCTCGATCAGCTTGGTCTGGTCGTCGATCTCCAGCTCGCGGAAATACGCGCCGGCTTCCTCGACCTTCGCCGCCAGATACTTGTCGCGGATCTGCTCCTGCTTGCTCTGCGCGGATTCCTTCGCCGGTGCGGCCGTTTCGGTGCCCTGACCGTCGGCCAGCGTGTAGCCGTGCGTCAGCGCCTTGCGGAAATACGCGGCGACGTTGTCGACCGGCGTCGCATTCTTCTTCGTAGTCCGATTGAGCGTATAGGCAATCGCCGCCTTGATGCGCTGCACGCCGTATTGCGTGATCAACCGGCGCGCTTCCGAGCGCGGAATGCCGAACTTCGCGACTTCCTCGACCAGCGCTTCGTTCTTGACGTCGCCGTCCTCGACCGTATCGGTGCTCTGCTTGCGCGTCACCTTGAACTGCACGGCTTCCACGCTGCGGCCGGATTTGTGTTCGATCAGCTCGAGCGTGTGGTCCGATACTTCGTTCACCTCCTGGATGCACGGCACCAGCACCTTGCTCTTGAACAGCTTGTATTCCTTGTACGACTGCGACGCCTTGTCCTGGCCGAGGATGAGGTCACGGAATTTCGGCAACGGAATCTTCGCGGTGATGCCGATTCCTTCGTAGCGCACCGTGTTTTCCCACAACGCGAGCGAATGCGATCGCCGGAACTCGCGAGCGATCCGCATATCGATCAGCGCGTAGATTTCGGGATTGAGCAGTTCGCTGCGAATCTGGTCGGAGAAGCTGTACTTCAGCACCGATTGTTCGAGCTCCGCGCCGGCGAGCAGGCCCGACGCCTTCCAGACCGTCGAACGGTCCGCGGCCAGGTAGTCCCAGTTAACGACGGTACTGATCAACGAGTTGACCGTGTCCTTCACGTACTTCGTGTTGTTGCTGTTCAACCCGCTCTCGTGCGACAGCGACGCGATCGAGATCGAGAAGCTCGTCCGGCCGGGTTCGAACGCCTCCTGCCGAAGCGCGTTCTTGATCAGCGAGCTGAACATCTTGCGCTGCTGCAGACCGATCTTTCCGGACTTCGGTGCGATATGAATCGCCTGGACCGCCTTGCGCAACAGGTCGGGAGGCTCGGGTGTCTGAAACAGCGAAACCTGTTTGTCTGAGCCTTTGCTTGCGGGCTTGCGCGGCATCGTGGTGTCCGGGTAAGGTTGCCTTATTGAGAGCGGACTTTATACCTTTTCGCGCGGCGGAGCAACGTCCGTGCTCCAGCATCACTTTCACTATCTGAGCTAACCATCAGATATGAAAGGAAAAATTCTGGTTCATCGATTTGCGCCAGGCCCCATATCCGTCTACCTTTTGCCAAAAAGGCCTCCCAAAAGCCGCTACCTTTCCTGGGCGACCACGCAAACCCGGCACAAGATTTGCCACCACGAAGGTACCCATCCATGGGGGCAATCGCGCGGAATCGGGATAGTCGGGAGGATTCGTGGTGCCTTGCAGCACAACCGCCGTTTTCTCCCATAACTTGCTACCTTCGTCGATTCCCATAGGAGGGTACCTGTCAGCACCGTCAAACGTATTGCTTGCCGTCCCGAGCGTAGAAATCGCGCCCATAAACGGCAACCATTCGCTTTCCCCATAAAAGGTAACCTGTCGATGACACCGGTCCTGTCTATGGGAAAGCGCTACGGGGTGCGCGAGGGAAAGGACAACGAATCGATTCAGTCCGGCTCCCATAACCGGCTACCTTCTTGATTCCCCATAACCGGCTACCCAAAGAAAATCACTGTGCACGCAACGAACTTCCGATCGAGAAAAGTCGCCCATAAAAGGCTACCTTCATGCGTTCCCATAGACGACTACCTAACGCAATTTCCGGCCGATTTCCCATAACCCGATACGCTCGCCCCATATCCACAACCCTGATTCCCCACAGCGTGGTACCCCAAACCCCAAATCCACAGACCTGAAACCCCAAGCCCTTCCACCTGTGCTCCCATAAATGGGTACCGAACACCGCTCAAAGCCTTGCCAGATAAGGCTGTGAGCCGTCTAAAAGTAGTTAAAGAAGTAAACGTGGTTTACCAAAGATGTAAACACACGTGTGCTTGCACAGAAAGACGAACCCCATAAACCGCTACCAATGGGAGTCATCTGTGGGAGACGAAGCCCCGGATCTCTCGATTCAGGCCGACTCCGCCCTGTCTGCCCACACTGGTTTCTGATGGCTCCAAGCCTGACAAGGTATCCCGAAGAGGTGAGTGCCCACTCACAAACACCGAAACGTAGAAACTTATGGGAGGAAATCCCCGGATTCGGCGTAGAGGTTCCCGTTTATGGGACGCAGAAACGTGGCTCGCGGCCCCTGCGATGCCTGTGATTGACCAGCGGAACGGATCCCGTCGGTTTCCTCCACAGCAGTTCGAAATCATCCCGGGCTGCCGGCGAGTGGTTTTTTGTACTCGCGCTGCCTCGTCTGTGGACAAGTTTTTGCCGATCGCCGGTGACGCTGCTCGCCAAATTTAGCCTGTGGACTGTGCAAGCAGGTATCCGCGCCGGGCTGTTTTCCATCCTCATGTCCCGTCCGTTTTTCTACCTTTGTAGCCACGATCGGGAGTCGTCATGCTGTGCCCGTCACCGGCAACGAGAAATTCGTACAACGGCCCGAAAGCAACCTCATGCCGAAAGGCCACCGCACAGAGGGCCGGACCGCCGCGCCGATCTTGACGGCATTCAGGCATTCATCGACATCGCTGCGAGGCAACGTGAAGATGTCGCCGGATCCGACGCTCACCGCACCCGATTCTGCCGATGCTCCCGAACATCCTCACCTTTTCAAAAACGCTGGATCCCGTAAAAGCTCACCGATCAGGTGGAGCACAGGTATAAGCAAGCTGTGCAGGTAGCAGCTTCGTTCAGATAGGGAACCGTCGATGGGAGCAAACAACAACGGGTGGCGTCCATGTGTGATGCCTGGTGCGTCGGCAAGTATCGTCACGGGGACGAGCATGTGTTCACGGTGATGTGCGCATCCATCAGACGAGCGTTGCCCCTCATGCCGGGTTCAGCACATCCGTGAGACCGACCAGGCCGGCGTTTTCACCGCTCGCACGGCACTCACCTTTTTCGTCAGACCTGCCGGTCGTCCACGGGTAACCTTCGGCATCACAGTGTCGCGAAACCTGCCGAATCAATGACCGAACACCGCAACGGCGCAACGTAACCGTCTCGATCGCCAAAGAACCGAATCGTGGTCGTTTATGGGAGGAACCGTCGCTCGAGCTACATCGAACGACGACGTAACGCACGGACCGACTGTTGCTGCGGTGATCGTGCGAGCGCGACGATCATCACGTCGGGCATGAGCGTATCGATATCACCACCCATGAAACAGCCATCGACGCCGCGCGTCGTGTCCGGTACGACTGCGCCCGTCATCGAACGCACGAGCCACGTCGTCTCCCATACGTGTATCCCCAATGCCGTCGCACGATGGCGCCACATTTTTTGCGACACGGTTATGATGCACAGGTCCTGATCGCGACATGACGACCGGTCAGGGCAGGGGCGGTATCTCGATGGTTTTTCAAACCGTGATGGTCATCAAAAAAGAGAGTTCAGCGATGCGAATCCAGATCAGAAAACTCACGCTGGCTGCTACGGCAGCCGCTTTCCTGTTCGGCTCGGCCGTTCCGGCGTTCGCGCAGACCGACGCCGCCAGCGCACCGGCTGCGGCGGCTGCACAGGACGCAAAGGCCGCGAAGAGCGAAGCGCGCAAGGCGGCCCGGGCCAAACGCAAAGCCGAACGCAAGGCCGCGCGTGCGAAGAACACCGCCGAGCTGAAGAAACTCGAAGACGCCGGTTACAAGCCGGCGGCCAATGATCCGAACTATCCGCAGAACCTGCAGAACGCGGAGAAGAAGGCCGGCGCCGCAGCAAGCCAGTAAGCGTGGTCCGGCGGCAAGCCACGGTTCGATCCGCGGCTTGCCGTGTGCATTGCGATCAAGCGATGCGAACAGGCAAACACGTTCCGGACATTCACCTCATTTGATTCGGAATCCTGCATGATTTGAAGGCGCGCGGCTGGCATGCCGAAGCGTCAATCCCGCCCGCCCGATGCAGTCGCGCTTCCCGTCACCTTCAACCAGTCCTTGAACGCACGTACGGCGTCGTCGTCCGCCCGCGCGGATGCCACATACGTGAAATAGCGCCACGGCGGCAGCGCCGGTTCGCTGAACGGCTGCACGAGCCGGCCTTCGGCGATGTCGTCGGCGACGAGCGCGATCGGCCCCATCGCGACGCCGAGCCCGTCGAGCGCGCCTTGCAGCGTCAGGTAGAAATGCTCGAGCGTGAGCGAGTGTCGCGGGACGAGATTCGGATGCCCGGCCGCCGCGAGCCATTCCGGCCACATGCCCGGATAGGTCGCCGCGTGCAGCAACGTGAAGCGGGCGAGATCGGCAGGCGTATCCAGCGACCGGCCCTCCAGCAACTTCGGCGCACACACCGGCAGCCGGACTTCGGACAGGAATTCCTCCGCGACGTACCCGTCGATGGCCTGCGGGCCGCCGCGCACGATCAGGTCGACCTTGTCGCGCAGCTTTTCGATCGGCTCGTTCGACGTCGACAGCCGCACCTCGATGGCCGGATGCGCGACCTGGAACGACGACAGCTTCGGGACGAGCCAGCGCAGCGAGAACGTCGCGGGCGCGCTGACGCGCAACACGCGCTGCTGCGCGTGGCCGAAGTGCTGCGCGGTGGCGAGCGCGATCCGGTCGAACGAGGCGCCGACCTCGGCGAGGTACGCGCGCCCGGCCGCGGTCAGTTCCACGCGCCGGTTGTGGCGTTCGAACAGCGGTCGCCCGAGCCACGCTTCCAGTTGCTGCACGTGCCGGCTGATCGCGCCGTGCGTCACGCACAGCTCGTCGGCGGCCAGCGTGAAGCTGCCGAGGCGCGCGGCGGCTTCGAACGCGCGCAGCGAATTCAACGGAGGGAGACGTCGGGCCATGGCATCGTTTCGTGTGAGATTTCATCACACGATGGTTCAGGTTTAATCGTTTGATCGGGTGATCCGGCTCCGTCAATATGGCATACAAACGGCCCATGCGGCCGAACGAGTGTCTGAATTTCTCACATGGAGTACGGAGCATGCCGAACGTGGTGGTCGTGGGCGCCCAATGGGGTGACGAAGGCAAGGGGCGCGTCGTGGACTGGCTGGCGGCACAGGCCGATCTCGTCGCACGCTACAACGGCGGGCACAACGCGGGCCACACGCTGGTCGTCGGCGGCAACACGTACAAGCTCGCGCTGCTGCCGAGCGGCATCGTGCGCGGCAAGCGCGGCGTGATCGGCAACGGGGTGGCGCTCGACCCCGAAGCGCTGCTCGCGGAAATCGGGCGGATGGCCGAGCTCGGGTTGTCGGTGACGCCGGCCAACCTGTCGATCGCGGAGAACGCGACGCTGGTACTGCCGATTCACCGCGCGATCGACGAGGCGCAGGAGCGGTTGCGCCGCGAGCCCATCGGCACCACGCTGCGCGGCATCGGGCCGGCCTACGAGGACAAGGTCGGCCGTCGCGGGCTGCGTGTCGGCGATCTCGCGGAACCGGGCGGGCTCGCGGCCAAGCTCGACGTGCTCGTCGACCATCACAATGCATGGTTCCGCGGCCTGGGGCTCGACGCGTACGATCGCGACGCGATGCTGGCGACGCTGGTTGCGCTCGCACCGAAGATCCTGCCGTTCGTGCGTCCGGTCTGGGTCGACCTCAACGACGCGACCGATCGCGGCGAGCGCATTCTGTTCGAAGGCTCGCAGGCCGTGATGCTGGACATCGACTGGGGCACGTACCCGTTCGTGACGTCGTCGGGCACCGTGGCATCGGCCGCGGCGGCCGGCACCGGGCTCGGTGCGGCGAAGCTCGGCCACGTGCTGGGTGTCACGAAGGCGTATGCGACGCGGGTCGGCGGTGGCCCGTTCCTCACCGAATTGACCGACGCCACCGGCGAAACGCTGCGCGCGCGTGGACAGGAATTCGGCGTCAACACCGGCCGGCCGCGGCGCTGTGGATGGCTCGATGCCGCGCAACTGCGCCAGGCCGTCAGGATCTCGGGCATCGATTCGCTCGCGCTCACCAAGCTCGACGTGCTCGACGGCTTCGAGTCGATCGAGCTGTGCGTCGGATACGAATTCGACGGCGCGCGCGTCGACCATTTGCCCGCGAGCCTCGATGCGCAGTCGCGCGCGAAGCCGGTCTATGAACGATTCGACGGCTGGCAAGGCTCCGTGAAGGGCGTACGCGAGCGAGCGGCGCTGCCGCGCGCGGCGCGAGATTTCATCGCGCGCATCGAAACCGTGGCGGGCGCGCCGGGTTCGATGATCACGACCGGCGCGGAGCGCGACGACACGATCGTGTTGCGCAATCCGTTCGATGCAGCGGGCGCCGCGTAACGCGCGAGGCGCGAAGGGCGTCGATCGACGGGCCGGCGGCATGCCGGTCCGCGGGTAGTTTTTGCCGGCCGATGCTGTCGGCCTGTCGGTACGTTCGATACGTATGTGCGCCCGGCCCGGATCCCGCGCGGCGGGCCGCTCGGCAGCACGATTCGGCATCCGGATCACGCCGCGTACGGCGAACTGGACACGTCTGCAACGCTGCTGTACTGTTCCGCACAATTCGCGCCAGACCGGCGTGTGCCGGCGCCGCCGGCACCCTGTCGGCACGGCGGCGCGACGTGACAATCCCGGGGACAGGTCGATGGATACGTTACAGATGATGCGCATTTTCGTCCGGGTCGCGGAGGAGGGCAGCTTCACGAGCGCGGCCCAACGTCTGGACATCACGACGGCCTACGCATCGCGCTCGGTCGCGCAACTCGAAACGCATCTGCGCACGCGCCTGCTCAACCGCAGCACGCGCCGCATCGCGCTGACCGACGCCGGGCAGCGCTATCTCGACCGCTGCCAGCGCATCCTCGGCTATATCGACGAAGCGGAAGCCGAGGCGGCCGATGCACAGGCAAAGCCGTCCGGGCGGCTGCACGTGCACGCGACGACGAGTTTCGGCCAGTCCTACGTGGTGCCCGCGGTCGTGCGCTACCGCGAACGCTATCCGTCGGTCGCGGTCGAGCTGACGCTGTCGCAGCACGTGCCCGACATCATCGACGAAGGCTACGACGTATCGCTCCAATTGAGCACGACGGAGCTGCCCGATTCCGGGCTGGTATCGCAGCGGCTCGGCGACGTGGGCAGCGTGCTGTGCGCGTCGCCTGCGTATCTGAAGGCGCGCGGTACGCCGCGCACGGTGAGCGACCTCGCCGGGCACGCGTGCCTGCAGATCGTCACGCCGCTCTTTCCGCGCGACCGCTGGCATCTCGACGGTCCGAACGGTCGAGAAACGTTCGAGCTGCCGCTGCCGGATTTCCAGGTCAACATCGCCGATGCGCTCGGCGCCGCGCTGCGCGCGGGGCTCGGGATCGGCTCGCTGCCGATGTCGGCTGCGCTGCCCGCGCTCGCGAGCGGTGCGCTGGTGCGCGTGCTGCCCGATTACCGGTTGCAGAAGCTGACGGTCTATACGTTGTATGCGTCGCGTCAGTATCTCGATGCGAAGATCCGCACGTTCGTCGATTTCCTGCGGGAATGCGTGCCGGAGATGCTGGCCGCCGACGAGGCCGCGTTGAACGCCTGTTGCGCCGCCCGTCATTCCTGAACTGATTCACGCATGGTCGGTACGTGAGTACCGCGCACTGTCTCTCTGTTCGATGAAAATAATTGGTAGTCCTGCATTAAAGGCGGGTGACGAACGCATGTGCGCCGATCGTTCCTGACAACGATGCCCGTGCCATCGGCATTGCCCTTATGAAAACGCTTGCTTTCGATATCGAACATCGTTGGTTCGGCGCGCAGCGGCCCCCTTTTAGAATCGGTTCGACCTGCTTCATCGCATGCGCGCGCTCCGGCCGCGCCTCCTTCATCGAACCCGAAACGACATGGCAGATCGACACTCCAGTATCCGCCGCCGGCTGCTTCATGCCGGCCTGGCACTCGCGGCAGGCGCCGCCGCCCACCCGGGTCTTGCGCTGGCCGGCGCGGCCGGCACGCGTACGTTGCGCATCGGTTATCAGAAAGGGCCGCTCAGCCTGCTGAAGGCGCGCGGCACGCTGCAAGGCAAGCTCGCGACACTCGGCGTGAACGTCACGTGGACCGAGTTCCCGTCGGGGCCACCGCAACTCGAGGCGCTGAACGCGGGATCGATCGATTTCGGCGATGTCGGCGAAGCGCCGCCGATCTTCGCGCTCGCGGCCGGTGCGCCGCTTGTCTACTACGCGCAGACGCCGGCCGGTCCGACAACCGAAGCGGTGGTCGTCGCGAAGGACTCGCCGGTCAAGACCTTTGCCGACCTGCGCGGCAAGCGCATCGCGCTGGTGAAGGGATCGAACACGCACTTCCTGCTGGTCCGGCTGCTGCAGGCCGCGAAGCTCGGCTATGCCGACGTCACGCCGGTGTGGCTGTCGCCGTCCGATGCGCGGGCGGCATTCGAGAACCGCTCGGTCGATGCGTGGATCATCTGGGATCCGTTTCTCGCGGTGGTCCAGCAGGCATTCGGCGCGCGCATCGTCGCGGATGGCACGGGGCTGGTCGAGAACCGCAGCTACTACTTCGCGTCGCGCACGTACGCGCAGCGCAATGCCGACGTGCTCGACGCGGTCGTGTCGGAACTGACGACGGTCCAGCGCTGGCTCGATGCGAACCGCGCGCAGGGCGCGGCCGAATTCTCGAAGCTCTGGGGGATTCCGGAGCCGGCCGTGGCGCTCGCGTTTCGCCGCGCACGCTTCGGTGTCGAGCCCGTCACCCGCGACACGCTCGCGTACCAGCAGCGCATCGCGGATGTGTTCTACCAGGCCGGCATCCTGCCGAAACGCGTCGACGTCAGCGTGGCAGCGCCGCCGTCGCTCGCGTGAGGGTCTAACCGCCCCTGCGATCGGGTGGGTGACGAGTCGCTTTGTCGCCCCCCGATATTCCTTCATGGTGCAACGCGCGACAGCGGCACCGCTTCCCCGCGCAGCCTCGCGACGTCGCGGCCCGGCGCGTCGCCGAACAGCCGTGCGTATTCGCGGCTGAACTGCGACGCGCTCACATAGCCGACGCTGCGACACGCCTGCCGCGCATCCATCGCCGACAGGCACATCAGATGGCGCGCCTCCTGCAGTCGCAGCACCTTCTGGCATTGCAACGGGCTCATCGACGTGACCGCCCGGAAGTGATGGTGGAACGTCGACGGGCTCATCTCCACCTGCCGCGCGAGCGAGTCGACCACCATCGGATCGAGGTAGTGATCGCGAATCCATGCGACGGCGCGCGAGATGCGCTGGGTCGTCGAACCGGCGTCGCCGATCTGCGCGACGCGCGCGCCCGACGGGCCGCGCAGCAGCCGGATGAGGATTTCGTCGACGATCAGCGGCGCGATCAGGTCGAGGTCGTCCGGTTGCGCCATCAGTTGCATCAGTCGCGCGATGGCGTCGACGATTTCCGGCGTCGCGTCGTGCGTGTCGAGTGCGCGGCAGTCGACGGCTTTCGGCAGCCCGCGCGGGAAGACGACCGGCGTGAGCGCCGCGATGCGCGCAGGATCGAGTTCGAGTTGCGCGTACAGGAACGGCTCGGCCGGGCTCGCACGCGTCACGCGGCCGGTCACCGGCAGGTCGGCCGTTGCGACCAGCATCCGCGATTCGTCGATCGTGTAGGTATCGTCGCCGACCCGCATCGACTTCGCGCCTTGCCCGACGATGCTCAGGCACGCGTGGTGCACGCCGTGGTTCCATTGCGGCGGCGGCACGGAAGCGCGCGCGATGCGCATGCCGCGCAGCGGAAGGTCGAACATGCCGTCGTGCGGTGCATAGGCGGCGATCAGCGTCGCCAGCCGGGCCGCGACGGGTGCGCCGGCTCGCGATCGTGCGTCGTGATCCGGCGGGGTGCGCGGGTGCAGTGGCGTTCGAGCGTCGATTTCCATGTTGCGTGAGCGGTTGGCGGAGTGAGCGATGCCATGCGCGCGGCGGCGATTCCCTGTCGAGCTGCACGCACGGCGGTCACATCGTACGGCCAGTTGCGTGCGCCGGATTGCCTAAACCTGTCCGAAATTAGCCCGATCATCCGGACCTGCATGGTCGGCGCACGCATCGCCCGTCGTGGCATCGTGTGCAGCGCACAAATTCGGAAATTAAGGCAAAACAATCGCAGGATCGGGCAAGCCATTTTCCGGCGGTTTCCCTACCATTGCACCTGCTGAAGGAAATGCGGTTTCAGCGTGCCCGGATGATGCGGGCAACACCGTCCGCGTGATGCGCGGCCGCCGCCGGCCTTGCCGCGCGCGTCGTCGCCGCGCATCGCGGGAAAAGAATCAGGACTGCTACTGAATGATCGTGCATCGGGCTTGCCGAGGCTGGTTTGCGGCCGTTGCAAGCTGGCTCGTGCCCGTCGCGAGCGTGCCGACCGACCCGGCGGAGCCGGCGTCGGCGCCGCCGCATTGGCCGGGCCGATGCGGGCGGGTGGCGGTGCGGCGTCGGGGTGCAGGCAGACGGGCAGTCGTTCGCGCAGGGGAATCCGGACAAATGGACCAACTTCAATCGATTCGGGCATTCGTGACGGTGGCAAGGGAAGGCGGATTTCGCCGGGCCGCGACGCGGCTGCGCGTGTCGACGGCGATGGCGAGCCGGCTGGTCGATGCGCTCGAGACGCGCCTCGGTGCGCGCCTGCTTCAACGCAGCACGAGCCACCAGTCGCTGACGGAGATCGGCGAGCTGTATCTCGCGCGCGTCGAGCGGATTCTCGGTGCGATCGACGAGATCGACGGTCGTTTCGTCGCGATGGGCAGCAAGCCGGAAGGCGTATTGCGCGTGGCCGCGCCGGTCGCGTTCGGGCTCAGCCAGTTGAGCGCGCTGCTCGATCGCTTCGTGCACCGGTTTCCGGACGTGCGGCCGACGGTGACGCTGACCGATGCCCACGTCGACCTGACTGCCGAGGACATCGACGTCGCGTTCCTGACGGATGGCATGCCGGTGTCCGGCGCGCACGCGTTGCATACGCTGGCTGCATACGAAACCGTGCGCGTCGCGGCGCCGGGCTACGTCGCCGCGCACGGCGGCGCCGCTGCGTCGGGCGACTGGCCGGAACTCGCGGCCGTGCGGCTGGAGTTGCCCGCGGCCGACGACGACCCGGCGGCCGCGATTCGATCCGGTGCGGCGTCCGGCAATACGGGCGTCGGCCATCTCGAGATGGCGCGGCGGCTGGCCGTCGCCGGCATGGGCGCGGCGGTGCTGCCCGCGTATCTCGTCGATGCGGATCTGGCGGCCGGCACGCTCGTGCGCGTGGCCCCGGTCCGCCCGCTCGCGCCCGTCACGCTGAAGCTCGCGCATGCGCGTGCCGCGCGTTTGCCGGCCGCCGCGCGCGCGTTCATCGAATTCGCAGGCGCCGCATTCCGGCCCACGCGCTAACGGGCCGGCTGATCCCACTGCAACGCGAGCCCGCCGGGGCCGCGGGCTCGCCGTTCTTTTTCGGAAGCAGTTCGGCGCACGAACGCTCCGCAGGGTGCAACGCACACCCGCAACACGCGTCCGCATCCGCGGTGGGCCGGAAGCTGCAGGTCCGCCGCGTGTCAGGGCCATGAGGAGATCTGGTGATTCCCATTGAAGGTCGTCTAATTGTGAGAGGTCGCTCCATGCGCGTCGAACGGGTTCCATACCGCTTAATCACTGCCGCAACGGCTGCCGTTTTCCTGGCCGCGTGCGGGAAAAAAGAATCGGCGCCGCCGCCGCAAACGCCGGAAGTCGGCGTTGTCACCGTGCAGCCGCAAGCCGTGCCGGCGGTGACCGAACTGCCGGGCCGCACCAGCGCGTTCCTCGTCGCGCAGGTGCGTGCGCGGGTCGACGGCATCGTGCTGCGTCGTGAATTCACCGAGGGCACCGACGTCAAGGCCGGCCAGCGTCTCTACAAGATCGATCCGGCGCCGTACGTCGCGGCCTTGAACAGCGCGAAGGCGACGCTCGCGAAGGCGCAGGCGAACCTCGTCACGCAGAACGCGCTGGTCGCGCGCTACAAGGTGCTGGTCGCCGCGAACGCGGTCAGCAAGCAGGACTACGACAACGCGGTCGCCACGCAAGGGCAGGCCGCGGCGGACGTCGCGGCCGGCAAGGCGGCGGTCGACACCGCGCAGATCAACCTCGGCTATACGGACGTCGTGTCGCCCGTTTCGGGCCGCGTCGGCATCTCGCAAGTGACGCCGGGCGCCTACGTGCAGGCGAGCCAGGCGACGCTGATGTCGACCGTGCAGCAGCTCGATCCGGTGTACGTCGACCTCACGCAATCGAGCCTCGAAGGGCTGAAGCTGCGTCAGGACGTGCAGAGCGGCCGTCTGAAGACGACCGGCCCAGGCGCCGCGAAGGTGTCGTTGATTCTCGAAGACGGCAAGACCTATTCGGAGCCGGGCAAGCTGCAGTTCTCGGACGTGACGGTCGACCCGACCACCGGCTCGGTGACGATCCGCGCGATCTTCCCGAACCCGGGCCGCGTGCTGCTGCCGGGCATGTTCGTGCGTGCACGGATCGAGGAAGGCGTGAACGAGAACGCGTTCCTCGTGCCGCAGATCGGCGTCACGCACGACCAGAAGGGGCAGGCGATCGCACTCGTCGTGACCGCGGCCAACAAGGTCGAGATGCGTCCGTTGACGACGACCGGCACGTACGACCAGAACTGGATCGTCGAAGGCGGTCTGCAGGCGGGCGATCACGTGATCGTGCAAGGCGTCGACAAGGTGCGCCCGGGCGCGACCGTGAAGACCGTCCCCGCGCAGCTCGCCCCGGCGCCGGACGCCGCCACCGCCACATCGGCAAGCGCCGCGCCGGCGACTACCGCGGCCAGCGCCGCAGCGAGTTCGGCCGCCGCGTCGAGCGCGCAATAACAGGGAGTCCGTTTCATGGCCAAGTTCTTTATCGATCGCCCGATCTTCGCGTGGGTGATCGCGATCGTGCTGATGCTGGCCGGCGTCGCATCGATCTTCAAGATGCCGATCGCGCAGTACCCGACGATCGCACCGCCGACGATCCAGATCCAGGCGAACTATCCGGGCGCTTCCGCGAAGACGGTGGAAGACACGGTCACGCAGGTGATCGAGCAGCAGATGAGCGGTCTCGACAACTTCCTGTACATGTCGTCGACGAGTGACGACTCGGGCAACGCAACGATCACGCTGACGTTCTCGCCGGGCACGAATCCGGACGTCGCGCAGGTGCAGGTGCAGAACAAGCTGTCGCTCGCGACGCCGAACCTGCCGCAGGTCGTGCAGCAGCTCGGCATGCAGGTCACGAAGTCGAGCAGCAACTGGCTGATGTGGTTCGCGTTCAACTCCGAGGACGGCCGGATGTCGAAGGAGGACCTGACGAACTACGTGGCTTCGCACGTGCTCGATCCGCTGAGCCGCGTGAACGGCGTCGGCCAGACGCTGCTGCTCGGTTCGCAGTTCTCGATGCGGATCTGGCTCGACCCCGTCAAGCTGACCAACTACAGCCTCACGCCGACCGACGTGACGGCCGCGATCACGCAGCAGAACGTGCAGATCGCGGGCGGCCAGATCGGCGGCACGCCGGCGAAGCCGGGCACCGTGCTGCAGGCGACGATCACCGAATCGACGCTGCTGCGCACGCCCGAGCAGTTCGGCAACATCCTGCTGAGGGTCAACCAGGATGGCTCGCAGGTCCGCCTGAAGGACGTCGGCCGCGCGGCGCTGGGTTCGGAGAACTACACGTTCGACACGAAGTACATGGGGCAGCCGACGGCCGGCCTCGGCATCCAGCTCGCGACCGGCGCGAACGCGCTGGCGACCGCGAACGCGCTGCGGGCCAAGATCGACGAGCTGTCGAAGTACTTCCCGCACGGTCTCGTCGTGCACTACCCGTACGACACGACGCCGTTCGTGCGCCTGTCGATCGAGGAAGTGGTCAAGACGCTGATCGAGGGCATCGTGCTGGTGTTCCTCGTGATGTACCTGTTCCTGCAGAACCTGCGCGCGACGATCATCCCGACGATCGCGGTGCCGGTCGTGCTGCTCGGTACGTTCGCGATCATGGGCCTCGCCGGTTTCTCGATCAACACGCTGTCGATGTTCGGCCTCGTGCTCGCGATCGGCCTGCTGGTCGACGATGCGATCGTGGTGGTCGAGAACGTCGAGCGCGTGATGGCGGAAGAAGGGCTGTCACCGAAGGAGGCGACCCGCAAGGCGATGAGCCAGATCACCGGCGCACTCGTCGGCGTGGCGCTCGTGCTGTCGGCGGTGTTCGTGCCGGTGGCGTTCTCCGGCGGCTCGGTCGGCGCGATCTATCGGCAGTTCTCGCTGACGATCGTGTCGGCGATGGTGCTGTCCGTGCTGGTCGCATTGGTCCTGACGCCGGCGCTGTGCGCGACGATCCTCAAGCCGATCCCGCAGGGGCATCACGAAGAGAAGAAGGGTTTCTTCGGCTGGTTCAACCGGACTTTCGATCGCAGCCGCGATCGCTACACGAGCGGCGTGAACCACGTGATCCGGCGCTCGGGCCGCTGGCTTGTGATCTACCTCGCCGTGTTCCTCGCGGTCGGCGTGATGTTCGCGCGTCTGCCGAAGTCGTTCCTGCCCGACGAGGATCAGGGCTACATGTTCATGATCGTGCAGACGCCGTCCGGCTCCACGCAGGAAACGACCGGCAAGACGCTCGACAACATCAACACGTACCTGACCACCGCCGAGAAGGATGTGGTCGACTCGGTGTTCACGGTCAACGGCTTCAGCTTCGCGGGCCGTGGCCAGAACGCGGGCCTCGTGTTCGTGAAGCTGAAACCGTACGAGCATCGCCAGCGTTCGGACCAGAAGGTGCAGGCGCTGATCGGCCGGACCTTCGCGCACTATTCGACGTACAAGGACGCGATGGTGATTCCGTTCAACCCGCCGTCGATTCCGGAACTCGGTACGGCTGCCGGCTTCGACTTCGAGCTGACGGACAACGCCGGTCTCGGCCACGATGCGCTGATGGCCGCGCGCGGCCAGTTGCTCGGGATGGCCGCGAAGGATCCGGCGCTCGCGCTGGTGCGCCCGAACGGCCTGAACGATACGCCGCAGTACAAGGTCGACATCGACCGCGAGAAGGCGAATGCGCTCGGCGTGACGGCCGCGGCGATCGACCAGACGTTCTCGATCGCATGGGCGTCGCAGTACGTGAACAACTTCCTCGACACCGACGGCCGGATCAAGAAGGTGTACGTACAGTCGGACGCGCCGTTCCGGATGACGCCGGAAGACATGAACATCTGGTACGTGCGCAACAGCGCGGGCGGGATGGTGCCGTTCAGCGCATTCTCGACCGGCCACTGGATCTACGGTTCGCCGAAGCTCGAGCGTTACAACGGGGTGTCGTCGATCGAAATCCAGGGGCAGGCCGCGGAAGGCAAATCGACCGGCCAGGCGATGGCCGCGATGGAAGCGCTCGCGAGCAAGCTGCCGGAAGGCATCGGCTACTCGTGGACGGGCCTGTCGTTCCAGGAAATCCAGTCCGGCTCGCAGGCGCCGATCCTGTACGCGATCTCGATCCTCGTCGTCTTCCTGTGTCTCGCGGCGCTGTATGAAAGCTGGTCGATCCCGTTCTCGGTGATCATGGTCGTGCCGCTCGGCGTGGTCGGCGCGCTGCTCGCGACGATGCTGCGCGGCCTCGAGAACGACGTGTTCTTCCAGGTCGGCCTGCTGACCACCGTGGGCTTGTCCGCGAAGAACGCGATCCTGATCGTCGAGTTCGCGCGCGAGCTGCAGGCGGGCGGGAACATGGGGCCGGTGCGCGCGGCGATCGAGGCGGCGCGCCTGCGGCTGCGCCCGATCCTGATGACGTCGCTCGCGTTCATGCTGGGCGTGCTGCCGCTCGCGATCAGCAACGGCGCGGGGTCGGCGAGCCAGCATGCGATCGGCACCGGCGTGATCGGCGGGATGATCACGGCGACGTTCCTCGCCATTTTCATGATCCCGATGTTCTTCGTGCGGGTTCGCGCGATCTTCAGCGGCGAGACGGAAAACGTCGACGACGCATGGCGTCTCGTGCAGGGCGACCTGCAGCGCGGTCACGACGACGCACACGATTCGAAGGGGCAGTAACGATGCAAAAACATGCTTTGACTGCAACCGCGGTCGCACTGGCTGCCGCGCTGTTCGCCACGGGCTGCACGATGGCGCCGCACTACAAGCGGCCCGACGCACCCGTCGCGCAGGCGTACCCGGCCGGCGGCGTCTACGCGACGCAGCCGGGCGCGGCCGGCGCGCGCAGCGCGAATGGCCAGGCGGCGACTGCCATCGGCTGGCGCGAGTTCTTCGTCGATCCGCGCCTGCAGCGGCTGATCGAGATCGCGCTGAAAAACAACCGCGACCTGCGCGTATCGGTGCTCAATATCGAGGCCGCGCGTGCGCAGTACCAGATCACGCGTGCGGGGCTGTTCCCGACGCTCGACGGTACGGGTACGGGCAACCGTCAGCGTTTGCCGAATTCGCTGACGGCCGTGCCGGGCCGGAACATCACGACGACCTACAACGTCGGGCTGTCCGCGTCATGGGAACTCGACCTGTTCGGCCGCGTGCAGAGCCTGAAGGATCAGGCGCTCGCGCAATACCTGTCGACGTCGCACGCGCGGCAGGCGTCCGAGATCTCGCTGGTGTCGCAGGTCGCGGATCAATATCTGACGCTGCTGTCGACCGATGACCTGCTGAAGGTCACGGAGGACACGCTGAAGACCGCGCAGGCATCGTACGACCTGACCAAGCTGCAGTTCGACAACGGCACGGGCTCCGAGCTCGAGCTGCGTCAGGCGCAGACGGTGGTCGAGACGGCGCTCGCGAACCAGCAGGCGCAGGCGCGAGCCCGCGC
The DNA here is from genome assembly GCF_015712265.1 of Burkholderia sp. 9777_1386. Classification (NCBI taxonomy): domain Bacteria; kingdom Pseudomonadati; phylum Pseudomonadota; class Betaproteobacteria; order Burkholderiales; family Burkholderiaceae; genus Burkholderia; species Burkholderia sp. 9777_1386. The sequence goes on along the minus strand of NZ_JACCQB010000001.1, from coordinate 36,942 downwards.
GCAGGCGCTGAACGCGCTGGTGCTGCTGATCGGCGAGCCGCTGCCGGACGATCTGCCGGCGGGCATGCCGCTCGATGCGCAGAACCTGCTGACGGACGTGCCGGCCGGGTTGCCGTCGGACCTGCTGACGCGTCGTCCTGACGTGATGCAGGCCGAGCAGACGCTGCTGGCCGCGAATGCGAACATCGGCGCGGCGCGCGCGGCGTTCTTCCCGAAGATTTCGCTGACGGGCGCGTTCGGCACCGCGAGCCCGACGCTGGGCGGCCTGTTCAAGGCCGGCACGGCGGCGTGGTCGTTCGCGCCGAGCATCGCGCTGCCGATCTTCGAAGGCGGGCAGAACATCGCGAACCTCGATCTCGCGAACGTGCAGAAGCGCATCGAGATCGCGAACTACGAGAAGGCGATCCAGTCGGCGTTCCGCGAAGTGTCGGATGGTCTGGCCGCACGCGGCACGTACGACCAGCAGATCGCGGCGCTCGAGCGCAACGAGCACGCGCAGCAGCGACGCTTCGATCTGTCGGACCTGCGCTACAAGAACGGTGTCGACAGCTATCTGTCGGTGCTGACCGCGCAGACGGATCTGTACGCCGCGCAGCAGTCGCTGATCAGCGCACGTCTGGCACGCTGGACGAATCTGGTCGACCTGTACCGCGCACTGGGCGGCGGGTGGATCCAGCGCGCCGGCGAGACGCCGCGCGCGCCGGATGCCCCGGTCGATTACCAGCCAGCGACGAACGGATAGGCGCGACGGCACGGCGGGAGCTTCCAGGCCAAGTCTGTCCGCCGACCCGACCGGCTGTGAAAACGAAAACGCCACGGACGCAAGTCCGTGGCGTTTTCCTTCATACCGTCGTGCGTGCGGTGAGCAGCGTTACGTTACGCCTGCTTGGTCCACAGCGTCCGGCCGAAGAACGTGAGCGTGCGATCCCACGCCATTTCCGACCACACCGGATCGAACTGCGTGCCGGCGATGCGGCCGGGACCGACCGCCGTTTCGTTCGCGAACGCATGGTGCGCGAGATAGCGATGGAATTCGAAACCGACCTTCGCATCGGTCAGCTTCTTTTCCAGTGCGTCGACCTGGTCGATCGTAAAGAACGCATCCTGCGTCCCCCAGTGCCCCATCAGCGGCACCTTCAGCTTGGCCGGATCGATGTAGTCGAGCGGCGGAAGGCCGTACCACATGACGCCGGCGTCCGCGTCGGCGTACTGCAGCGACAGCAGCGTCAGGGCGCCGCCCATGCAGAAGCCCGTCACCGCGACACGCGGCGCCAGCGTCTTCAGGTGCGCGACCGCGCCGGGAATGTCCTGCGACGCGGCGTCGCCGAAATCGAGGCCGGTCATCAGGTGGTGCGCTTCTTCCTCCTCGACCGTCGACTTGCCGCGATACAGGTCGGGCACGAGCGCGAAGTAGCCGCAGCGCGCGAGGCGATCCGCGACGCCGCGGATCTGGTCGTTCAGCCCCCACCATTCCTGGATGACGACGACCGCGGGCGCGCCTTCGGTTTGTGCCGGCGTGGCGAGATAGCCCTGCAGTTCCTGGCCGTCCGGACGGCGAAACGTGATCATGGAACCGGATGTTTGAGACATGAAACCGCTCCTTTTCGAAAAATGCGCCGAGTGCGACATCGGGCCGGCCAGCGGGCGTCGTGATACCGCTCGCATGCGTTCTGGCCGACGCCGACCACGCGGCCATTCTATGCGCAAACACCGGACGCTTGCGTGAACGGCGCAGCGCGGCGCATGACCGGCGGCGGGAGCGGAGACCGAAAAGCAAACACCCCGCCCCGATGAACGGGAGCGGGGTGTGGCGCGTACGACGTGCGTATCGAAATACGTCGGGAATACGCCGGAATGCGCCGGCGCGTAGCCGGCTTACTGGCCGAAATAGATCGAGTCGCGGCCTTCCTGCTTGACCGCGATCGCGCGGCCGGCGCGTGCACCGGCGGCTGCTTGCGCGCCGTAGCCGGTTTCATCGGCGTTCGTCACGCGAGCCTGGGCGGTCTGCAGCGCCCGCGGGTAATACTGATCGGACACTTCGGGCTTGTAGCCGGCCTGTTCGAGCTGGACGAGTTCCGCACGCACCTGGGCCCGCGTCAGCTGGCCCGACGGGTTCGATTGGGCGAATGCGCCGTACGATGCGGACAGGGCAGTTGCGGCGACGACAGCGGTGATGAACGACTTCATGGTGACCTCCGGTTCTGTTGATTTCGCGCTTCGCTCGTGGCGTTCAGCGGTTGATTGCATCGTAACGATCGCGTTACCGGTCGGAAATACGTGTTGCAGCGAATCATTATTGCAACTGGGTAAACGATTCGCGCGGCATGTGATTTCGTCTGACGATTGAGGGCATGTCGGCGAGGCGCGGCTTGGCCTGCGGAGCGCGATAGGGTCGATGGGCGCAGTAACGGAATGAACGGGTGAATCGCATTCCGAATTATTTTGCCGAGGCCGTCAGCGTCGCGCGCTCCGCATCACGCAGCGAGGGTCGCCTGCCGTTTCCGGTATTCGGCCGGCGTGATGCCGACATGCCGGGTGAACGCTCGCCTGAGCGTATCGACGTTTGCGAAGCCGCATTTCGCGGCGACCTGCTTCGGCGTGTCGTGGCCGTTCTCGAGTAGCCGACGAGCGGCCGAGATGCGGGTCGCCTCGACCCATGCGGCCGGCGTCATGCCGACTTCCGCGCGGAACAGTCGCGCGAAATGGCGCGGGCTCATGCCCGCATGCTTCGCCATCCCGGCCACCGAATGCTCGAGTTCCGGATGGGCGGCGATCCAGCGCTGGACTTCCTGCAGGACCGAACGCCCGGCGGGGCGCGCCTCGCCCGTGCGGCTGAACTGGAGCTGCCCGCCCGGGCGCTTGAAGAACATCACCAGCTGCGCGGCGACGCGCCGCGCGATCTCGCGGCCGAGATCCTCCTCGACCAGCGCGAGCGCGAGATCGAGCCCGGCCGTGACGCCGGCGCCGGTGCGCAGCTTGCCGTCGCGCACGTACAGCGCGTCGGCGTCGACGGTGACGGACGGATACGCCTGCGCGAATGCATCGGCGGCGGCCCAGTGCGTGGTCAGGTGGCGCCCTTTCAGCAGGCCGGTGGCCGCGAGGATGAACGCGCCGGTGCAGATCGAGCCGTAGCGCCTGCTTTGCACGGCCGCCGAGCGCAGCCACGCGAGGACGTCGGTGCGCAGCACGATCTGGCCGGCGCGCGGCGCGCCGGCGACCAGCAGCGTGTCGACGCGCTCCGGAATGTCGGGCGCGATCCAGTCGGGCAGCAGCCGTGCGCCGGACGCACTGCGGATCGGCCCGGGCCCGCTCGCGATGATCCGCAACGTGTAGAACGGCTTGCCGCACTCGGCGTTCGCTTGCGCGAACACGTCGAGCGGCGCGGAGACGTCGAGCAGTTGAACGCCCGGAACGGCGAAAATACCCACGACCTTCGGCATGATCGATTGCGTGTCGTATCGAACGTGATGCGCAGCAGTATAGGAGCGCTTTCTTCGCCGCGCAGGCACCATGTCCGTTCGTCGCGCGAAATGGCAGGATTCGGCGTGATACGTCCATTGGAGACACCTGTCGGACTCCGGAAAATCGAAGGTGTCTTCCATGGAGGTCGATCATGACTGTGAGCGTCGCCGGCATCACCCTTCCCGATACGCGTTTGACGCGTGAGATCACCGAGCTCGTGCGCGATACCGAATCCGAGCTGCTGTTCCACCACTCGAGCCGCGTGTTCTATTTCGCGGCGCTGGCGGGCCGGCGGCGCGGGCTCGAGTACGACCCCGAGCTGCTCTATTGCGGCTGCATGTTCCATGACATGGGACTCACGCACCGGCACAGCAGTGCATGCGAGCGCTTCGAAGTGGACGGCGCGAACGCCGCGCGCGATTTCCTGAAGGGCAACGGGATTTCGCAACAGGACATCGATGTCGTGTGGACCTCGATCGCGCTGCACACCACGCCCGGCATCCCGCAGCACATGCATCCGGTCGTCGCGCTGGTCACGGCGGGCGTCGAGATGGACGTACTGGGCCTCACTTACCCGGAATACAGCGATACCGAGCGGGAGGAGGTCGTGCGCGCGCATCCGCGCACGCCGCATTTCAAGGAGGACATCATTCAGGCGTTCTACGACGGCATCAAGCACAAGCCCGGCACGACGATCGGCAACGTGAAGGCCGACGTGCTCGCGGACAAGGATCCGCATTTCCGTGCGGGCAACTTCTGCAGCGTGATCCGCTCGTCCGCGTGGGCCGGCTGAGCGCGCACGGGCGACCGCGCATCAGCCGACGTTGATCGACTGCCCGACATGCAGCACGTTCGGCGCCGACGCCAGGCCCGGATTCAGCTGCAGGATCTCGTTCAGCGCGCGCGCATCCTGCTGGTCGCGCGTCATCGCGTTGCGGTCGTGCTGCGACACGTGCGCGGCGTTGAGCAGCGACTGGCGATGCGCGTCGGCGATCACCCACAGCGAATCGCCGGCCACGACGATGGTCGGCTGCGCGGCCGACGACGGCGGCGCGGCGGGCTGAGCGGGCGCCGTAGTGCCCGTCGTGCCGGTCCCGGGTGGTTGCGTTGCGGTAGTGCCCGGCGCGAGGCCGGCCGTCGGCGCGCCGACGGTCGGTTGCGATGGCTGGTGTGATGGCGATGCCGGCGTCGACTGCGGCTTGTGCGGCGACGAGCCCGAGCCGCCCGACGGCGGGCCGAAGAACAGGTTCTGCAATTGCGTGAAGCCCCAGATTCCGATCGGCACGAGGATCAGCGCGGTCGGGTATTTCCTGACCCAGCGCGTCGCGTTCGGGAAATGCGTGTTCAGGCGCGCGCCGAGCAGCATCAACGTCGACGTCGCGGCCGTTGCCGCGAGCCCGTAGTGACCTTTGTCGTATTGCGCGATCGAGCCCGCGACGCCGCTCGCGACGCCGACGAAATCCGACGTCGAGTCGATCAGGCGCACGACGCGGCTGCGCTTGTCCGCGTTCACGCGGTGCGCGCTCACCGCATAGACGAGGCCTGAATACGTCGCGGCGAGCGCCGCGCTCGCGGTCGTCAGCGCGCCCGCGACGGTCGGCGTGGTCATCAGCCCGTGCACGCCGACGGCGATCGTCCCCGAATAGCCGACGATCGCGCTGCCGCGTCCGACGAGGCCGAGCAGCCGGCGGGAATTGCCGTGATGCAGTTGCGCGAGCGACGTGCCGCCGACCATGCCCTGCATGTTCGCGAGCAGGTCGACCGACAGTTCCCTGATCTGCGCGGCCGCATCGTCGAAGCCGATGAGCCCCTGGCGATGCATGTCGACCAGGTGGGTCGCCTTCACGCGGGTTTCGTTCGTCAGCAGGTCGAGCTGTTGGAGCCGCGCCGGGTTGTAGCCGTGTACCGGCGCGGTCAGCTGCTGCGCAAGCGAGCGCTGCAGGCGGTCGAGCACGTCGTGCACCGCGCGCGGATCGCCGCTTTGCAGGCTCTGCACCGCGCCCTGGTGCATCGCGCCGAACACGCGGCCTGCACGCGCGCCGACGAACAGTGCGGTGTTCGCGTGGGTCAGCGCATCCGAACTCATCACGGTCATGCCGTTGAACACGTTCAGCGCGACGAGCGAGCTGGCGCCGGCCACCGTGCCGCCGAATCCCAGCGACCACGCCCAGTCGCGCTTGCCGAACGACGGGCGGTGGACGCGCAGCGCATTGAGCTGCGCGAGCGCGGCTTCCTGCGGGTTGCCGAGCTGGTGGCTCGGCTGCGCGGCGATGTCGCGGTTCACGAGGACGGGCTTGGTCTCGTCGATCGCGAGCTTCGGATCGGCGGCCACCGCGCGCCAGAACGCGGTGCTCGATGCATTCGGGTTCGCATGCGCACCGATCTTGCGTTCGGTAGCGGGCTGGCCGTACTGGTTCAGCCAGCGCTTGCCGGCATCGCGTGCGCGCAGCTCCGCCCGGTTGGCGGGTGCGGTGCTGTTCCAGTAGTTCTCCTGCGCATAAGTGATCGTCGCCTGCCGTGCGCGGTCCATCAGCGCGGTCGTATGGCCTTCGTACAGGCCGGCGCGCAATTGCGCGAGCTCGTCGGGTGTCATCTTGTTCGCGACGCCGACGCGTTCGACTTCGGCGAACAGCACCTGATGCTGGTTCGCGAGCGTTTGCGCGCCGACCCGTTCGAACACGCGCGTGAGCGCATCGGCGCCGTGCAGGCGCGCGAGTTTGTCGGGTGCATGCAGCTTGTAGTCGACGAGCGTGCGGGCGAGGGCGGCGGTCAGATCCTGATTCGCGACGAAGTCCGCGCCATGCGTCGCATACGACAGCCCGAGATGAACCCAGTCGAGTTCCTTGCGGTCGAGCACGGCCTCGACGAGCTTCAGGTGGCCGTCGCCGGGCGCCGGTTCGAGTACGGCGTCCCAGCCGTGGAACGTCACCATCACATGCGGCGCGGTTTTGCCGGTGTGCTGCCGCGCCCACGTTTCGAGCGCGTCGAACGTGCGCACGTAGTCGTGGTACGCATCGTTGGTGCCGGCCAGCGTGCGCTGGTCCTCGGCCGACACGAGCGCGCGCGACGGCGCGGTTTCGAGGCGCAGCACGAAGCCGCCTTCGGACGCCGCATCGAGCCATTTGAACAGGTGGTCGAGGTCGTCGAGTTCGAGATGGCGGCCCGTGCCGACGATGTCGATCCGCGCGTTCGCTTCGTCGAACTGCGCGTTGTCGAGCTTGCCGAGTTCGCGCACGCGGCGGATGAACGCGGGGTCGTGTTTCCGGCCGAGCGCGGCGGCCAGCGAATACGGATCGACCGCGACCGATACGACCGGCATCGCCCCGCCATAACGCTTCACGAGCGCGAGCATTTCGGCGGGGTCGTCGCGCAACGTGAAGCCGCGCGCCATCAGCGCGAGGCGATCCTGGAGCTCGGCCTTCGCGCGGGCATAGGCCTGCAACGCGTGCCGGTCCGCGGCGCGTGCGATCGACAGATAGGTGATCGCGCGCTTCGCATGGCGCGACACCAGGTTCGCCGCATGGTCGGGTCGCGACAGCGGGCCGCGCCACGGCATGCTCGACACATCGCGCGCGAGCCGCAACGGGATGCCGAGCGCCTTCATCATCACGCTGTCGGCCATCATGACCTGGCGTGTCGCGCCGAGGTCGAGCGGCTCGCCGGTGCGGCCCGCGAACGCCTTCACGCGCTCGTGCTCCGGGAACCAGTCGTCGAGCTTCGCCTTGCCGAAGCGGAGGATCCATTCGGCGACCGTCGCGCTCGTCAGGCCCGGCTGATAGGTCTTGATGCTGAACGGCTTGCCGGCCGGCGCGGCGTGCGGCGCCGGCGACGCGGCCGGTGCGGGCGCCGCCGGCGCGTTCCGGCTGCCTTTCTTGCCCTTGCCGCGCGCAGCCTTGTTCGGTTTCGCGGGCGGATTGGCGGACGCCGTGCCGGACGCGGGATCGCCGGCAAGTGTGGCCTGCTGGTGCTTCGCGGCCGCCAGTTCGGCCGCGATGCGGCGCCGCAGTTCGCCGAACGGCGCGGACGATTCCGCGGCGGCCTTCTGCAACTGCTTGTCGAGTTCCGCTTGTTTCAGCGCATAGGCCGCGACCTGCGTTGGCTTCGTGCGTGCATCGAATTCCGCCGGGTCGAGCCGCGTCACGAGAAAGTGCCGGTCCGAGCCGTCCGGACCGCCGCCGATCTTGGTCCTGTCGAGATCGACGCCGGGCTTGCGCTCGTCGGCGAAATGCGCGGCATCGTCGAACCATTGCAACGTGCCGTCGCGGGTCGCGAGGAGGCCGTCAGGCTGATGCAGCGTGTCGATCAGCGCGCCTTCCGTGCCGTAGACGTAGATGAAGTATTCCGGGCCGACCTGGCCGAGATCGATCACGCGCCGCAGGTGCAGCGTGTTCGCGCCGTTGAAATCGTGCACGTCGTCAGCCGATTTCGGCAGCAGGTTCGGCGCGACCCACGGGTTGGCGAGCGATGTCGCGCCGGCCGGCGGCTTGCCTCTCGACTGAAGCTTGCCGAGCCGGCGCTGCACGCGGTCGCTCGTTTTCATCGACGGCGGCTTTTGCTCGGCGATCGGTAACGCCCGCTCGGCCGGCGCGAATCCGCCATAGCGGGATACCACCGATTCTGGCAGCGACGACGGGACGAACACGACGCCGCGCCGTCCGTCGGGCAGGCCGCGGGCGCGGCGGCGGAATGCGGCGCCAAGATCCTGTTCGGCGATCGATGCATCGCCGACCGAGGTTTTCTCGTGATACGCCCAGCCGCTGCCGCCTTGCTTGGGCACGGCGTAGCCGAGCACCTTGCCGGTTTTCCGGTCGACCGCGAAGATCGTCGTGCTGTCGTCGGCGACCTTCGCGGCCGCCTTGGGCCGCTTGAATTGCGGCGCGCCGGCGAGTTTGCCGATCTGCTCGACGACCTCCTGCGCAGGCGCGTCGCCGGAAGGCTCGGCATTCCATACGCGTTTCGAGTCGACGGCTTCGATCTTCGCCGCGCCGCCGAATTGCCGCAGCTCGTCGAGCGACACCGGCGACAGGTAGAAGTCGAATTGCGCACGCGCTTCATGCGGCGTCGCGCTGCCGCTGCGCTTGCGCGGACGCATGCCCGGATAGAGCGCGTCGCGCAAGTCGTGCGACGGCGCGCCGCCCGGATCGATCGATTCGACCTGACCGGGCTGACCATGCGCATCGGTCGTCAGGCTCGCGACGAATTCGGGTTGCGGATGCGTGCCGTCGTCCGCCGGCCGGTCGGCGTGCTTCGCGATCAGCACGTGGGCGTTGGGGCCCGCGTATTGCGCGAGGTCGCGGATGTCGGCCAGTTGCGTGCCGTCGATGCGCTTCAGATCGCGCTTGCCGTGCGCGTCGAGCCAGTCGGCCGCGCGGGCCTCGGGCGCAAGCACGGGGGCGGCCGGCAGGAACGACGACGGGTCCATCGGCCACATCATCATCGACGGCATCGTCCGCGGCATGGCGCCGGCTCGCCCGGCCTCGCCGTCGCGCCGCGCCTGCTCGGCCTGCGTGCGGTACAGCGCCCGATAGACGGGGTTGCCGGGCAGCGACGTCTGCACGTTGCCGAACGCGTCGGCGAGGCGCGCGAGGCCGGCCGCGTCGCCCGGCATCACATGGTCGGCTTCGCGCGCGATCGCGTCGGGCAGTACCGCGTGCGCGGCGATGTCGATGCCGGTCGATTCGAGGATCTGCTTGCGCACCGCGAACGCGTTGGCCTGCGCGCGCGCCTCGGCGCGCAGCGCGCTTTCTGCGTACGCGTCGGGGCTGCTGGTGTCGAGGTCGAGCCGGTTCGTTGCCACGTCGACCGCATGACCGACCTCGTGGGCGAGCACGTAGACGATCGTGCCGGCGTTGCGCAGGCCGCCGTCGATCACGATCCGGCGCTGTTCGGCATCGACCTTGCTGCCGGCGCCCGCGCGGCCCTGCACGATCTCCCAGCGGCCGGGGTTCAGCAGCCGCAGTTGCGCGGCGAGCAGGCTCGACTGGTCGGCCAGCGCGTACGCGGCGTCGGGTAGCGGCGCGCCGCCGAACCACGTCCGGATCCGCGTGAAGCGCGACGGTTTCTGCACGAACGCGCCGTCCGGCAGCGATTCGCTGATCAGCGGGTGCGCGAGTTCGACGTGGCCGCTGGCGATGCCGCGTTCGAGCGGCTGGATGACGGCGTCGATCATCCCGGGCGTGCGGTTGGTTGCCGGGTCCGGATGCGGGATCAGGACGGACGGGTCGCTGAAGTGGAACTCGCCGTTCGCATCGAACAGGCCCTCGAAATCGAACGACAGGCCGTGCCGCGCGGCCAGCTCGCGCATCGCGGCGAGCTGGCGCATCGATTCGCGCGTCACGCGCTTCGGCAGGATGCCGTGCATCACGTCGAGGCTGCCGAGTTCGGCCAGCGGGCTGTACAGCACCGCGACGCGCCCGTGGTACGTGAACGGCCCGTCGACCGTGACCGTGCGCATGCCGAGCTGCGTCAACTGCTCGAGCCCGCGCTTTTCGTGGGCGAGCATCGTGCGGGCCTTGTCGCCGCTGGCGTCGAACACGCCGATCGCGTTGCGCTTGCCGAGTTCGAATACCGCCTTCGCGGTGCCCGCGCCGAGGAACGGGCCGAGCAGCGCATCGGGATCGACGCGCCGCGACGGATCGCCGGCGACGTGCAGCCCGTGTTCGTCGACGGCGAGCGCGCCCGCGTCGATCCGTTCGCGCGGCGACGGCGTGTAGCGCGTCCATGCGCGCGGGCCGCCGAACTGCATGCGCTGCGTGCCGTCGCCGCGCGGTTCGCCGAGCGTGCGGACCGTGCCGCTGTCGGGCACGTAGATCGTGCGTTGCCACAGGTTCGCGAGCCACGCGGCGTGTGCGGCCCCGCCTTCGCCCGCGAGCACGATGGGGGCGCCGGCCCGGGCGGGCGTGAACGCATGGCGATGGTCGATCGAATAGTCGACCGGCGTGGCGGGGTTGCCACGTGCGTCCAGCAGGCCGCCGGCTGCGTCGGTTCGCGCATGGACGAGCGTCAGCGGTTCGCCGTTCGCATAGGACACCGGACCGTGGCGCGAGAAGGACAGTGTCGGCGAGCCTCCGCCGAACCAGCGGCGCGGAAACGGCGATGCACGGTCCGCGTGCGCGTGGCTCCACTGCGCCTGTTCGTCGAGCGTGCGCGGCAGCCGTGCGCCGCCGCTGCCGCCGGACGATTCGGCCGTGTGCGGCGCGGGCATGCGCAGCGCTGCGTTGCCCGGCTGCTGCTGGCGGTCCCATGTGCTGCCGTAGAACGCACGGTAGTGTTCGCCGTCGCGGCCGGATACGGGGGCATTGCCGAATGCGTCGGCGAGGCGCGCGAGGCCGGCGTCGTCGCCCGGCATCACGTGATCGGCTTCGCGCGCGATCGCATCGGGCAGCACCGCGTGCTCGGCGATGTCGACGCCGGTCGATTCGAGGATCTGCTTGCGCACCGCGAACGCGTTGGCCTGCGCGCGCGCTTCGGCGAGCAGCGTGCTTTGCACGTACGCTTCCGGGCTGCTGGTATCGACGCCGAGCCGGTCGTTCGACACGTCGGCCGCGTGGCCGGCTTCGTGCGCGAGCGTGTAGACGAGCGTGCCGGTGCCGCGCAGGCCGCCGTCGACCACGATCCGGCGCTGCTCGACGTCGGTGCGGCTGCCGCGGCCCGCGCGGCCCCACACGACCTGCCAGCCATCCGATTTCAGCAGGCGCAACTGGTCGGCGAGGAGGCTCGACCGGCCGGCGAGCGCATAGGCGGCGTCGGGCAGCGGCGCGCCGCCGAACCACATCCGGATCCGCGTGAAGCGCGACGGCTTCTGGACGAACGCGCCGTCCGGCAGCGATTCGCTGATCGCCGGATGCGCGAGCACGATGCTGCCGGTGCGGATGCCGCGCTCGAGCGGCGCGATCACGGTGTCGATTTCCTCGAGCGTGGCGTCGATTTCCTCGCGGTCATCGGTGCGGAATATCGTGGCCGGGTCGCTGAAGTAGAACTCGCCGCGCGCGTCGACCACCCCCTGAAAATCGAACACCAGGCCATCGCGCTCGACGATTTCGCGCATCGCGGCAAGCTGTTGCATCGAGTCGTGCGTGATACGTGACGGCAACGCGCCGAGCGAGATGGCACGGCTGCTGAGTTCGGCGAGCGGATGGTATAGGATCCCGATCCGGTTGCCGACCGAGAACGGGCCGTCGATGGTCAGCGTGCGCATGCCGTAGCGGCGCAGCAGGTCGAGCCCGGTGCGTTCGGTGTCGAGCGCGTCGTAATGATTCGCGAGCTGGCCGTCGCGCGGCCTCGATGGATCGACGTCGTACAGGCCGATCGCGTTGCGCTTGCCGAGTTCGAACACGCTCTTTTCGATGCCGGCGCCGAGGAACGGCCCGATCAGCGCTTGCGGGTCCAGTCGCCGTGACGGATCGCCCGCGACGTAGAGGCCGTGCGCGTCGACGGCCAGTTCGCCGTAGTCGATCCGCTCGCGCGGCGACGGCGCATAGCGGGTCCACGTGGGGACGTGGTCGAATCGCGCCTCGGGCCGCTGGCTCCCCGGGTTGCGCATGGCCGCGTCGAACGCGCGGATCGTGCCGCCGTCCGGCACGTAGACCGGCCGTTGCCAGGTGTTCGTGAGCCATGCCGCGGCCGCGTGTCCGTCGTCGGCCGCGAGGACCAGCGCGCGGCCGGTGCCGGCGCTGGTCGACGTGCCGGCGAGGAAGTGCGCGATCGAAAACGGCACGTGCTGCGCGGGGCGGCCGTGTGCGTCGAGCAGTTGGCCCGTGGCGTCGGTTCGGCCGCGAATGATCGTCACCGGTTCCTCGGTTCCCGACGACGTGCGTTCGTCCAGCATCCGCAGCGTCATCTGCCGCGGCTCGTGACGCCCGCGTTCGGCGAACGGCGAGATCGTTTCCGCATGCGCGACGCTCCACCGCACCTGTTCCTCGAGCGTGCGCGGCAGGTGCGCGCCACCGGTCCCTTCGGTCGTGTGCGGCGCCGGCATCCGGCGCGGGGCGCCGCCGTGGCGCTTCTGCTTGTCCCAGATGCCGTCGTAAAACGCCTGGTACGTCTCGCCGCGGCGGCCCGACACCGGCGCATCGGCGAACGCGTCGGCGAGCCGCTCGACCGTGCCCGCATAGTCGCTCGATGGCGACCAGCGGTCGGCCTCGTGCTGCAGCGCATCGGGCAGCGTCGTGTTCGCCGCGATGTCGCCGCCGCCCGCGAGATCGATCTCGTAGCGCGCTTCGAACGCGTTGATCTGGGCGCGCGCTTCGGCTTCGAGCGCCTTGCGCGTGAAGCGGCTGCGGCCGCTGTAGTCGAGCGAATCCAGTGTGCCGTCGATCGCCTCGACCGCATGCTTCGCCTCGTGCGCGAGCGTATAGGTGATGCTGCCCGAATCGTGCAGCGCGCCGTCGATCGTCACGCGGCGCCGCTTCGGATCGATCCGGCTGCCGCCGCCGCGCTTGCCGAGGCTCACGCGCCAGCCGGCGTCGCTCAGCATCCGCAACTGCTGCGTGAGCGTGCCCGATTGCTGCGCGAGCGCGTGGACCGCGTCCGGCAGCGGCGCGCCGCCGAAGCGCATCTGCAGCCGCGTGAACAGGCCCGGGCCGGCAAGCGACGGGTCCGCCGGCGCTTCGGTGGTGTCCGGGTGGGCGGCGGCCGGGAGCGCGTGGTCCTGGGTTCGTGCGTCCCGGGCCGGCTTGGGCGCGGCTGCCTCGCGTGCATCGTTCGCCGCTTGCGTGGGGGCGCGTTCGGCCGGCTTGACGAGCACGAGGATGCGGTTGGGCGCGCTGAATGCGCCGTCCAGCGCACGCGCCGCGCGCGCGGGCGGCTGCGGCACGGCGGCATGCGTGTCGGGGTCGGCGACGTTGCGCCGGGTCGACGCGAGCACGACGACGGTGTCGTCGTTCACGGGGCGTGGCGCGCGGCGCGCGGCGGGCGCGTCCGGATCCGCCGCAGGCGCGTCGGCTTCGACGACGCCCGCCGCGTCGGCGTGGGCCGCCTGCGCGTTCGTGCCGACGACGCGGCCGCCGGCCGCCGCGGCGTCGGGGGCGGGCAGGTAGCGCGTCAGCGGCGCATCGGCGCGCAGCGTGCCGTCGGCGTGCAGGGCATCCGGCGCGGCCGCGAATACCGGCCGCTGCCAGCGGTTCGCGAGTTCGGGGGCGACGTGCGCGTCCGCGGCATCGGCGATGACGACGATCGGTTCCGCGACGTCGGCGGGCAGCTCGCCCGCCGCGCGCGGCCGCGCGGCGTCGGGCCGGGCGGCCGCCGGGTCCTCGCCGTTGCGCACGATCAAGAGCGTGTGCTCGCCATGGTCGAGCGCCTCGACCGACGGGCCGCGCGGTACCGACACGCCGGCCGGGTCGCGCGTCGCGGGCCGGGAGGCCGGTTCGGCGTCGGTCAGGTCGATCACGCGGACCGGCGTGCGCGGCGCGACGCTGGCCGGTTCCTCGAGCGCGCCCGCGCCGGGTGCGCCGGGCGTCCGCGCGACGGCCGGATCGTGCACCGCGCGCAGGTCGCTGCTGCGGCGATTCTGCGCGGCGACATGCGAATCGGACGCGCGCGTTTCCTGCTGGTTCTCGTCGCGCGCGGCCTGCGCTTCGCTCGTGTGCTGCGCGTTGCGTGCGCTGGCGGCCGTGGTCGCGGTGGCCGTGTCGTTCGCTGCGGTGGCGCGCGCCGCGGCTTCGTTGGCGGGCGTGGTGCGCGGCGCGCTGTCGGCCGGCGGCGTGTCGTTGCTTGCCGGTTGCCGCGGGTCGTTGCGCGACGGGACGGGCGTTTTCGCGACGAGCTTCGACGGCGCGTTGATTTCGCCGTCGCTGCCGAACGACAGCCGGTCGCCCGTCTCCGTGACCGAATCGATCTTCGTGCCTTCGGTCCAGGTCTTGCCGGTCAGCTCGACGATGCTCAGTTCGCCGTTCTCGCCGAGGATCACCGACGTCCCGCGCGGCAGGTGGTTCAGGTCCTTGTTGTTGAGCGAGTCGAGCACGCGCACGGGCATGTTGTCGTAGGTGAGCACCTTGTCGCCCGCCATCAGCGTGCCGTCTTTCGCGACCTTGATGTCGACGCCGTCGAGCGACGCGCGCGTCGCGCCGAACGCGAGTTGCGACGGCTCGTTCCTGCTCAGGATCTTCTGCAGTTGCTGTCCGTCGATCGAGATGCGCTCGCCGCCTGCCGAGCGGGCGACCACCGGTCGGCCGGTGACGCGCACCGTCGCGTTGACCACGCGGTCCCGCACGCCGCCCGCGCCCATCAGCGCGACGTTCGTGAAGCCGGACTTGAGCGCGTCCCAGCCGTGCTCGCGGTCCCCGTGCGCGAAGTCGACAGCGGCTTCGACGAAGCTTTCGCCGGCGGCGCCGAGGCCGGTGGCGAGCGAGGTGCCGCGCACGATCGCGGTGCTGATTCGCGCGGCCCTCGCCGAGCGCAGCGCGGTGACCGTCCTGGCGAAGACTTCCGAGCCCGCGAATTTCGCCGCGCCGGCCGCGCCCATCGGTACGAGGTTGAGCCAGTCGCCGCGCGCGCCGGCGTCGGTGAACGGATTGATGCTCTGGTTGTGTTCCCAGCGCGAGCCGATATCGAGCGCGGATTTCGTCATGCTCGAGCCGATCGCCGTATCCATCATCAGCCCGCCCGCGAAGTTCAGCGCGCCGCCGGCGAACACGCCGACGCCCGTTGCGTCGAGCAGCACGCCGGCGCCTTCCATCAGCAGCCCGAGGCCCATCATCCCGAGGTTCACCTTGCCGCCGGTCAGCGTGTTCAGCGCGCTGTCGAACCAGTCGTCGTGATGCGCGGTCTTCTGCTGGAACTGCGCGTGCCCGTTGTCGTCGTAGCCGGTCACGAGATCGAGCGTGCCGCTCGACGCAAGCTGGTTGTTGTCGAGGTAGTCGCCGATGTTGTCGTAATTCGCCGACGTGTCGTCGACGTACTGGACGTGGCCCTTGCTGTCGGTGACCTTGAAGAGCGCGCTCGTTACCATCCCGGCCGTCTTGTCCGAGTAGATCAGCGGCAGGATGTTGACCTGCGTGCCGCTGCCGCCGCCGAGCTCGAGGATTTCGCCGCGCACCTTGTTGATCGTGTCGAGCTTTTCGTTGTCGGTGTAGCGCACCGAGTCGTCGTTGACCGGCGCGGTGGGCGTGCCCGTGTCCGCCGACGGCTGCACGTCGGGCGGGAGGCCGATCGCGGTGCCGATCAGGTTGCGCTGCTCGTTGTCGGTCAGCTTGCCGAAATCGATCGTCGCGGCCTTGTTCGTGCTCGCGCCCGCCTGGTCGAGCAGCGATTGCGACAGCTCGCCCTGGTGCGCGCGGAAGAAGCCGTCGAGCGCCTTCGAATAGGCATCCTTGTCGTCCTGGCTCTGCGGGTTGCGCAGGTTCTCGGCGAGGCTCGCATCGAACTGGTCGAGCAGCACCTGCTGACGCGACATCTCGGTCAGCAACTGCAGCTTGTTGATGGTCGCGTCGGCCTGCTGCAGGTTGTTGCGCGCCTCGTCGAGCCGATCCTGGTACGGATTCGGCCGCCGCGGCGTGGGCATCGGGATCTCGTCGCCGTTCACCTCGCGCATGCGCACCGGCGTCGGGTGGTTCGCGTACCAGTCGTCGTAGGTTTTCTGCATGTCCGCGAGCTTGCCCTTCAGCACGCCTTCCTGCGTCTTCGCGTTCGCCAGCTGGAATTTCGCGGCCGCGTCGTTGAACGTGTTGGACAGGCGGCCGTCGGCCGCGCGCAGCGCGCCCGCGACGACATGGAGCTTTTTCGCGTCGAGGGCGGTCTGGCCGGTCGCGGTGGTCGGCACGGACGTGTTCGAGCCGGGCGGCTGCAGCACGAACGACGGATTCGTGAACAGCGTCGTGGGCGGGAGCGACGTCGATAGCGCGGCGGGCGGCGCCGACGTGCTCAACGACGACGACGGTGTCGGCGTCTGGGTCGTCGACGGCGCCGGGGAACTCGCGGTGCTCGATGGGCTCGGCAGCGACGTGCTGAGCGACGGCGACGGCTGCGCCGACGGGGACGGCGGCGTCGTGGACGGCGGTGGATTCGTCGACAGCGTCGGTGTCGGGTTCTGCAGCACGAACGGCACCTTCGGCTTGAGCTGCGCATCGATCTGCGCGCCGGCGTCGTCATACTGCTGCGCGAGCGTCTGGCCGTACGCGACGACGAATCCGTCGTGCGCGAGGCTGGCCTTCTGCTTCGCCTGTGCGAGCGCATCGGACGCGGCGGCGAGGTCGGCGTCGACGGTCGGATGCGGGTCCAGCGAGCGCGGATTCGCGGTATGCCAGTCGTCGGATGCCGATTTCGCGGTGTCGTACTTGGTCTGCAAGTCGTCGACGGTCAACTGCGCGCCGAGCATCTGCATGTAGCTGCCGCTCGTGTTCGCCTGCGTCGTCGCGCGATCGAGCGCGGCCTTGTCGTCTTTCGTCGCGCCGGGCGTCGAGCCGATCAGGCACGCGCTGTCGGCGTCGTATTTCTGCTGCAATGTCGTGACCTGCTGCGCGTCGAGCGATGCCGCATAGGCCGCGTTCGAGTAATTGGCGATCTTCGCGGCCTGCGCGATATTGGCCTGCAGCGCGTTCATGTCGACGTTGCCGTTCGCGTCGGCGGGCGGCGGATCGGGCAGGTCGACCTGCAATTGCAGCGGCTCGAGCGCCTCGTTCAGCTTGCCGACGCCGGTATCGATCGCATCCTTGTAGGCAGGGTCGGCCATGTACGACTGGAATTGCGTATAGGCGAGATTCGCGTTGCTGACGTCCGCCCAGTACTTCGCCTGCGCCGTGACCGCGGTCGACGTCGCCGACTGCCAGTCGTCGTAGGCCTGGACCTGGGCGGGCGTCTTGCAATCGCCCTGCTGCGGGATGAAGTTCGGATTCGCCTTGATCTGGTCGGGAAACAGTTTCTGCAGCGCGGCGAGCTTCGCATCGGCCTGCTGCTGCGCGGGCCCCTCGATTTTGTCGTTGCTCGGGTCGGCGCTGTACTGGTCGGCTTTCGCCTGTTCGCCGTACAGGATCCGGTAGCCGGCGTCGGTCGTGACGTCGAGTTCGCGTTGCGCGGTGGCGGCCGCGTCGTGCGCCTTCGTGTAGTTGTCGCGCGCGGCCTTGCGCTCGTCGGGTGTCGCTTCAGGGTCGCGGTTCGTCATCCGCAGCACGCCCTGCGCGCCTTGCAGCGTGTGTTGCGCGTCGTCGTACCTGGTCTGCGCGTCCTGGATCACGCGCTGGACGGCTTGCGTCGTGTCATTGTCGACGGTGATCTCGGGCGGCGCGACGCGATACTGGTCGGCCATGTTCCGGAGCAGCGCGGTGGCCGACGCGATTTCGGCATTGGTCGGCTTGGACGGATCGGTGCCGAGGTCGGCCTGCACGGGAATCGGCGGCACGGTGGTCGGGTTCACCGGGTTGGCCGGGCCGTTGTTCGGGCCGTCGTTGGACGTACCGTCCGTATTGCGCGGCGGTTTCGGGGCGAGGTCGGGATCCAGCGTTTGCGACAGGAAACGCTGCCAGTTCAACCCCAAACCCATTCCATCGATGGACAACATGCAAGGCTCCCGTCAGGCGCGGCCGTACGCAGGGTGCACGCCGCCAGCGCCGCATGGCGCGATTTCGAGTGTACGGAAGCGGTTGGGGCAGGCACGGGGGCGATTCGTAGCGTGCGACGAGGGCGAGACGAACGGTCCGGGGATCGCTACGAGACGCGATCATGCACCGATAGTGCGCGGGACCCGACGCGGGGCGATGAGGCGGTTTGCGCATCGATTCGGGCGAGGGCGTGTGTTACAGCTGGCTTTCGGTGGTGGATGCTGTCTTACCGTTTGCTTTCCGTTTTTTTGATCAGGTATGCGAAGTAATGGGTGGTGGTGGGGGTGTTGTGGGGTCGTGCTGTCTGCCCGGAAGCGGGCGAGAGAGTGCAGCGACACGAGTGCGTCGAATCGATATCGATGGGAGGGGGAACAGGAACCGATACAGCGGGTGATTCGCTTTCGCGGCGGGCCAATAGCTGGCCACTATCTGGCTAGGTCGCGTCGACCTCTGGTGGGCCGCGGTCGACTTGCTGGAGCATGCGGTCGACGTGTAATTCGCCGAGTGCTATGTCACACCGAGGACGGACAACGCACCGGCCGGGGAAGCGGCGCGCTTCCTTCATTCCGTTCGGTCACCGTTGGGAAATTGTTACGTGACAACTTCAGATCATCATGGATCGACGACTTTATATACTGAATATGAGCCCCGCCTCCCCGAGGCGAATCTTCGATTCGCATACCCTGAAATACCGGCCTGCCAGCGCAGTCGTCCGCTCCGCCACTCGACGATCCGCAAGCGTCCGGCAAAACGCCTATAATGATTGGGCAAATTGCCGGAGAGAGGTCATGAGCACCATCGCTTTTCATCCTTCGGGCGTCGCTCATCCGCGGCAGGCCGAATTCACGATTCTCGAGCAGCTGCTGGCGATCCGCGTCCGTTCGGGCGCCGATCTGGCCGAGCTGGCGAGCGCGCGCGTCGACGTGTCGGTGATCGACCGGCTGTCCGAGCGCGGGCTGAAATCGGACGAGCTGGCGTTCATCATTCCGCGCCGCACGCTGAGCCATCGTCGCCAGGCGCACGAACGCCTGTCGCCGGAAGAGTCCGACAAGGCGATCCGCCTCGCGCGCATCGTCGCGCAGGCGACGGCCACGTTCGGCGATCAGGACAAGGCGATGGCGTGGCTGCGCAACGGGCTTCAGCGCTTCGGCGGCCGCACGTCGCTCGACATGGCGAGCACCGAGCATGGCGCGCGGCTCGTCGAAGAGGCCCTCACGCAGATCGACGAGGGGTACTTCGCTTGACGACGCTGTGGCGGATCAGCAATTACGCCGATCTGAAAGGCATCGGCGGGTTGCGGGCCGGCGGCCGCTGGCATTTCGCCGGGCAACCCGTCGTGTATCTCGCCGAGCATCCGGCGCTCGCGTTGCTCGAGACGCTCGTTCATTTCGAAATCGCCACCGTCGCGCAATTGCCGAGCGCGTACCAGTTGCTGCGGATCGAGGTGCCCGATTCGGTGGACGTCGCCGAAATCGCCGAAGGCGATGCGCCGGACGACTGGCGAACGAACGTCGACTGGACGCGTAGCGCCGGCACCGAGTGGCTGCACACGCAGCCGAGCGCGCTGCTGCGCGTGCCGAGCGTCGTCGTGCCGCACGCCCACAACTTCCTGTTGAATCCGCTGCATCCGGCCGCGTCCGACATCCGCATCGTGGAAGTGATGCAATCACCGTACGACACGCGAATTCTGCGGCTGGTCCAGTCGAAGCCGGGCGAATAGCGAGCCGGCGGAACACGGTTCGCGCCGGCGGCGCGCGATCAGCGTTCGTGGGCAGCGCGATCCGCGGCCGCATCGGGCGGCAGCGTCTGCCGGATACGCGTGACCGTTCGCATGCTGGCGAGGCCGAGCATCGCCGTGACGTCGGCATGCGCGTGACCGGCGAGCAACTGGCGGCGCGCATAGGTATTGCGCAGTACGCGCGGGCTCATGTCCGCTGCGTGAAAGGCGATCGCGTTCAGCGCATCGCGTACGACGAGCAGCAGGAACATGTCGTTCATGGCCCCCCCGCGCGGCGCGGGAAACAGCAGCACCGACGGCGGCGCGTCGGTCGAGCGCGCGCGCCATGCGGCGAGCGGCGCCACCGCGAACGCGGCGAGTTCGATCCGGCGCGCCGGCCGCGCACGATCGCGCGGCACCGACAACACCGGCGGTCGCGCATCGAGTTCGGGCGCGTCGGCTGTCGCCGCACGAATTTCCGCCGACGTGATGCCGCTCGCGAGCAGCAGCGCGACGATCGCGCGATTGCGGCAGTCGGCCGGCGTGTCGTCCGCTCGGGGCTGCACATGGCGCTGCAGCGCCGCGTCGGCATCGGGCGGCAGGTAGCACGGCTCGGGCTCGCCGTCCGGCCAGGCGAGATCGCGCGTCGACCGGCCGGCCGGGTGGACCGTCCGCACGCCGGTGTCGACCAGATGCCGGCCGAGCCGGTCGATCAGCTTCGCATAGCGCACGCGCGTCGACGTGCCGGGCGCGCAGGTACGGTCGAGTTCCGCGAGGAAGGCCGCGACGTGGTCGGGCCCGAACGTGGCGAGCGACACGCGCTGCGCACTCATGTGGCGCAGGAATCGCTCGAACATCGCGACATGCTGCACGACCGAGCGCGGCGCGAACGGCCGGCGGCCGGCGCCGGTCGCGGCGGTTTCCTGCCAGACGCGAAACGCGCCGACGGGGTCGTGGATCCAGCGATTCGTGTCCATCTCCACTTTATAGCCGGACGCGGTGACGCCGGCAATCGTCCCGATGTCCGGTCGGCCGGCACGCGACGCAACGGGCGCGTCAGTGCGCGTGACGCGTGTCGTCGATGCCGTCGTTGTTCATCGTCAGGTAGACGAGCACGAGCAGCAGCGTGATGAAGAACCGGAACGCGTCCGGCACGCCGTTCCATTGCTTCGACATCCACATCCCGAACCATTCGCCGCCGACCGACATGAACGCGACCTGCCACGTGAGGAAGCCGAGCGTCAGGCCGGCGATCGCATGGCCCTTGGCCGCGCGGAATTCCGCATCGCCGGCGCGTCGCGCGCGCAGCAGCCGTGCGCCGCCGATCCAGCACAGCACGGCCGTGAGCGTTTCCATCGAAATGATGCCGATATAGCCGGCGTGATGGACCCACGGCGTGTCGATCGCACGATACATGATCCCGTTGCCCGGGAAGGTGGTATCCATCAGGAAGACGTGGTGCACGAACGCGAAATTCGTCGCGTAGTCGGTGATGTTGCCGAATGCGACGAGCGACGCGAAAAAGGCCATGGCCAGCACCATGGCTGCCTTGGAAAGACGAATGATCATCATGGACTCCGAAGTGAACAGGCAGGCACGAGCGTGACCGCGCGGCTATATGCTGGCGTTCAGGGGCGGTACCTGCGTTAAGCGTGTCCGGCGAAGCCGGTCGAAGAGCGTGCGCGTGCACGGCGGCGCGGAGATCGGGACTGGAAAACCTGAAGCCGGTGCGGCGTCGAGGAGACGCACGCGCCGGCTGGATCGAGTGCCCGCGCCAGGAGGGAGCGGCGATTGTCGGTCGATCCGCGGGCGTCGTCAAGCGGCGCGCCGCGCGTGCGTGCCGCTGCCGTTATGCGTCGTGCGAAGGCGCCGCAGCCGCACCCGCGTGTGCCTGCCCGTTCAGCCGCGCGAGCGCGGCGAACGCCAGTTGCGTCGCGATCGCCGCGAGCGTGCCGGCCGCCATGCCGTTGCCGAGCACGATCTGCACGGGTGCGCCGAAATGGCGATACAGGTTCGGCACGAGGATCGGTGCGAGGCCGACCACCAGTGCGGCGGCGAGCGTGTACTGGTTTGCGCGCGCGTGCAGGTCGACGCTCGCGAGCAGCCGGATGCCCATCACGCCGATCATCGCGAATACGACCAGCGCGGTGCCGCCGACCACGGCGGCCGGAATCGCATACGCGAGCCGCGCGAGCGGCGCGAACAGCGCGATGACGATCAGCATCGCGCCGGCGGCGGCCGTCACGTAGCGCGAGCGCACGCCGGTCGTCTGCACGACGCCGATGTTCTCGGCGCTGGTCACGATCAGCGGCGTGCCGAACAGCGCGCCGGCCAGCGACGCGAGCGCATCGCCGCGTATCGTCTTCGGCACGTCGCGCCGGAGCGCAATCGGCTTGCCGCACGTTTCGCCGACGGCGACCGTCTGCGCGGTGGCCTCGGCCATCGAGATCGCGGTGAAAATCAGCAGCGGCAGCGCGGCCAGCACGTCGAAACGCGGCATGCCGAACGGCAGCCACACCGGATGCGTGAAGAGCGGCCCGTGCCACACGTCGGCGAGCGCGGGCATCGCGCCGAGCGCCCAGCCGAGCGTCGCGCCGGCCATCAGCCCGATCAGCACCGCGAGGCGCCCGGCCGTGCCGCGGAACGCGCCCGCGACGACGACGGTGGCGACGATCGTCGCGAGCGCGAGACCGAGCGCGCGCGGCTGCGCGAAATCGGCCGAACCGGGCTGCCCGACGACGATCGTCGCGTAGATCCGGATCAGGTTGATCGACACGAGCAGCAGCATCGCGCCGACGACGATGCGCGGAAAGAGCCGCAGGCAGCGCGTGAAGACGGGCAACAGCACCCAGTAGAACGCGCTGGCGAGCAGCGCCGCGCCAGCCGCGGTCGGCAGGCCCGATTGCGCGGCGATGCCCGCGAACAGCATCGTCGGTGCGCCGCCGGGCACCATCACGAACGGCATGCGCGCGCCGATCGGGCCGGCGCCGAGCGATTGCAGCAGCGTGCCGATGCCGCACGCGAAGAACGTCGCGCCGATCAGCTGGACCGTCAGGTCGGCCGGCAGCGCGAGCACTTTCGCGATCAGGAAGACGGCCGTGATCGGCGATGCGGCCATCGACAGCACGTGCTGCAGCCCGAACAGTGCGAGCTGCCACGCGGGCAGCCGGGCATCGACGGGCGGGGAAATCGGATCGTGCGACACGGCAGGCCCCTCGAAAACGAACGGCGACGATCGCCGGAAACCGGCGGTGAACGAAGGCTCAGGTCCGTAGCCAGGGCAACTGCGCGGCGCTGTAGCGGAACGTCTGGAACACGCTGTTCAACTGGCCGGGGCCGGTCTTGCGCGCCGCTTCGTCCGGGTATTCGGCGAACCACGGGATCACGTATTCCCAGACGACCTCGCCGGCCGGCGTCACTTCGAACAGCCGGCCCGTGGACGATTCGGTGACGTGCGTGTTGCCGTTCGGCAAGCGCTGCGCGTTGCCCATGAACGGCGTGTAGAACAGGTTCACGACGTCGTCCGCATACGACCACACGACGCGCCGCGTCGCCGGATCGATTTCCACGACGCGCGAGAACACGACGTGCGCACCGTGACGGAAATTGCCGTTGTCGAACGCGAGGATGTTGCCGTTCGGAAGCGGCACCGGCGCATGCTGGTGCGATACGACGTCGGGACCGATGTGCAGGTCGACGCGGCCGGTTGCGCGGTTCACGCCGATGATCCCCGACGTCGTGCGCAGGCTCATCAGCACGCGGCCGTCCGCATCGACCGCGAGACCGTTGACGAGCGGCCAGTGATAGCGGCCGAAGCCTGCCGCGATCGGAAAGTCCTCCGGCCGCAGATGGTCGCGTGCGTGCCATTCCCAGACGATCTGGCCGGCGCGGTTCACTTCCCGGATCACGTCCGCAAACATCACCTCGTCGTCGCCGTGCGCGGTGCCGCCCGGCACGCGCCGCGCGAAGGCCGCGTCGACCGGTTCGCACGCCGCATACAGCAGGTTGCCGTTCGGCAGCCACTGCGCGTCGTGGTGATGCGCGGGGTCCTCGTAGCGCCACACCGTTTCGCCTTGCGGCGTGACCTCGTAGAAGTCGCCGCCGTGCCACATCGACCACGGTGCGTAGCGCGATTCGGAGTGCGGATGATTGCCGTTGTAGCCGAGGTTGCCGTTCGGGAGGATGACCGCATGGCGGCCGGGGCGCACGGGCATCTTCCACTGGTGGACGACCTCGCCGTCGATGCCGACGAGATAGACGTTGCCGTCGGCGGTCTGCGGCGCGATGAGCGTATAGCCGCCTGCGGACAGCGCGGGATCGTGGGCGATGAGGCCGACGCCGCGGCGGCGCTGGGTGATCTGGTCGACGGTCGTCACTGCGGTCTCCATTCGAATCGGATACGGGGATGCAGCGGAATCTAGACGATTCGTCCGGTCAGTAAAATCGGATTATTCTTGACGGCCTGTTCGGAAAAATCTAACGGACTCCACATGCGTTCGATATCGCAGACATTCCGCTGTTTCGACGAAGTCGCGCGGCGCGGCTCGCTTCGCAAGGCAGCCGATGCGCTGCACCTGACCGCCGCGGCGGTACACCAGCAGATCCGCAATCTCGAGGAGCAGGTCGGCGTGCCGCTGTTCGACCGGCTGCCGCGCGGCATGCAGCTGACGCTCGCCGGCGAGATCGTGATCGCGGCCGTGCGGCGCGGCCAGCGCGATTTCGACAACGCGCTGACGCAGGTCGAGGACCTGCGCGCGTTGCGGCGCGGCCACGTGAATCTCGCGGTGCCCGCGTCGACCGCGGAAAAGCTCGTGCCCGACGCGATCCTTGCCGCGATGCAGCGTTACCCGGGCGTCACGTACAGCGTGCGCTCCGGAAACGGCGAGAGCATCGTGCGCTGGGTCGAGACGGGCGAGGTCGACATCGGTTATGCGCTGCGCCGGCGTACCGCGCCGGGCGTCGTCGAGGTGCGCGCGTTTGCGCAGCCGCTGGGTGTCGTCACGGCGCCCGGTCATCCACTGGCGTCGACGGGTGGCAAGGTGCGCATGCGCGACTGCTTCGCGCATCCGCTGATCCTGATGACGCCCGACACGGAGCTGCGCGCGATGTTCGACCAGATCGATGCGCGGCAGCCGCGCAACGTACGGCCGCTGGTCGAAACCGGGTCGGTGTCGATGGTGCGGCGTCTCGCGGCCGAAGGCGCCGGCGTCGGCTTCCTGATCGCGGAAAACGTCGCGGACGACGTGGCCGCCGGCCGGCTCGCCTGGACGCCGCTGGCCGATGTGGGCGCGCGCTCGTTCAGTTGCATCTACCAGCGGGCGGACATGAGCGCGACCGTCGCGATGACGATGTTTCTCGAGTTCTTTTCCGAGGCGATCGACGCGATGGAGCACGGCTTCGCACGCAGCGGCCCGTCGAGCGGCACGCGTCGCCGGGCGAAAAGATAACGACGTCGCGCGGCGAGCCGCATCGGCGTATCGAAACGCGATGCAGTGCAACAGGTGAACCCGCATGCCGGTTCGGTGACGTTGCGCACACAACGTCCGGTTGCACTACGCCATTTCCTTATTGCGGAAAAAATTTTGTTCATGGGACCATCGAACGCGTTGCCCGTGCACCGAGGGGGGTGCAGGCAACAGGATGTCCATCGCAACGATCGACGAGAACATCGGCAGACAATGAACAGAACAGCGATTTTTCCGTATGCGTCCGCGTTGCTCGCGGCCGCCCTGTTGACCGCCTGCGGCGGCGACGTCGAGAACGAGGCGGGCCGCACGACCGCACCTTCCACCGATGCGAGCTGCCTCGCGGTCGACAACAGCGGCGCGACGGTCGTGGTGGGCTCGAACCAGCCGGGCGACCCGTCGCTGCCGGAAGCGTCGTCGGGCTATCGCACCGGGATGAAGCCCGTCCATGCGAAAACGTACCTGGTCGCCACGTCGAACGCGTACGCGAGCGCGGCCGGTTGCGCGGTGCTGAAGAAGGGCGGCACGGCCGCCGACGCGGCGGTCGCCGTGCAGGCCGTGCTCGGCCTGACGGTGCCCGAGGCGACGGGCCTCGGGTCGGGCGGCGTATTGCTCTACTACGATGCGCGCGGCAAGACGCTGCAGGCGTACGACGGCCGCGAAACCGCGCCGGCCGCCGCGACCGAGAACTACCTGCGCTACGTCGACGACGCCACCGATCATTCGGCGCCGCTGCCGAACGCGCGCGCGAGCGGCCGCTCGATCGGCACGATCGGCGTGCCGCGGCTCATCGAGGCGCTGCAACAGGATCATGGCCGCCTGCCGTGGCAGAGCCTGTTCGGCGACGCGATCACGCTCGCGACCAACGGTTTCCCGATCGGCGGCCGGCTGGCCGACGCGATCGCGGCGAACGCCGCGAACCTGAAGCGCGATCCCGAAGCCGCCGCGTATTTCCTGAACGCCGACGGGTCGCCGAAGACGCTCGGCACCGTACTGAAGAACCCCGCGTATGCGCGCACGCTGTCGCTGATGGCGCAGTCGGGCGCGAATGCGCTGTACACGGGGCAGATCGCGCAGGACATCGTCGCGAAGATCGCGGTGACGAAGGGCGCGGACGGCTCGACGCTCACGCCGGGCAAGACGACCGTCGCGGATCTCGCCGCCTATCAGGCGAAGCGCCGCGACCCGGTGTGCACGACCTATCGCAGCTACTGGGTGTGCGGGATGCCGCCGCCGTCGTCGGGCGGCATCGCGGTCGCGTCGGCGCTCGGCATTCTCGAGAACTTCGACCTGAAGTCGCTGAAGCCGACGGCGATCGATCTCGAAGGCGGCAAGCCGACCGTCGCGGGCGTCCACCTCGTCACCGAGGCCGAACGGCTCGCCTATGCGGACCGCGACAAGTACGTGGCCGATACCGACTTCGTGCCGCTGCCGGGCGGCACGTGGGACACGCTGCTGAACAAGCCGTACCTGAAATCGCGTGCGGCGCTGATCGACACGACCAAGAGCATGGGCACCGCGCAGCCCGGCAATCTCGGTGCGGTGCCGCTCGGCGTCGACACGACGCTGATCGAGCACGGCACGAACCAGTTCACGATCGTGGACGGCGACGGCAACGTGCTGAGCGCGACGACGACGGTCGAGTCGAGCATGGGCTCGTTCCACATGACCAACGGCTTCCTGCTGAACAACCAGTTGACCGATTTCTCCGCGAACCCGCTCGACACGTCCGGCAATCCGGTGGCCAACCGTCTGCAGCCGGGCAAGCGGCCGCGCAGCTCGATGGCGCCGACGATCGTGTTCGGGCAGGCCGCGGACGGCTCGCGCGGCGACTTCGTGATGGCGACCGGTTCGCCGGGCGGCGGCACGATTCCGCAATACGTGGTCAAGACGCTGGTCGGCGCGCTCGACTGGGGGCTCGATGCGCAGCAGTCGGCGGGCCTCGTCGACTTCGGCGCGAGCAACAGCCCGACGACCACGGTCGGCGGCGAACATCCGAACGTCAACGCGGCGAACAACGGCGCGAACGATCCGCTGATCACGGGGCTGCTCGCGCTCGGGCACAAGGTGTCGACGTCCGCGCAGGCGAGCGGCGTCAACACGGTGATGCGCGTGACGGTCGGCCAGTCGCCGGCGTTGCAGGGCGGCACCGATCCGCGTCGCGAAGGCGTCGTGCTCGGCGATACGTTCCGGCCGTAACCGCGTGGGATGCGCACGGCCCCGGTCCGCTTGTCGGCGGCCGGGGCCGTGCATCATGACAAGGCCGCATCGACGACCGGGCGCCACCCGTCCTTCGGGATGCAGATAAAAGCGGCCGGCTCGTCAGCCGGCCGTTGCATGGATCGGCTTTCCCGATACCTGGCGATCGGGCAGGTCGTCGCCGTGACGCAGCCGGTCGTCCCGGTTCGCGGTTCACACCCGCCAGTCGTCAAATACGGCGTTCACCCGCCGCAAGCTCCCGATTGTCAAACAGTGTGAGTCAATCGTCAGCATTTGCAACGGAAGTAACAGTCCCCGCAATTCAATCGTTTTGCGCGTCGGCGCCGCTACATTAGCTCCACCTGCCGCATGTCGCGGCGAGGCATGCGACAAGCCGCACGAAGGCGGCCCGCAGCAACAACGTCTTTGGGGAGAATGACCATGAACAAGATTCGTACGATTCTGCTGGGTGCCGCTCTGACGGCGATGGCGACTTCGGCTGCATTTGCACAGACCGCCCAGACCGGCGCCCAGGGTTCCGCAGGTGTCGGCGCCCAGGTCCAGACGCCGCTGCTCGGCGGCGGCGTGGGCGTGCAGGCGGGCGCCGGCGCGAATGCGGCAGGCTCGGGTTCGGGCGCGGGCAACGTCGTCGGCGGCGCGCTGAACGGTGTCGGCAAGACGGTCGGCGGCGTGGGCTCGGCAGCCGGCACGGCAGTGGGCGGCGCGACGCAGGCGGTCGGTTCGGCGGCGGGCGCGACGAAGGATGCGGCGGCATCGGCCGTGCATGCGACGAAGTCGCACGTGAAGCACGTCGCAGGTTCGACGAAGAGCCATGCGCAAGGCGCGGTGTCGACCGCGGGCGATGTCGCGGGCGGCGCGAAGGCGAAGGCCGGCGAGGCGCTCGAAGGCGCGACGAACGCGGTGCAGGGCGGCGCGTCGGTCGGCGTGAAGGGTTCGGCGTCGGCGCAAGGAGGCGCGCTGTAATAAACAGCACGCATCCCGCCACGGCCCGGTCCGCTTCGATGCGGGCCGGGCCGTTTTTTTATCGGCGCGCGGCCCCTGCCCATTGCCCGCACGCCATGCTTAAATAGCAGGGCGCCCGACAGCCGGTCGCCGCGATGGTCGTACCGGCCGGCATGAGCCAGCATGTCCGATCGACACCGTGACGACAGACGATACAAAAACACCGTTCCGGCGAGCCCGGCGCGGTCCGATAACATTCCGAGGCATCACGTCATGACCCTCCTGTTCCGCCTTCTCGCGCTCGCCTGCGCGCTCTGGCTGGCTGCCTGCGCGGCGCCGCCCCCGCCGTCCGCCAGTACCGCCGCGCCCAGCGCCGCGCCGGACGCCAGCGAACGCCGCGGGCTCGGTACCGCGTGGGGCGAGTCGGTGCGATCCGAAACCCGGCAGGTCGAATTCGAACGCGCGGATCCGGCGAAGCCGACGGACCTCGCGTCGGTCTACTACAACGACGTGCTGCCCGGCCATCTTCCCCCGTCGCAGGTGCGCCGGCTGCCGACCCGCATCGCGCTCGCGAACGGCGACATCGCGCTGTCGTTTACCGACGAGAAGGGGGCGCCGCTGCGTCTCGCGCGCAGCAACGGCCGCTGGCACATGGCCGGCGTCGAAGGCTCGCGCTACATGATCGTGTTGCGTAACCAGGGGCGCCGCGCGTTCGAGGTCGTGTCGACGGTCGATGGACTCGACGTGCGGTCGGGGCGGCCGGGCAGCTATACGAACGGCGGCTACGTGCTGTATCCGGGCCGCACGCTGACGATCGAGGGTTTCCGCAAGAGCCGCGACGAAGTCGCCGCGTTCCGCTTCGCGGCCGTGCCCGACAGCTATGTCGTGAATTCAAGGTACGGCGATGCCGCGAACGTCGGCGTGATCGGTGTGGCGCTGTTCGCACAGAAGGAGAGCGACGAGGATGCGCTGCGCCGCAACGCGAATCCATTCCCCGGCAACGACAACGGCTATGCGCCGCCGCCCGTTCCGCGCGGCGAGTGAGCGCCGGTAGCCGGGCGCGTGCGTCGCGACGCACGCGGGGCGATCCCGCGTGTGTTCCTGCTCCCCGTTCGACGCTTTCCCGGCGTCGTTTCGCTGTCACGCGATCGTGCTGCGGCACAATGGCGGTTCGCATCGGTATCGCGTGCTTCCCCGCCATCCGGACCGACGGAGAACGCATGTCGTTACCCGCTTTCAGGTACCATCGCGACCCGCTTGCAACGGGCAGCGCGATCCGGCTCGGCGCGTGTCGCATGTGCGGCGGCAGGCCCGGCGGCTACCGGGGTGACGCCTGACGGCACGGGCCCGTGCGAGCGGCGTCGCCCCTTCGCCATGAAACAGAGGAACCTTCGTGAAGTTCATCCACGCGGCAGACATTCACCTTGACAGCCCGTTGCACGGCCTGAGCGCGTACCCCGACGCGCCGGCCGCGCAGTTGCGCAACGCGTCGCGCGAGGCGCTGCGGCAACTCGTGGATCGGGCGATCGAGGAGGAAGTCGCGTTCCTCGTGATCGCGGGCGACCTGTACGACGGCGACTGGAAGGATCACAACACGGGCATCTTCTTCGGCCAGCAGATGGGCCGCCTGCGCAAGGCCGGGATCCGCGCGTTCGTCCTCGGCGGCAACCACGATGCCGAAAGCGAGATGACGAAGAAGCTGACGCTGCCCGACAACGTCACCGTGTTCGGCCATCGCAAGCCGGAAACCTTCAGGCTGCCGGAATTCGACGTCGCGCTGCACGGGCAGAGCTTCAAGGACAAGGCCGTCGTCGACAATCTCGCGGTCGGCTATCCGGACCCGGTGCCCGGGTACTACAACATCGGCGTGCTGCACACGGCGCTCGAAGGGTATGCGGCGCACGCGAACTACGCGCCGTGCACGCTGGCCGAACTGCACGCGAAAGGCTACGACTACTGGGCGCTCGGCCACGTGCACGAATTCCAGCAATGGACGGGCCCGTCCACCGTCGTGTTTCCCGGCAACCTGCAAGGGCGCCATATCCGCGAAACCGGCCGGCGCGGCGCGGTGCTCGTGACGGTCGAGCAAGGCAACACGCAGGTCGAGCGACTGTATCTCGACGTGCTGCGCTGGGAAGCCGTGTCGGTCGATGCGTCCGATTGCCTGTCGGTGGCCGATCTGTCGCGAAAGATCGGCCAGTCGCTGGAGGCGCTGTTGACCGTCGACGGCCACGTGCCGCGCGCGGTGCGCGTCACCGTCACCGGGCGCACGCTCGCGCATGGCCTCTTTTTCGGCCGCGCGCCGCAGTTGCGTGCGGAAGTGCTGAACCAGATCGGCATCATCGGCAACGAGCGGCTGTGGCTGGAGAAGGTCCGGCTCGCGACGTCCGCTGCCGATCGGCAGCCGGGCGAAAGCGAACCGCTCGAGGCGCTGGAGGACCTGAAGCGGATCCTGGCCGACGCCGCGCATGATCCGGATTTCCTCGCGCTGCTCGAACGCGACCTGAAGCCGTTCGTCGGCAAGGTCCGCAGCGACGTGAAGGAGGAGGTGCCGTTGCTGACGATGGCGCGCGCGGGCGAGCTGACCGCGCTGGTCGAGCAGGTCGGGCCCGCGTTGCTCGCGCGGCTCGCGAGGGGGGAGTAAGCGATGCGCATCAGCCAGCTCGATCTGATCAAGTACGGCAAGTTCACCGACGAGACGTTGCGTTTTCCGTCGGCCAGCGAGGATTTTCACGTGATCGTCGGGCCGAACGAGGCGGGCAAGTCGACGATCCGCACGGCCGTGTCCGAGTTGCTGTTCGGGATGAAGCTGCAGACGCCGCTCGATTTCCTGCACAGCACACCCGAGTTGCGAATCGGCGGCGTGCTGGAGAGCGGCGCCGGTGAACTCGCGTTCCACCGGGCGCGTGGCCGCAGTTCGTTGCGCACGCCCGCCGACGACAAGCTGCCCGACGACTATCTGGCCGCGATCCTCGACGGTGCGACGCGCGAATTCTTCGAGCAGATGTTCGGGCTCGATCACGGGCGGCTGGTCGATGGCGGCCGCAGCATTCTCGACGCATCGGACAAGCTCGGCCAGGTGCTGTTCGAATCGGCGGCCGGCGTCGGCAGCCTCGGGCCGGTGCGCGAGGAACTCGACGCGCGCGCGCTCGAATTGTGGGCGCCGCGTCGCAGCGGCAGCGCGTTTGCGCTGGCCGAAACGGCGTTCAACGAAGCCGTCGCCGAACTGAAGACGGTCCAGGTGCGCACGCGCGACTGGGTCGATCGCAAGGACGCACGCGAAGCGGTCGAGCAGCAGATCGAGCAGGCGCGCGCGGAACAGCGTCGGCTCGAAGCGCTGCGCTCGAAGCTCGAACGCGTGCGGCGGCTCGCGCCGTACCTGAAGGAACTGACGGTCAAGGATGCGGCGCTGGCCGAACTCGGCACGGTCGTCGAGTTGCCGCCGACCGCGTATGCGGATCTGCTGAAGGCGCAAGG
Organism: Burkholderia sp. 9777_1386; assembly: GCF_015712265.1. Lineage (NCBI taxonomy): Bacteria > Pseudomonadati > Pseudomonadota > Betaproteobacteria > Burkholderiales > Burkholderiaceae > Burkholderia > Burkholderia sp. 9777_1386. The sequence goes on along the minus strand of NZ_JACCQB010000001.1, from coordinate 5,128 downwards.
CGATCTCGCGGCCGAGCAGAAGGTGCTCGAGGAACGGCGCGCCGACCTGCTCGCGAAGCGGCAGGCGCGCGATGCGATCGCCGCGGACGCCGACACGCTGGCGCTCGAAGCGGATATCGAGGCGCTCGACCGGCTGCGCGGCGCATGCATGAATCACGCGCAGGATCTGCTGCTGCTCGGTGCGGACGTCGAGCGGCACCTGTCCGCCGCGCTGTCGGCGGCCGCGCAACTCGGCTGGCCGACGGACGAAGCGTCGCTGCGCGCCGCGTTGCCGACGGCGCTGTCGCTGCAGACCGTCGCGAACCTGCTGCGCGAGCATGGCGCGTTGCACCAGGCGCTCGCCGGCGCGCGCGAATCGCTCGACGAACGCACGCGCGAGCTGGCGCAGGTCCGCGAACAACAGGCGCGCCTGTCGACCGTCGACGTGCCGCAAGCATTGCGCGCGGCGCTGGCCGATGCACAGGGTTTTCGCAACAGCGGCCCGCGCGAGCAGGCGCTGGCGCATGACATCGCGGCTGCCGAACGCACGCTGACCGGCGCACTCGATGCGCTCGGCCCATGGCGGATGCCGGTCGACGCGCTGCGCGCGCTCGACGTGCCGTCGGCCGCGCGGCTCGGCGCGTTGCTCAAGGAAGACAGCGAACGCGCCAGCGCGGCCGCTGCCGCGCGCGACGCGCGGGATGGCGCGCTCGAGGAACTCGAACGGCTTGTGCTGCAGGAGAAGCATTTCGCGGAGAACCACAAGGTCGTCACGACCGCCGACGTGCTGGCGGCGCGGGCGCGGCGCGACGGCGCGTGGGGCGAGATCCGCAGCGGGGCCGTCGATCTCGCAACGGGCGCACCGGCGGTCGATGCCGCGATTCGCCTCGCCGACGAACTCGTCGATGCGCAGCTCGGCGCGACCCAGGCCGCGGCGACGCTGCAATCGCTGCGTCAGCAGGTCGAATCCGCCCGTGCAGGCGTGACGCGCCGGCAAGCCGCGCTGGACGAACGCGAGCGCGAGCTCGCCGCACATCGCGACGCCTGGGCCGCGCTCGCGACGACGGCCGCGGTGCCCGGCATGCCGCTGGCGGCGATGGGCGACTGGCTCGCGAAGCGCGACGCGGTGTTCGCTGCACAGGCCGAGCTCGATCGTCAGCGTCGCGAATTCGACGCGATGCGTGCTACCCGTGCCAGCGCGGAAGCCGCGCTGCGCGCGGCGCTGCTGCCGGTATCGCGGGGCGGCGGAGCGGACGGATTGGCCGCGCTCGTCGCCGTCGCCGAGACGTTCGTGCAGTCGGCCGAGAAAGCGGCCGCGCAGAAGGACAGCCTCGACGATCGTGCGCGGGAAGCCGAACGCGGCTGCGCGACCGCGCAGTTGCGGGCCGATCATGCGCAAACGGCTTACGACGCGTGGCAAGCGCAATGGCGCGACGCGCTGGCCGACGCGAAACTGTCCGCGAGCGCGACGACGCTGGCCGCGGCGGAAGGCGCGCTCGGGCTCGCGAATACGGTGACGGCCGAACTGGCCGATGCCGACGCGCCGCGCAACCGGATCGCCGCGATCCGCGCGGAGTTGAACGCACTCGAGGCCGGCGCGCGGCGGCTTGCCGAAGCGCTCGCGCCGGAATGGCTGGCGAGCGGCGACTGGCCGGACGTCGCGCGGCGGCTGACGATGCGCCTCGCGGCCGCCCGGGAAATCGCGCGTGCGATCGATCGTGCCGACGAGGCCGTGCGGCAGGCCGACGGCAAGGTCGCGGACGCGGCGGCTGCGGTGGCCGGCGCCGACGCGCGCATCCAGCCGCTGCTGCAACGGGCCGGCGTCGCGTCGATCGATGCGGCGCTGCCGCTGGCCGAGCGTTCGGATCGCCAGCGCCAGCTTCGGCAGGCGGTCGATGCCGCGCACGAGGCGCTGGTGCGCGACGGCGACGGGCTGTCCCGGTCCGCCGTCGAGGCCGAGGTGGCGGAACAGGACATTGCCGACGTGCCGGCGCATCTGGAAGCGGTGAAGCAGTCGCTGGACGATGTCGGCAAACGGCTGAACGCGTTGTCGCAGCAGCAGGTCGTGGCCGATCAGGCGTTCGGCGCGATCGACGGCCAGGCGAACGCGGCGGTCGCCGAGTCGAAGCGGCAGGAGGCGCTCGCGGCAATGGGCGACGCGGCCGAACAGTATCTGGAAGCGGCCACGGCGAGCCGCTTGCTGAAGTGGGCGACGGATCGCTACCGTGACCAGAAGCAGGGGCCGATGCTGCGGCGCGCGGGCGAGATCTTCGCCGGACTCACGCTGGGCGAATTCGCGAAGCTGACCGTCGATACCGAACGGACGCCGCCCGCGCTGTATGCACGGCGTACGAAGGGGACGTCGGTCGAGGTCGCCGGGTTGAGCGAAGGGACGCGCGATCAGCTGTTCCTCGCGCTGCGGATCGCGGCGCTCGAGTTGCAGCTCGGCAGCCGCACGGCGCTGCCGTTCGTCGCCGACGACCTGTTCATCAATTTCGACGACGCGCGTGCGAAGGCGGGGCTCGATGCGCTGCGCGATCTGTCGACGCGTACCCAGGTGCTGTTCCTGACGCACCACGACCACCTGCTGCCGCTCGTGAGGGACGTATTCGGCGCGCGGGTCAACGTGGTCGAGTTGCAGCGCGCGCCGGTCGGCGCGTGATGCGGGCACGCCGGGAAGCCGGCGCACGGGAAGCGGCATCGCGTACAGGTAGTATGAGCGGTTCCGAAATGCACGCGGCCGGTTCAACGGCCGCGGTCTGGCCACACGAGGGGTGAATATGAAGAAGCTGGTAGCCGCGATTGCGTTCGCGGCGGACAAGCATCGCAATCAACGGCGCAAGGACGAAGAAGCGTCGCCGTACATCAATCATCCGATCGCGCTCGCCGACGTACTGGCCAACGAGGCCGGCGTCGAGGACGAGCGCGTGATCGTCGCGGCGGTGTTGCACGACACGGTCGAGGATACGGAGACGACCGAGCAGGAGTTGCTGCGGCTGTTCGGCAAGGATGTGGCGGACATCGTGATGGAAGTCACCGACGACAAGTCGCTGCCGAAGGAGGAGCGCAAGCGTCTGCAGGTCGAGCACGCGGCCACCATCAGCCGGCGCGCGAAGCTGGTGAAGCTGGCCGACAAGATCTGCAACCTGCGCGACATCGCCCGGCATCCGCCCGCGGACTGGCCGCTCGAACGCAAGCAGGCGTACTTCGACTGGGCGAAGTCGGTCGTCGACCCGATGCGCGGCGTCCATCCCGGTCTCGAGGCGATCTTCGACACCGCGTACGCGGCACGGCCGGCGGACTGACGCACGCGCATGCGATCGGCCCGATCCGCCGCACCACGACCGGCTGCAGTCGCGGGTGTCGACGTTGGCGGCGACAGGAAGCTGTGCGATCTCGTGATCCTGCGTGGCTCGACGGTCGTCTGTCGGGAAGCGCGAATCGCGCCCGAGTCGTTGCCCGCACTGTGTCTCGCCCATGACGTCGTGGCCGTCGGCGTCGACGCGCCGAGCCTGTGGTGGACAGGGAGCGGCCGCCGCGCGGCCGAGCAGGCGCTCGCGCGCGAACGGATCTCGTGCTTCCCGACGCCGTCGCGCGAGCAGGCCATCGCGAGCACGTCGGGCTTCTTCGACTGGATGTTCATGGGAGAGCGCGTCTACCGCGCGCTTTCGGACGCCTATCCGTTGCTGACGGACGCGCGCTACGCGGGCGGCCGTGCGAGCTTCGAAACCTATCCTTATGCGATTACCTGCGCGATGCTGGGCAAGGCCGTGGCGTCGGCGAAGCAGAAGCGCAATCAGCGGCGGCAATTGCTGGAGCGGCTGGGAATCGACGTATCGACGCTGCGCACCGTCGATGCGCGAGACGCCACCTTGTGCGCGTTGACGGCGCAGTACGTGATCGACGGGAACGCGCATGCGTATGGCGATGCGGCGGGCGGGTACATCCGCGTGCCGGTGATGAGCGAGACGATCGTGCTTGATTCGCCGTAGCGGCGACGTGCGGCTCCGCGCGGGATGGCGGTCGGAGGGCGAACGCTTCGTGCGGGAAGAATGCCGCAGGCCCGGCGATGCAGCGGGCGGCTAGCGGCTGTCGGCGGGCACGACGTGAGGCCGGTGCACCGCGCGATGCCGGGCGAGCCTGTTCAATCCTCGAGGATGGATGTCGGCACGCTGGACAGGTCGCATGCTTGGGCATGCGCGAAGTAGCTGTCCGCATCGTCGATCATCACGACCGCGACATCGATCAACTCGTCCAGCCGTTGCAGCAGCGATTCCCGCCACTCGATGTCTTCGTCGCGCTCGGGCGTCTTGTCCAGCTGCTCGATGATCGAGTCGGCGGTCTGCAGGAATGGAATCGCCTGCTGATAGTTTTCGATCGAGACCAGTGCCGCGTTGCGCGCACCGACGAGTCGCTCGCGATGCGTATCCGCGAGTTCGGATTCGCCGCTGATGCGCGGCAGCATGTCCGAGATGCGTTGCAGAAGCGGCGGGACCTCTTGTTCCAGCAGGATCGCGCGCTCGCGCAGTGCCGCATATTCGTCGCGAAGGTCGGTGTCGCCGGGTTGAGTCGTGCTGTCCATCGTCAATATGAGTGCGTGGTTCGGTCGCGGCATGATACTCGACCGCGCCGGGTTCCTTGGCCGTTCCGCGCCCCCTCATATAGGGGGAAAGAGACGTGTTCGTCATATCTTTGGACGGCGGCGCGCGTTGCGCTTCCTGGCCCGTCGAGCCCAAAGCCTCCGTGCGCGTGAGCGCACGGAGGCTTTTTCAAACTTTCTTCACAAAAGCGCTTGCATGGATGGGGACAGGTGCTTAGAATCACGCCTCTTTCGCGCCAACGGAAACGCGGCGCGGAGGGAAGGGAAGCAGTGCTGTTGGGGTTCGGAGGTAGCGAGCCTCGGCGGTACGGAAGTTGAGCCCCGCAGTCGCAACGAAGTCGTTCAGAAAGTTGTTGACGAGCTGCGAAACACGGTTCATAATCTCGCTTCTCTGCTGCTGAAAACGCAGCGCTGCTGAGGGGTTCAAGATCCCTCGCAGACATGCTCTTTAAAAATTAACAGCCGATAAGTGTGGGCGCTTGATGACAGCGAGCTGATCCTCGGATCAGATAGCAAAAGTATCAAGAGTCTCACACTAAAGTAAGTCAG